>DRHS01000260.1 GCA_011053095.1 Bacteroides sp.
CTTTAGAGGAGGCCGTTCCGTTACGGCAAGTGGTGTGGTAAATGATCAGCTCACATATTATATGGGTACTACCGGCGGGGGACTCTGGAAAACCACGGATGCAGGTCAATACTGGTCCAATATCTCTGACGACTATTTTACCACTGGTTCTGTTGGGGCAGTGAGTGTTTCAGAATCTGATCCCAACGTGGTCTATTGTGGCATGGGAGAGCATGCTCCCAGGGGGGTAATGACATCATATGGAGATGGGGTCTACAAATCGACAGATGCAGGTAAAACATGGAAGAAAATCGGACTGGAAAAGACCCAGCATATCTCAAGAATAGTCATTCACCCGAAAAATCCTGATATCCTGTTTGTTGCAGCCCAGGGTGCACTTTATGGCCCTAATAAAGATCGGGGCATTTACAAATCAATGGATGGTGGCAAATCCTGGACTCTTGCATTATTCGTAAATGATCTCACGGGCTGCTCGGAGTTATCGATGGACATGAATAATCCCCAGGTTCTGTACGCCACGATGTGGGAGCATCAAAGAAAACCATGGAAGGTGATCAGCGGCGGGACCGGAAGTGGACTCTATAAAACCACTGACGGCGGAGAAACATGGAAGAAGATTCATAAGGGTCTGCCAAAAGAAATGGGAAAAATGGCGATTTCTGTTTGCCGTTCCAATTCAGACAAGGTCTATGCCCTCATCGAAAGCGATACTGATAAGGAGAAGGGTGGCTTATTCGTCTCGCAGAATGCTGGTGCGGAGTGGACTAAAATCAGTAGCGACCATAGACTGGTAATGCGCGCCTGGTACTATATAGAATTATTTACCGATCCTCAGGACGAGCATACGGTATATGTGTTGAGTGCCCCGGCCCTGCGCTCTATCGATGGCGGTAAAACATGGGAGAGAATAACAGGAACCCATGGCGACTATCACGACTTGTGGATAAATCCGAACAATGCGAAGAACATGGTCATTGCCAATGACGGGGGTGCTGCAATAAGTTTCAACCGGGGTCGTACATGGTCCGCCCAGGATGAGATGCCTACAGCACAGTTTTACCGTGTAAATGTCGACAATGAATTTCCTTATAATATTTACGGTGGCCAGCAGGACAACTCCTCAGTTAAAATAGCCAATATGGCTGTAGACGGTTCCGGGATCAGCGAGCGGCATTGGACTTATTCTGGGGGGGGTGAGTGTGCCTTCCTGGCCTTTGATCCGGATGATCCGAGGATGGTGATGGGGGGCAGTTATCTGGGTACCATTGAAATACTTGATACCAGGGCTAAAGCCAGCACGAATATTATGGCAGCGGTAATACAGTATTTAGCGCGTGACTCCAGAGACATGAAATACAGGTTCAACTGGAATGCTCCCATAATCTGGTCACAACATGAAGCCAATACCTATTACCATGCAGCCCAGTATCTGTTAAAAACCCAGGACATGGGCAAATCATGGAAAGAAGTTTCTCCTGACCTGACGCGTAACGATACAGCCAAACAGGGCAAAGGCGGTGGACCGTATACCAATGAAGTGGTTGGCGCAGAGATATACGGCACTATAAGCTATGTGATGGAATCACCTCATGAAACAGGTGTAATCTGGGCGGGCAGTGACGATGGCCTTGTTCACCTGACACTCGATGGAGGAGAAAACTGGACCGATGTTACGCCGAAGCATTTGACGGAGTGCCTGATTAACGCCATAGAAGTATCTCCTCATGATCCTGCAACTGCATATATAGCCACCACACGTTATAAATTCAACGATTATACTCCCGGGCTGTACAAGACCACAGACTACGGTAAAACCTGGACCAGCATTAGCACTGGTATTCCTCAGGGCGCTTTTACCAGGGTTGTCAGGGAAGATGAGAAACGAAAAGATCTGCTCTTTGCCGGAACCGAGACCGGTATCTACATTTCATGGAATGGAGGGAAAAAATGGCAGGCATTCAATCTGAATTTACCCGTAGTGCCAATCACTGACCTGATGGTTAAGCATGGAGATCTGATAGTGGCTACATCGGGTAGATCATTCTGGGTACTCGACGACCTAGAGATAATCAGGCAATACAAGGAACAATCCTTGGGCCTTTATAAACCAGAAGCATCCGTAATAGGTAACTGGTCGAGTCCACTCAACAAGACCAGTGCGAAGTTCAAAGGCATTGCAGCACGTAATGGGGTCAATCCCGCCAACGGTGTAGTGATCTACTATCAACTGGCAGATACTACTGATGTAGAAATGGAAATCAAAGATTCAGCGGGCAGGCTGGTGCGGTCTTTTAGCTCAAAGAAGGATAAATCTTATCAGAAATATCCCGGAGCACCTGCCGCGGAACCACTCCTTCCTAAAAAGAAGGGATTGAACCGATTCGTATGGGATATGCGGTACAAAAATATGATTGGTGTACCTACTGCCTACCTTGAAGGATACTTCAGGGGACATAAGGTTTCACCAGGAATTTACACGATTGGATTAAAATCGGCAGATAATGAAGCAACAACCAATTGCACCATCCTCACCAATCCAACTTATCCACTGTCCGATGAAGACTATAAGGAGTACGATGAATTTATGCTGGCAATGGAAATTAGCCTGAATGAAATGCATCAGAAGGTTAACACCATTTTTGACATGAGAAAGCAATTGGAAGATGTACTTAAAAACATGGATAAAGAGGCCAAAGCGGAATTGTATGAACAGGGTAAAGCACTGGTTGCTAAAATGAAAAAATGGGATGAAGATATGGTGCAGCGAAAGTCGAAGGCTTACGACGATGTGGAAAATTTTCCGAACAAATTTACTGCCGAGTACCTCTTCCTGATCAACCACACAGAAAGCTCCCTTCCCAGGGTTAATGAGCCCTCCAGAGAAAGACTGGCCGAACTGACAAAACAGTGGGAGGGATTTTCTGCAACAGCTGAGGAGATTATAGAGACTGACATTCCTGGGTATAATAAGCAGCTATGGGATGCCGGAATCGGGGCTGTGAGGATGAAAAAAAATAAGGCATCAAAGTGATCAGACTCCGTCTTGGCAAAAATTAAATTTTAAAAAAACATAACACAATGGGAAAAAAATTGATCCGTCTGCCAAAAGCGGTTACAATGCTTTTGGTAATATCATTTTTGATACCTGCCTGTATTTCAGAATCACCATTAAATGGGGATTTGGAGGAGGGATTCAGGAATCCTCCCATGGAGAACCGGCCACTGGCTTTTTGGGACTGGTTGAACGGTTATGTTGATACGGCCAGATTGGTTTATGAACTGGAAGAGATGAAGGACAAGGGGATGCAGGGGGCATTTATTTGGGATGTAGGCGCTCTTCTTGATCCGGAAAAGCAGATTCCGGCAGGTCCTCAATTTCTTGGAGAAGAATCTCTGGAGTATATATCCCTTGCCCTGGTGACAGCTGGCAGGCTTGGACTGAATATGGGGATGATAGCCTCCAGCAGCTGGAATGCCGGGGGTGACTGGATAGATCCGGAAGATGCCAGTAAAGAGCTGCTAAGTACAAATCAGATCCTTACGGGTCCTTCAAAAAGGACAATCACCATTGAAAAACCTGTCAACCGCAGAGGTGAGCCGGTGAGATACTCATTAATTGCCTCTGTGGCAATGCCTTTTTCGGAATCAAAGGAGCTTGATAACACTTCGGATAGAACTATTTCTCTGGATGAGTTCACCTCGGAAGCTATGATCATAGAATGGGAAGTACCCGAGGGAAAATGGGATGTCATCTCTTTTTTTATGTGTAATACCGGTCAGAATCTGACATGCCCGAGTCCAAACTCCAACGGGCTGATGATAGACCATCTGAGCAGAAGGGCAACCAGGACCCATTTCGACACCATCCTTGCAAGATTGGATAAAGTAAGCACCCCGGAACATCATTTAAAATTCCTGGAGGTTGACAGTTATGAGGTCTGGCCGGCTAAAGACTGGTCACCCCTTCTGGTTGAGGAATTCAAAGCGCGATACGGGTATAATCCCCTGCTGTATCTCCCTCTGCTCCAGGGCTATAACAGCAAAGATAGTGTTGTGGATGAACGATTCCGCGGTGATTACAGCCGTCTGGTAAGTGATATGATGATTGAAAATCATTTTGCTCAATCTTCTGAGATGGCATCCGAAAATGGTATGCAGATGTTTGCCGAGGCCGGCCATGGGGGTTATCCAAGAGTTGATCCCCTGAAAGCATTTGGATATTGCCATGTACCCATGGGAGAATTCTGGAACAGGAAACGCTTCTGGGTCACCAAGGAGGCGGCCAGCGCAGCTCATATATATGGAAAAAAAGTGGTGGCATCGGAATCGCTGACTGGATGGAACCACTGGCAGCACGGTCCAACCGATTATAAGCAGCTATGTGATGTTGTCTTTTGTGAAGGATTAAACCAGGTTTTCTTTCACACATTCGCCCATAATCCTGAAATTGCCGGCAAACCCGGCTACGCCTATCATGCGGGTGAGCATATAAATGTAAATACCAGCTGGTGGGAAATGGCCAGGCCTTTCATGGATTATCTAAGCAGATGTTCTTATATGTTAAGACAGGGGAACTTTATTGGAGATGCTTGTCTCTACTATGGCGACCAGGCACCCAACCTGGTTCCTCCCAAACGTATCGACCCCAACATAACTCCCATTTTCGATGATGAGCAATGCCTCCATTGTGGGCTACCTAAACCTGTTAATCCGGGAGAACTGCCCGGCTATGATTATGACTACATCAATGCCGATATAATCACTTCAAGCCTGACTGCTGAAAACGGGAAACTGGTATTGCCTGGCGGTCAGTCCTACAGGGTGATGTTGCTGCCCGACCGGGATGATATATCACTTGAAGTTTTAAAAAGCCTGGAAAACCTGGTGTCTGAGGGTGGCATCGTAATCGGCAGAAAGCCGGTAAGGACTACATCCCTGAAGAATTATCCGGAATGCGACGAAGAGGTAAACGCCATTGCTGATAAATTATGGGGAGAATGCGATGGCAAAACAATACTGTCCAATAGTTATGGACAAGGATGGGTTTACTGGGGGAAATCTGTAAAAGAGGTACTTGAGGAACTTGATATCCCACCCGATTTTGAAGTGAAAGGAGTTGATAATTGTGACAAGCACATCGATTATATTCATCGCCGGACTGAATCAGAAGATATATACTTCGTCTCGAACAGCAGCCATAATGAGGAAAAGGTAAGCTGTGTATTCAGGGTGGACCAGAATAAAGTTCCTGAAATCTGGGATGCTGAAACCGGGTTGATACAGCGTGAGGTAGAATACTCAATAGTGGAATCCGGGATCAGCATTGAATTGATCATGGATCCCCTTGCTTCAAGGTTCGTAGTGTTCAGGGACAAGTCCACTGGGATGAACGATGCCGGGTTAAGCTACGATTTACAATTTGGATTTAGTCATAAGAAGGAGGCAGGTGAGAACCGGGAGACCATTGACCTGACAGAAAACTGGGATGTAAGTTTCGACGCGGACATGGGTGGACCGGAATCGTATACCCTAGAGAAACTAACCGATTGGATAGATATCGATCATAAAGGTATCAATTATTATTCCGGCAAAGCAAGCTATCGCAGGGACTTTGTTGTGGATGAGGCAAGATTATCCGAAGAGACAGAAGCATATGTTGTTTTCGGGGATATTCAGGAGATGGCCAGGGTTATTGTGAATGGGAATGATTGCGGGATCGTATGGACCCCACCTTATAAGGCCCGGATCACTCCCTACCTGGAATCCGGCACGAACCACATCATTGTGGAGGTAATAAATAACTGGAACAACCGGATTGTGGGAGACATGAGAAATCCTGATAAAAAACCATTTACCAGCACAAATGCAAAAGCCAGGTTTGATGAAAGCAGTCCCCTGTTAAAGTCAGGCTTGATTGGCAAAGCAGAAATAATCTTCACGAATTAAAAGGACGAATATGAGAACTAAAATGCGGATAATTTCAGCTATTCTGGCAGTTATATTCATTTCCGGCAGTTGTATTAAAGAACCACTAGATTCAGATCTTTCCAAAGGATTCAATAATCCCTCCAAAGAAAACCGCCCTTTGGCTTTATGGCCCTGGTTAAATGGTTTTGTTGATACGACAAAACTGGTTTATGAATTGGAACAAATGAAAGAAAAAGGAATGCGGGGTGCAGTGATATGGGATATTGGTTCACTCATGGACCCTGGTAAAATGATTCCTGAAGGACCTGCCATGCTGGGTGAGCAATCCCTTCAATATTTTTCCCTTGCACTCAATACGGGGAAAAAACTCGATCTCGATGTAGGCTGGGTTGCAGCCAGCAGCTGGAATGCCGGCGGTCCATGGGTTGAGGAATCCGACGCATCAATGGAATTGCTTAGTTCTAGCCAGGTGGTGGAAGGGCCAGCAGATCAAAAGATTAAGATACAAAAACCAAAAAGCAGGTTTGGTGAGGTCAGCAGGTATTCCCTGATTTCATCCCTGGCAATTCCCTACTCGGGAGGAAAGGAAATTGACTATGACAGGAATCAAACCATAATGCTCGGAGAGTTTACCTCGGAAGATAATTATATAGAATGGGAAGTACCTGAAGGGAAATGGGAAGTTATCTCGTTTTTCATAAGCAACACAAAACAGGAACTGGTCTGCCCGAGTCCAAACTCCAGCGGCTTGATAATAGACCACCTTAGCCGGGTTGCAACTCAGAGATATTTCGACAGTGTTTTAAACAGGTTCGCTACAATTAGTTCACCTGAAAGTCATTTGAAATTCATGATGCTCGACAGCTACGAAGTTTGGCGAATGAAAGACTGGTCGCCCCTATTGGTCCAGGAATTTAAAACGAGATATGGATACGATCCCCTGCCTTTTCTTCCTCTTCTGCGGGGCTATTCCATCGTAGACAGCATTGTGGCTGAACGGTTCCGTGGCGATTACAGTCGCCTGGTAAGCGACATGATGATTGAAAACCATTTTGCCCAATCCGTTACTATCGCAGATAAATATGGAATTGAGATGTTAACCGAGGCCGGCCATGGAGGCTCTCCCCGTGTTGATCCCCTGAAAGCTCTGGGGAATTCACATATTCCCATGGGAGAATTCTGGAACAGGAAACGCTTCTGGGTTACCAAGGAGGCGGCCAGCGCAGCTCATATATATGGGAAAGAATTAGTGGCTTCGGAATCGCTGACGGGTTGGAACCATTGGCAGCACGGTCCCACTGACTTTAAACAATTAATTGATATGGCATTTTGCGAAGGTCTGAATCAAATTGTCTTTCATACTTTTTCACATAATCCTGAAATAGCCGGAAAACCCGGATTTGTGTATCATGCCGGGGAACATGTCAATGTAAATGCAACATGGTGGGAAATGGCCAGGCCTTTCATGGATTATATCGGAAGATGCTCCTACATGCTGAGGCAGGGAAATTTTGTCGGAGATGCCTGTCTTTACTATGGAGACCAGGCACCCAACCTGGTACCCCCCCAGCGTATCGACCCCAATATAACTCCCATTTTCAATCAGGATCAATGCCTGCATTGCGGGCAACCAAAACCTGTTAATCCGGGAGAATTGCCCGGCTATGATTTCGACTACATCAATGCAGATGTTATAACTACTACTTTGACTGCAGAAGGCGGAAAACTGGTATTGCCAACCGGACAATCGTACAGAGTGATGTTACTGCCCGACAGGGATGATATATCGCTGGAGGTTATTAAGAGCCTGGAAAAATTAGTTTACAATGGTGCTGTAGTTATCGGCAGAAGGCCGGAAAGAACAACTTCCTTAAAAAATTATCCTGATTGTGACGCTGAAGTGAAAACCATTGCTGACAAATTATGGGGAGAATGTGATGGTAAAAAGATATTGTCAAATAACTATGGAAAGGGAACAGTTTATTGGGGGAAAACTGTAAAACAGGTTCTGGAAGAGCTGAACATCCCACCTGATTTTGAAGTAAAAGGAATGGATAAGGTCCACCACCACATCAACTATATTCATCGTAGGTCGGAGACAGAGGATATTTATTTCGTTTCCAACAGCAGTCCTGCAGAAGAGGAATTAACCTGTATTTTCAGGGTTGACCGGAATAAAGTCCCTGAAATCTGGGATGCTGAAACCGGATTGATACAGCGGGATGTAGAATATTCAAGAGTGGAAAACGGGATCAGCATTGAATTGATCATGGATCCCCTGGCTTCAAGGTTTATTGTCTTCAGTGACAAATCTGAAGGGATGAACGATGCCGGCTTAAGCTACGATTTACAATTTGGATTTAATCATATGAAGGATGCAGGAGAGACAAGGGAGAGCATTGACCTGACAGATAACTGGGATGTAAGTTTTGATCCTGAGATGGGAGGACCGGATTCCTATAAGCTTGAGAAACTAAGCAGTTGGACGGATATCGAACATGAAGGTATCAAATACTATTCCGGTAAAGCCAGCTACAGCAGGGAGTTTTCTGTGGGTGAGGAAAGCTTATCCAATGATACTGAAGCGTTTGTTGTTTTTGAGGATATCCAGGAAATGGCACGTGTTTTTGTGAATGGGAATGATTGCGGGATCGTATGGACTCCACCTTATAAAGTCCGGCTCAGTCCCCACCTGCAAGCCGGCACCAACCAAATAAGGGTTGAGGTAATTAATACCTGGAACAACCGGATTGTAGGGGACCTGAGAACCCCGGACAAAAAACCATATACCAATACAAATGCCAAAGCCAGGTTTACGGAGAATAGTACACTCTTAGAATCAGGTTTGATGGGTAAAGCGGAGATATTTTTTATAAATAAATATGAATAAACAGCGTCCCTGTGTAATCATTTAAAAAACTACAGCGATCAAAAAAACAACATTTTTATACATACTGGTTTTATCAGGCCTGCTTATTACCAACAGTGGTTATGCAGAAGTAAAGTTACCGGCCATTATTTCTTCAAACATGGTTTTACAACGTAACACAACTATTACTCTGTGGGGATGGGCCGATGCTAAAGAGAAAATTGCAATCAACACATCATGGTTAAGCGAAGAGCTTAAGACAACGGCGGACAAAGAGGGGAATTGGAAAATCGAAACAAGGACAACGAACAGCAAAGCACCTCAAACAATTGAGATAAAAAGTACTGACTCAGATATTCTATTGGAGAATGTTTTATTCGGAGAGGTTTGGCTCTGTTCCGGACAATCCAATATGGAACAACGGATCAGAGGTTATTACGGACAACCCACATTCGGTGCTCAGCAGGCAATAATAACTGCAAATAATGAGAACTTAAGGCTGTTTACTGCAGAAATGCAGGCCAGTACAGAACCGGAAAACGATCTGGATGAGTACAGAGGCTGGCAATCGGCCAATCCTTCATCTGTCAAAGAATTTAGTGCGGTGGCCTATTTCTACGGACAGCAATTGCAGGAAATCCTGGATGTACCCGTAGGCATGATTCATTCATCCTGGGGAGGAAGCCTTGTAGAAGCATGGATTAGCAATGAGGTATTGAGCTCCATTCAGGACGTAGATCTTTCAGAAGTTGATTTGAACAGGGGGAATCGTTTTCCTACGGTATTATTCAATGCCATGATTAATCCCCTGATCCCCTACACCATTAAAGGTGCACTCTGGTACCAGGGCGAATCCAATGCCAGCAAACCGGAGCAATACAAGACACTGTTCCCGGCTATGGTGAAAGATTGGCGCAGCCGCTGGGACATTGGAGATTTTCCCTTTTATTTTGTCCAGATCGCACCTTATGATTATGGTTGGGCTGAAGCTGACAACTTAATCCCTCTTATGCGTGAAGCACAATTGAAATGTCTGGATCTGATACCCAATTCTGGCATTGCCATTACCCTGGATATCGGGGAAGAAAGAATAATCCATCCTGCAAAGAAGAAAGAGGTGGCAGACAGGTTACTTTACAACGCCCTTAACCAGACGTATGGCTATGAGGCAGTCGATTTTTCGGGTCCGATCCTGGACTCCTATGAGATTATGCATGATACTATTAGGGTAACTTTTAAGCATGCGGAGCATGGTCTTTACTGCTACGATGAATTGGAAGGATTTGAAATTGCAGGGGCAGATAAGGTCTTTTATCCTGCTTCAGCCTTTAAAAACCGGAAGGGATTATTCGTGAAAAGTGAAAAGGTGAAGAATCCGGTTGCGGTGAGATATGCCTGGAGGAGTTGGGTGAAAGGAACCTTGTTCGATACCAATTTACTGCCTGCTTCTTCTTTTCGAACAGACGACTGGGATGACGCAACGCTATTCAGAGATCCGGAATCGAGTAAGAAGAGATAATAATGCGAGAACAGATAAAGAAACATAAATTACATATTAATCGCAGGAGATTTATTGGCAAACTTGGGATTGGAGTCGGAGCTGCAGCACTTAGTACAACTTTGCTTTCCAAAATACTCAAAGGAAATGAACGAAGTAAGGAGCCTGGTCATCTAAGGAATTCGGCAGGCTCGAAGAAATATCATGTATCGGTCACCGGCATTGACAGTAACCCGGGAACAATGTCGAAACCGTTCAAAACAATTTCGAGGGCAGCGGAAGTAGCTCAATCGGGTGATACGATCACCGTCCACCAGGGAGTCTATAGAGAACGTATCAATCCACCACGTGGTGGAATTAGCAATGACAAACGAATAGTATATCAGGCGGCCGAAGGAGAGGAAGTAGTACTTAAGGGATCAGAAGTAGTTAAGGGGTGGCAGCACGAGAGGTCGGATACATGGCAGGTAAGCCTTCCCAATAGTTTCTTCGGTGATTTCAACCCATTCAATACTTTAATCAGTGGTGATTGGTTCAACTCTAATGACCGTGAGCATCATACCGGTGCAGTGTACCTTAACGGGCACTGGCTTTACGAGGCAGCAAAGCAAGATGAGCTGTTGGAACCAGCGGGCAAAAAACCCTTATGGTTTGGCAAGGTAGATGATATGAACACTACAATCTGGGCGCAGTTCACAGGTGTTGATCCGAATAAAGAAAATGTTGAAGTTAATGTGCGTCAGTCGGTATTTTATCCGAGTGAACCGGGTATCAACTATATAACTGTTCGAGGATTTGAGATGGAGCATGCTGCCACGCCCTGGGCACCGCCTACCGCAGAGCAAATCGGCCTGATCGGTACGCATTGGTCCAGGGGCTGGGTCATCGAGAACAATACCATCCGCTACTCGGTTTGTTCGGGCATTACTCTTGGCAAATATGGTGATGAGTTTGACAATAAGTCCTCGAACTCGTCCGAGGGATATGTCGAGACGATTAAACGTGCATTGAAAAATGGATGGTCGAGTGAAAACATTGGCCATCACCATGTACGTAACAACCACATCTCCCATTGCGAGCAAGCTGGGATTGTCGGCTCTATGGGTGCGGCCTTCTGCACAATTACCGGCAACGAGATCCACGACATTCACATGCGACGCCGGTACAGCGGTATGGAAATGGGCGGGATCAAGATCCATGGGGCAATCGATACCATCATCAGCCACAACCACATCTATCGCACGTAGCGGGGGATTTGGCTGGATTGGATGGCCCAGGGCGCGCGTGTTACCTGCAACTTGCTACATGACAACGAGGCCACACAAGACCTGTTTGTCGAAGTCAATCACGGACCCTTCCTGATCGATCACAACTTTTTCCTGTCCGGCAACGGGCTCAACGATATATCTCATGGTGGGGCCTATGCCCACAACCTGTTTGCCGGACGGATAATCGCCTGGCCAAATACACGCAACACGCCTTATCACAAAGCCCATTCCACAGAAATAGCCGGAATGGACACATTCCCCGGAGGAGATAGCCGGTTTTACAATAACATTTTCGTTAGTCAGGAGAAGCCTGTTCCATGGCCGGAACGTATCCCAAAACAGCTTGACAACCAGAACTATTTCGGTTTGGCAACTTATTACAACTTAGGCCTGCCTGTTTACATGTCAGGTAATGTATTCCTCGGCCAGGCAGAGCCTTGTTCGCATGAGGAAAATCCACTCGTACAACCAGAGTTTAATCCTGGGATCAAACTTGAAGAAAGATCTGATGGTTGGTATCTCAAAATGCAGTTCGACAAAATATGGGCCGACCACAAAGGACCGCTGGTCAAGAGTGAGATGCTTGGTAAAGCAAAAATCCCGGACTTGCCCTACGAAGATCCTGACGGAAAGCCCTACCAACTCGACAATGATTATTTTGGCAATGTGCGAAAAACAATCAATCCCTTCCCTGGTCCGCTCAATGAACAGAAAGAAGGTGAACAATTTATCAAAGTCTGGCCGAAGAATATGTATTAAACTACTAAATTGAAACCAATGAAAACAGTTCGAATTTCCCTGGTAGCACTTTTACTGGTCTTGCTTAATTCCTGTGGAAGCAACAACGGAAAGCAAAAGGAAATCAGCTCTGAAAAGAATCCGGACGATCCGGGACTTCAACTAATGGGAAACCGGTTTTTTACATTCAATACCGTGGTCCGCGTCAACCAGATCGAGACATCACGCAACGAAGCTCATGGTGAGGATGAATCTGCTATTCATACCCCTGCAGAAGCCCGCGTCTTTCGGGAAGCGGTGGAAAAAGCCTGGCCGGGTGCTCGAATGACCTGGTCATTTAGCTGGCTTGCATTAAATGATCAGCGGACTAATTATAAAGAACTCAGGGAACTGATCGTTTCCTATCATAAGAAATACGGGGATGAGATCACCTTTATCCCCGGGGGGTATTTTGCCAATATGTATAATTCCCGGGAACAGGTAAACCGGGACCTGCATGACGGACTGCAACTGGTTTCCGGGATGGTTGGTGACGGATACCGTCCCAAATCCGTCCTTGCGGGGTTCCTGTCTGCTGAAAACCTGAGGTATCTGGCCGAAGAAGAAGATATCCATGTCTGCCAGGGGAATATCTGGAGCCAGTATGCTGTGGACAATGGTGACGGCGAGGGATCAATATCCTATCCCTACTATCCTTCACTGGAACATTTTTGCAAGCCAGCTCAGGGCGAAGAAGATTTTATTGACATTGTTAACCTGGATGGCTGGACCATCGATTTTTTAAACGGAATGCATCCGGGTGGGAGAAGAATTAATGACGATTGGTGCGGCAGCCGGCAGGGAGTAGGTCCTATTGAAACTGTTATAAGATTAGGAACTGAGCGAGGAACAACAGAGATGATTGCCACAACAGCTGCACATTTCGATAAGGGATTTGAGCTCAATAATTTTGCATGGGTAACCTGTTGCTGGGAAATGTCACTGGTCGAAGCACGGAAAATATATGGTTATAAAGGACGCAATGGATTGGATGGTCTGGAAATCTGGTTCAGTGAAATGCGTAAACGATGGCCGGATGCAAAATGCATCACCCAGGGAGAATTTGGATTGTTGTGGCGGGAACACTTTAAAAACAACGATGAAATTGATTATCAATTTGTCATGCGGGGTTCAGGCATATGCGGCTCCGACCCCGACCTGGAGATCCGGTGGTTCATGAACAAAGATTTCAGGCTGGCACTTTTGAGGAACTGGAAAGAAAACTCCCCGGAAAAACTAATCGATTTTACCCGGTATGATCTGGAAGCTACCGAACCTGCCGATCCTGAACCGGGCCAGCATTCCCGAAACTGGAGTTTGATGAACCGGCTGAACCAGAAAGGTACCCGGCCACAGGATAAACCGATAGATATTTATGAATTGAGTACCGAAGAACAGGCAATAATCAAACGACGTTATCCTGGGATGATAAACTGAAATCAAAATAATTAGCCATAACAATAAATACAGCTCATTGGACCGAGAGTGATATATTTAATAATGCGTAATTTCATATAAATTAAAAGGAGGTTTTAAAATGGCAAGGGCAAAGACAGTTTTCTTAAACCAACAGGAGATGGATCTGATTCATGCTCAAAGTATAAAGAGCCTGGGGGAAATTGGTATTAAAGTACACAGCAAGCCTGTTCTTGAAATACTTGAGAAGAACGGAGCGAGTGTAGATTACGATGCGATGGTTGCCAAAATTCCTGAAAAGATGGTTAACCAGGCTCTTGAAAGCGTTCAAAAGGAATTTACGCTATGCGCCCGCGATCCAGGGCATGATCTGAAGATTCCTACAAAAACATATCCCTGGGTGACTACCAGCGGACTTGCAGTTTTTGTTAATGATTTTGACACCGGAGAATACCGGGGTTCCACCAGAAAGGATATTGCCGCATTTACAAGACTGGGAGATGCAGTTGATACAGTTGATTTTCTATGGACGGCCTTAACCGCAAGAGATGTTACAGCCTATGCCCATGGTCCACATGAATTGTGGTTGACCATGCAAAATACTACCAAGCATGTTCAGGGTGTTACAGCGCAAAGTGCTGAAGATGCAAAAGTGCAGATTGAGCTGGCGGCTCTTATTGCTGGAGGAAAAGAAGAGTTGAGAAAACGTCCCCTCTTTTCTGTAATTGCATGTCCGATCTCACCATTAACCTATGAGGAAGGCTCTATTGAAGCGCAGGTAGAACTGGCAAAAGCCGGGATACCGGTTGCTTCCATGTCCATGTCAATAGGTGGCGTGTCTGCTCCTGTTCCTGTGGCAGGAATGATGGTAAATGCTAATACCGAAAATCTGGGAAGTATTGTCATCTCACAAATGGCAGCACCGGGTGCACCCCACATCTATTGCTCAGAGTCGGCACCAATGAATATGGCTACAGCCAGCCTTAATTATAGTTCAGTTGATAAGAGTTTTATAAGCATCGGTCTGGCACAAATGGCAGAAAGATACAATCTCCCATCTCTTGTTGCAGATGGCGGATGGGGTAAAAAGGTTGAAGGCGGAATTTCAGGAGTGATGATCCCTGCTACTCAACTTACAGGAATTATGGGTGGATCAGACATAGTAACCGGTCTGGGATCAGTTGATTCTGCTAAAGGAATCTCTTTTGAACAGTTTATTATTGATTCCTATATGTGGGATTGCAGTAAGAACTATTTACACGAAGTTGTAATATCAGAAGAGAGGATAGGTCTGGATGCGGTTAAAGAAGTTGGGCATGGCCATGATTTTCTGACGCATCCTCACACTTTAAACTATATGACGGGCGAGCTCACATTCTGGGAAAAGGAAAAGCTTGACCTGCTGGAGATGGACCCTGAAGAAATGCCTGCTGAAGCAAACAGAATAGTTAAGGGCATATTGGAAAAGCATCAGGTTGAGCCGCTGGCAAATGATCTCCTGAAACAGGGCGATGCCATTATCTCGAAGTACGAAGATATAGTGGGTTAATAAAGATATCCGAACTTGAGAAAATAAGCAATTATGAAAAGAAGAGATTTTTTAAGAAGTACCGCTGCATTTGCATCGGTAACCATGCTGCCCTCATCGGTATGGGCACTGACAAAAAACGGAAAACTCAGGACAGCTCATATTGGAGTAGGAGGAATGATGGGAGGAGAAGACCTGTTAAGTATATCATCACATCCTATGGTTGAAGTAACTGCCTTATGCGATGTTGATTCAACATTCCTGGCTGCGGCTAAAAAGCTTCATCCCGGAGCAAAAACATTTACTGATTACCGGAGAATGTTTGACACTATTGGAAAGGACATTGATGCAGTTTGCGTTTGTACGCCAGACCACACGCATGCTCCGGCGTCCATAATGGCAATGAATATGGGTAAGCCTGTTTATTGCCAGAAACCTTTAACGCATCATGTTTCAGAAGCCAGGGCAATGAAGAAGTTAGCCGCAGATAACAATCTAATAACTCAAATGGGTATTCAATGTCACTCCAGCCCCGAGTATCGCCAGGCAGTTGATCTTATCAAGTCAGGGATTGTCGGTAAGGTCTCCACTGTAAGAGCATGGTCGCCTAAAAATTGGGGTTACGACGGGGATGCTCCGGTAGGAAGTGATCCAATACCTGATACATTAAATTGGAATTTATGGCTGGGGACATCTCCGGAAAGGGATTATAAAAAAGATTTGTACCATCCGGCAAACTGGAGGAAATTGCTGGATTATGGATGTGGGACATTGGGAGATATGGGAGTTCATATTTTTGATACACCCTACACGGCCCTTGAATTAACCGTGCCAAATACAGTAAAAACAAAATGCAGAAAACCCAATGGATTCAGCCATCCTGAAAATAATATCGTTGAATATGAATTCCCGGAAACAAAATATACCACGGAAAATTTTAAATGGGTATGGTATGATGGGCCCGGAGCTCCAAAGAAACATCGTGATCTGAAATTACCTGACAAGGAAATACTTCCGGAACAGGGTGCCATGTTTATTGGTGAGAAGGGGAATTTATTACTCCCGCACTGGGACTATCCCAGGTTAATTGTCAATGGTAGATTTGAAAAGATTGATTTCCCCGAAATGGACGAGAATGACCACTATCATCAGTTTGTTGATGCCTGTTTGGGGAAGGATAAGTGCAGTGCACCGTTCTCATATGCCGCAAATCTGACAGAGGCCATTCTCCTGGGTGTAATTGCAAACCGGTTCCCCAATAAAATCCTGCATTGGGATATCGGATCTGCAAAATTTGTTGAGTCTGAAGCAAATGAATTACTGGACTTTAAGTACAGAGATTTTTGATTTCCCTGATTGGTGGTTACGAAGGGTATCAATCTTTGGAGTAGTCTATAAATAAAGCAAGGTAAACAACAATAATAAATGGAATTTCTAATAAGGATTTCAAAGAGTTTAATAATACTTTTTGTCGCTCTCGATTTAATAAGCTGTGCTGATAAGGTTGGCTCAAAGCCTTCATCAGATGAACAAACAAACAATAACTTCTCGCTTGTATATGCCATTAACGAAAAACCTAGTGGTATGAAAGAAGCTGATCGATTAGGAATATGGTATCCTATCTCCGATTTTGAGGCTGTTGGATTGTACCTACCCCCGGGTCAACCCATCGAAATTGATGTTAAGAATATTGAGGGAAACTCAGAACCAAAATTGTTAGTCGGCACATATTCCAGATATAAAGCCGGAGATGTACCCACTACAATTAATCTGGTAACTGGAAACAATACAGTAACTGATTACAAGGGAGGTCTATTGTATTTAAGATATGTCACCGATGATATCCCCTCCGGTAAGGTTGAGGTAACCTTTAAGGGGGGAGAGCCTGTTCCCGTTTACAAGCTGGGAGAAACGAGCCATGAAGAGTGGCTTGAAATGCTGGACACCATGTCTTTTCAGGATGTTCAGATGATTAGTGAAAGAACCATGGTCGTTGTAAGCAAGGAAACGGCTTTGAAATTTAAAGATGTTAGCCAGGATGAAATGTTGATTAAACTGGATAGTGTTTCGGACATTGAAGATTACATAAGTGGAATTGATGGATCATCCGAACTCCACAAATCCAATGTTCACAAGTTACTGATTACTGAAACCGCGGATCCTGATTATTTTATGGCGGCTAATAGATATCGTGTAATGGTAACACCTATTGCTTGTGACAGAATTATGGACCCCCAAAGAATATCCAATAATAGTTGGGGATTATGGCATGAAATGGGTCATATGCGACAAACGATAAGATGGGATTGGGCTGAAGTGGATGAGGTTACAGTTAATATCTATTCTCTGTCAGCCTTATATGGTTTTAATGGAGATATGACCTGGCTAAAGGGTAACGATATTTGGGACGTACTTGAAGACTACTTCCAGGTACCCCTTGATGATCGAAATTACAATACCTCCGGTATGTTAAAAGGGAAGGGGCGTCTGGCAATGTTTCGTCAACTCTGGATGGCTTTTGGGGATGAATTCTACATTAAAGTACATCAGCTTTCGCGAGAGGATAACGGAGAGAGCCAAAAGGTAAAAGCAAGAAGTTTCAAATATGGAAATGAAAAAATGGCCTACTTCATGCTTATATCTTCAAAGGCATCCGGGTACAACTTAAGGAACTTTTTCATCCAGTGGGGTTTCAAACTTCCCCAGGAGGATTTTGACGCCTTAGATGCCCTGGACTTGCCGGATCCAACAATTGATCTGCTCAAGTTGAGGGAATAAGGTTATCAAAGACAAAAATATAAAAGTATATACCAAATAATGAACAAATTGAATCCAGGTAGATCAATCCAATTAACCCTGTTACTTCTAGGCACATTAGTGGTAACATTGAATTCTTGTCAGGTAACAACAGAACAAGCCGAAAAAATGGAACGTCCATTTATTTGGGTTAAAGCATCCGAAAGAGATGAGATTCTAAAAAAAATAGAGAACAACGATTGGGCAAAAGAACTGTTTGAATCGCTTCAAAGACGGACCGGCAAAACGACCTCATCTGGTATGATAGAGCGGAGAGAGAAAGTAATAGTACTGCCGTTGGTTTGGTCGGAAGACAGCAGTAAGGCACCAACGATTAAAAGGTTTAGTACTGATACTCCACACGACAGATCCTGGAAAAAAGCTAAAGGAATTGCAGAAACCGGGAAGGCATTGGATGAAGCCATTGACAATGCGGTAATGTATTATCTAACCAAAGAACCTAAATATGCTGAGGCTGCAGGGGACATGCTTGCAACATTCGTTAATGCCATTGCACAAATGGATGTTGTCGAAGGTTATTCCGGCAACAGGGGGTTAATCATACAAGAAGATCACCTTTACGGGTGCAGGCTTGTTGGAGCTAAAATTCCAATCATCTATGATTTCATTTATCCCTGGTTAAAATCGGGTGGGCAAGTTTACGATGTAGCCAATAATGATTTACGGCCTTTTGATTTCGAAGCAGCACAAGCTACTTTCAGAACGTATATATCATTGGCAAAAAACTCAGGGCATCTTGGAAGTAACTGGTCTGTACTTGAATCTCCAAGTCTTGTAGGAAACATTCTGGCTTTGGATGATGAAAAAGAACGCAATGAGCAATTGCCTTACTATCTTAACAAAGACACGGAACGACAAGAGTCCCTGGCAACAGTTGCAAAGAGATTTGTTAATCCTGGAGACATATGGCCTGAATCAATCAGCTATTCCACCCATGTTGCCAATTTATCTACTTACTTAATGTGCATTCTTGACGGTATTTACCCTGATCTTGTCCTGGGAGATAAATATTCTAATATTCCTGAGGCATTGAATGTCTATTACCACTTACAGTTTCCCAACGGGGATTATCCAAGTTTCGGTGATAGTAAAAGGCATATATACCTGGATTATATGTCATACGAGGCAGCACTGCGGATGGCTAAACTGAATAATAACGAAGCACAGATAAAAACACTTTCTAAATTTCTGGCTTATTGCATTGATAAGGGGCATTACAAAAGAGATAAATTAGGGAACCATTCAAGCTCTGCGTTAAAATTATTATGGGCAAACGAAAACCTGGGTATGGGAGAAGAAATGGATGAACCAAAACGAGACAGAACGAATCATGTCCCGCATGCTGGTTTGTATGTGCAACGAAACATTAGTTCTGAGGGCAAAATAAAAAACAGCCTTATGGGTACACTTTCTTGTGGAGGATATGTACACGGGCATGCCTCGGGAATAGACATGGAGTTATATGGGCAAGGCTATGTTTTAGGTACTGAAAGTGGTATGGCAACCTATGGCACTGCCATTCATGAAAATTATTATAAGATTTTTGCTGCGCACAATACAGTGATTAGTAACGGCGCTTCGGCTTCTGACGGACCATGGGTCAATCTGGGAATCGAAACTGTAAAGGCAGTGGCCATCGAACCAAAACCAATTGAAGAGGCAGTCTCCCCCAAACACTCATTTGTAATGGTTGAGTTCCTCGATAAACACAACCTGATAAAACAAGCTGATCATCAACGTACCCTTGCCCTGATCAAATTATCCGAAACCCAGGGGTACTATTTGGATATATTTAGAGCCAGGTCAGATACATCCACCCAGTATCATGACTATTTATATCGTAATGCAGGAGATCAATTAGATATCTCCTCCAAGGGTTCTCCCTTATCCATGTCTGATGATAGCCAACGATATCAGGCATCCGGTAAGATTGTTTGGGAACTACAGGAGGTTTACCAACATCCGGGTTGGCATTATTTCAAGGAGGTGAAATCCGGTAAAGCAACGGAAGAAACAATGGAGGTGATTTTCACTGCAAATCATTTGGGCAATAAACCTATTTACATGCGGGGATTAATACCAGGTGGACTGGAAACAGAGATAAGCAAAGCAATGTCTCCAAGGTCTTTTATCGCACCACACCCTTATGATACTTTACCAATTCCAACATTCATTCTTCGTCACAAAGGAGAAACCTGGAAAAATCCTTTTACAGTTGTATATGAATCTTACGAGGATGAACCTGTCGTACAATCAGTGGAACGGTTAATGTCAGGTGGAATATTCAAAGGCGTGAAAGTGATCAGCAAAGTGGAAGGAAGGATCATAATTCAGTACATCATTCAACAAGAAAAGATGGAGGATGAATATTCCAACAAAGATCTGGACATCTCTTTCAAAGGTCGGTTTGGATTAATCACATTGGATGACAACAACAATATAAAAGAACTCTACATTGGAAACGGGATTCAACTTACATACAAACAAGAATCATTAAAGGCAGATGAAGCATCCCATTCCGCGTATTTAGAAATGTAGATAATATTAAGGCGACACCTGGTATCCGACATGAGCCTCAAATGACACATTACAAATAGCATTCAATTATGAATATAAAAAACTACCTGCTGCTTTTTCTCCTGACACTGTGTTCGTTTAATGGATTTTCGCAGGAGAAGTACGGCAACGAAAGCCTTCGGTTAGCAGAACTGGATAAGTACTGGAAAGAAGTTTCGCGCACAATAAGTGAAGGAGACTTTGTGGCTTATACAGCAACTTTTCATGAAAAAGCAACTTTAGTTACAGACATCAATGCAAAGGCTTACCCTATTGCCAATGCGCTGGCGAGATGGAAAAAAGATTTTGACGATACAAAAGCCGGCTTAAGAAAATCATCCGTCGAATTCAGATTCAGGAAGCGATTAGGTGACAATACTACTGCTCATGAAAGCGGAATCTTTTATTATTCCTACGAAGAAAACGGCGAAAAGAATGGCTATTACATCGAATTTGAGGGACTGCTGGTAAAGGAGGGTATCTGGAAAATGATGATGGAGTATCAAAAGTCAGAGCTTACTAAAGAAGACTGGGACGAGTTGAAATAAATACTGGATAATTGGCCAAGCCAAGTTACATACCATGAAAATAAGATCTCTGATCTCAATCGCAATAGTTTTATTTTCAGTGACCAGCTTCCCTGGATGCAAAGAATTGGCAACGGTTCGCATTTCCAATTTGACCTGCGAGTTTCTCACATCTCCACAAGGAATTGATGAGACGGGTTCACGATTGAGCTGGCAGCTGAGATCAGACATTCGCGGACAGAAACAAACTGCCTATCGCCTGCTCGTGGCAAGTTCTCCGGAAATGCTGGCAAAAGACCAGGGTGATTACTGGGATTCAGGTATAATTGAATCAGACCAATCCAGGCTTGTTGAATACAAGGGCAAAACCCTTCAATCCCGTGAAGAATGCTTCTGGAAAGTCATGGTATGGGACAGGGAGGGTATTCCATCAGCATGGTCTGAACCTGCATTCTGGTCAATGGGATTGCTTGAAAAAGAAGACTGGACCGCCCGCTGGATCGGATCACCGGACTCTGTTACAGCACCTTATTACAGACATTCATTTTATTTGGATGATATGCCTGAACGTGCAACTGTCTACCTTGCATCACTGGGTTATTTCGAGCTTTACATTAATGGGGAAAAGCTGGGCAATGAAGTTCTCGCTCCTGCAGTATCAAATTACAGCAGACGCAGCTATTATCAGACTTACGATGCAACCACTTACCTGAAAAAAGGAAAGAACAGTATCGGGGTTTGGATGGGAACAGGATGGTATACTCCCGGCTTGCCGGCATTGCACCGGTATCTGTTGAGCAGCTGGACGATACAACCCTTATGGTTGATTTTGGAACCAACCTTACCGGTATGCTGAATATTAGTTTCCATGGCCTTGTTGCGGGACAGAAAATCACCATTCACTATGCGGACCTGGACGGCCGGGACCCGGAAGAAGCATGGCGCCTCAGGATGGAGCATAAAGGATTTTCCACCTATAATCAACTTGATGAATTTATCTCAGCCGGGGAAAAAGAGGAACAGTTTGAAAATGTGTTCAACTATCATGGCTTTCGGTATGCACTGATCGAAGGTTTAACATATCTGCCCGAAAAGGAAGACCTGCTGGCAATACCCGTGGAAACGGAAATTCATGAAACCGGTTCATTCAGTTGTTCCAACGAGCTTTACAACCAGATCCATCAGATGGTACGGTGGACCTACCGGGCGCTGAACCTGGGCGGTCAGACAGTAGACTGTCCCCAACGCGAAAGACTCGGTTACGGCGACGGGCAAACGATCATGGATGTGGGTTGTTACAATTTCGATGCATCCACCCTGTACACCAAATGGTCTGAGAACTGGTGGGACGAACAGAAGGAAGATGGGTTTGTCCCCTTTGTAGCACCCACTCCCCACGGAACCGGAGGAGGACCGGCCTGGGGGGCAATGAGTATTATGGTTCCCTGGAAAACTTACCTTTTCTACAATGATACAACACTGCTCGAGACAGGGTATCCTTATATGAAGAAATACATTGCATACCTTGGCTCACATTGTGAAAATGGTGTGCTTCAGGATATTTTTCCCGGTGAAAAATGGACGAACCTGGGTGACTGGGTGCCTCCCGGCAGGGGAATGGACAAGAGTGAGTGGGTAGATGATAAGTCCCGGCGTTTTTTCAATAATTGTTACCGGGTTCACCTGCTGCAGGTTATGATGAAAATTGGAAGGATCCTGGGCATGGGCGATGATGTCGCGGTATTCAGGCATGAACTTGAGATTGCCCAAAAAGCCCTGCATGAGAAATGGTTCAATCCTGCCGACACTACCTATGCGAACGCGGAACAGCCTTACCTTATCTTCCCCTTACAGACCGGAGTAATCCCCGGCGAGCTTGAGGACGAGATGTTCGAAAAGTATGTTCACACTATGCTGGTTAAGGATCAGGGGCACCTGAACACAGGAATGATCGGCACGCAGATCACGTTTGATTACCTGCTTGATAAGGATCGGAATGACCTGATCGATATTATGGTTAATCAAAAGACCTATCCCGGTTGGGGATATATGATAGAAAAAGGTGCAACAACCTGCTGGGAACAGTGGAATGGATACTATTCACAGATACACTCCTGCTTCCCATACATAGGTGGCTGGTTTTACCGTGGCCTGGCCGGGATCCAATGGGATCCTGAGAGTCCCGGATTTAAAAATATTATTCTTCGCCCTGGACTGGTGGAGAGTGTTGACTGGGTGGAATGCAGGTACGAGTCCCATTACGGCCCCATTATCAGCAACTGGAAAATTGAGGCAGATGAATTTGAATGGGAAATAAGAATTCCCGTAAATTGTACTGCAACTGTGTTTATTCCGGGAGAAGACATTGAAGTTGATGGGATGGATCTGTCCGAATTAAAAGACCTTGTCTTCCTGCGCCGGGAAAATATCCACAGTATTTACAGGGTGGGATCCGGGGATTATACGTTCAGCAGCAGGCATTAATATTCACTGAATGATATGAGTAAATACATTAAATTTGATCAAAGGAGGAAGGTAATGAAATACATCCTAATCGTTTTCGCTGTATATATATTATCCGCATGCAGCCAGCCGGTTGCAGTGGACCCGGATCTTGCAGAAGGCTTCAGGGACCCGGGCAAGGAAGCCAGGCCAAGGGCCTACTGGAACTGGTTGAATGGAGATGTTACAAAGGAAGGATTGACCCGTGACCTGGAAGAGGCAAAGGATAAGGGACTTGGAGGACTATTGATGTGGGATACGGAGGCCATGAGAAACTCTGAAGGGTTCGTTCCTGCAGGTCCACCCTTCATGAGTGATGAATCGGTGGGTTTTATACATCATGCCATGAAGGAGGCGAAACGACTGGAAATGGACCTGGGACTGATCTGTGCCAGTGGATGGAATTCCGGCGGCTCCTGGGTGCCCCCTGAAATGGCGAGTAAAAACCTTTTCTCAGCAGGAGTTCTTGTCAAAGGTCCGGCTGAGGTCAGGCAGAATCTTCCCTTCCCGGATGTTCCGCCCGATTGTCCAATGGGTGAAGACGGTCTGCCTGCCTGGTGGGTCGATGTGGCCGTCCTGGCATGGCCCGATTCGAAGGACAAGGTAATTCCTGATCTTTCCGAGGTGTTGAACCTTACTGACAAGTACCGCGACGGGGAGCTTGTATGGAATGCACCTGCAGGGGACTGGCATGTAGTACGTTTTGTCTGCAGCAATAACGGGCAGCAGTTGATTGCCGCAAGTCCCAATTCAAAAGGCCTGTTCATCGATTTCCTTGATCCGGAGGCCACCCGCTTTCACTTTAATTACATTATTAACAGGCTGGGACTGCAGAAAGGGGGTGATCCAGATTCACCCCTGAAATCCCTGGACGACGACAGTATGGAGCTTCATGAGGGTATACAGTGGACTACGAAATTCAGTGATTGGTTTAAGGAACACCACGGGTATGATCCCCTGCCCTGGTTGCCGGCACTGATGGGGTGGACAATTAATGACGAGGATGAAAGCGGACGGTTTAATTACGATTACAGGAAAACCGTGAGTGATCTACTGATTTTCAGTCATTATACCACGGGTACAGAGATATGTGCCGAATACGGGATGACGCGTACAGCAGAAGCAGGTGGTCCCGGTCCCCCTATCTGGGAAACCTGTCCGGTGGATGCACTCAAAGCACTGGGGAACGTCGGAGTTCCGCGTGGTGAATTCTGGATGGGAAATCCAAGAAATCTTTATCTGATCAAGGAGATCGCCAGTGCGGCACATATCTATGGCAAACCCTATGTGGATGCTGAATCGTGGACAACCTGGCGGCGTTGGAGAGACGGACCATTCAGACGTAAGATGCTGGTAGACAGGGCATTTTGCGAAGGCCTCAACCGAATTACCTATCACGGCTACTCCCACTCACCCCTTGAGGAAGGATATCCGGGAAGAAGCTATCACGCCGGGGTAGACATGAATCCAAAGGTTGTGTGGTGGTCAAAAGCAAGGCCCTTTATGGATTATCTTGGCAGGTGTTGCCATATGCTTCAGCAGGGATTATATGTGGCGGATGTTGCATACTATTATGGCGACCAGGCACCGAACTTCTGGCCTATGTATCATAATGTTCCTGAGAAGCCAACGATTGATGGACTAGGAACCGGTTACGAATACGATGTAGTAAATACCGATGTTATCCTGAACCGCATGTCCGTTCAGGATGGAAGGATCAATCTTCCGGACGGCATGTCTTACCGGGTCCTGGTCCTGCCTGAGAAAAATGATATGCCCCTTTCGGTATTGCATAAACTGGAGAAGCTGGTTTCAGCAGGAGCAACCATCATCGGACCCAAACCATACGATGTACCGGGTTTTAGTGATTATGCAAGCAAGACAAAAGCACTTCGTGAACTGGCCGGTAAAATGTGGGGAGATTGTAACGGCACTACCATCAAGGTAAACAGTTATGGCAAGGGTAAGGTAGTCTGGGGATATACTCCTCAACAGTGGCTTGAACTTGAGTCTGTAGCTCCCGATTTTATATGTAAGAATTCAGAACTTGCCTCCGGTTTCGATTTTATTCACCGGCAAACAAAGCATTCGGATATCTATTTTGTAAGAAATAAAACCACGAATACTGTAAGCGCCGAATGCCTTTTCCGGGTAAATAACCGGACACCCCGGATCTGGGATCCCACGTATGGAACAATAGAAGAACAGTTCGTTTTCAGAACAGAAGATGGCGGAACCAGCCTGCCTGTCTTCCTGCCTCCAGGAGGCTCGGTTTTCATTGTCTTTGATATGGATGTTGGTTCAGGTTCTTTTGCATCATTAATCAAAAAAGATGAAGAAAGATATCCCGGCCTGCCTATAGAAAATGTGGTAGCTGTTACAGATAATTCTGCCAGCATTCAATGCTGGCAGAATGGAACCTATTTGCTGACCGGAAGAAAGGGACTGGAAGAGTTGATTCAGGTTTATGATGTGCCTGCTCCTCGTGTACTCGATGGAGAATGGATTGTGGAATTCGACCCGGAATGGGGTGCACCTGCAGAAGTCAAGCTGGCAGAACTTATTTCATGGACAGATCATGCCGACGAAGGGGTAAAGTACTATTCAGGAACCGGGAGCTATCATAAAACATTTAATGTACCGGACGATTGGCTTGGGTCAGAACAGCGTGTGCATCTGGACCTGGGGGATGTGCATGAACTGGCCGAAATATTTGTGAATGGCCGGTCGGCCGGAGTGGTATGGAAGCCGCCGTTCCGGGCTGACATTACCTCGTTTCTCAAACCCGGGAATAACGAACTGAAGATCGAGGTGATGAACCTCTGGATCAACCGGTTATCCGGTGACATGAACCTCCCGGAAAATAGAAAATTTACCAGGTCCAATATAAAATCTGATGGAGCAACAAGATATTCCCCTCCTGAACCATGGCATGTAGAAACGTCCGGATTGCTGGGCCCGGTGAGATTGTTGTCATCACTGCGGGTTCCGGTTAATTCAGACAAACAATAAAGTTTTGAAAACAATGAAACGGATTGGTATAACAGCAGTAATCCTGTTTTCTGTTTTTATAGTTTCTGCAAAGGAATATCATGTTTCTAAATCAGGAAGTGATTCAAATGATGGAAGCCCGGGATCGCCATTCCTGACCATACAGGCGGCAGCAGATATAGCACAGCCGGGTGATGTGATAACTGTTCACAAAGGAATATACAGAGAACATGTCGATCCTGTCAGGGGGGGTACTTCAGATATCCAACGGATCATTTACCAGTCAGCAGAAGGGGAAAGGGTGGAGATAAGGGGTTCAGAGCTGATAAAAGATTGGGTGCGTTTCAAAGGAAATACCTGGAAAGTTTCCATCCCCAACAGTTTTTTTGGCCCGTATAATCCTTATAAAGAAATTATCTCCGGGGATTGGTTTTTTCCAGGGGATCGTGATCATCATACCGGTGAAGTGTATCTGAATGATCAATCACTTTATGAAAGTGATCTTCTCGAAGAAGTACTTAACCCACAAAAACTTGAAAACAGGATAGGCTCAGAGTTTACCTGGTTTTGCGAATCAGATGAGGAAAGAACATATATCTATGCAAATTTTCACCAGTATGATCCCAACAGGGAACAGGTGGAGATAAATGTCCGGAAAACCTGTTTTTACCCTGCAAAAACTGGTATTAATTATATTACCGTCCGTGGATTTCTCATAAGCCAGGGAGCTACACCGTGGTCACCACCGACAGCCGAACAAATTGGGCTCATAGGAACCAACTGGAGCAAGGGATGGATCATAGAAAACAATATTATCAGCAACTCAAGGTGCGCGGGAATAACGCTTGGAAAGGATCGCAGGAGCGGAAATCATGTGGGGGATCCGGCCGATAAAGGAAGGGTGCCGGATGGTGTCAGGCTTTATACCGAGATGGTGGAAAGATTAATTAGTTCAGGGTGGAACAAGGAGCTTGTCGGATCTCATGTAGTAAGAAACAACGAGATATTTGACTGTGGGCAGGCAGGTATATGCGGAAGCCTGGGGGCCATATTCAGTACCATATCAAACAACCACATTTATAACATCTGGACAAAAAAACAGTTCACCGGCTTCGAAATGGGAGGGATAAAAATACATGCCGCCATTGATATGCTTATAGAGAAGAACCACATCCATAATGCCAATAAAGCTGTCTGGCTCGACTGGATGGCTCAGGGCACAAGAGTTTGTAAAAATGTATGCTATGATAATATGAGTCAGGATCTTTTCCTGGAAGTCAATCATGGTCCTGTAATGGTTGATAATAACCTCTTTTTATCTCCTTTTGGGATCTTAAACTTATCAACCGGCACAGCCTATGTTCATAATGTAGTAGCGGGAAAAGTACGTTTTGGTACCGAAGAAAGAACAACACCTGTATTTAAACCCCATTCAACGGAAAAAACCGGGATTAGCGATATTCCAGGAGGTGATGACCGGTATTACAACAATATTTTTGCGGGTGAAGGTCTTGAAAAATACGAAGAAGTAAATCTCCCGGTTCACATCCATGGAAATGTATATCTGAACGGTGCAAAGCCTTACAGCAAGGAAATGGATTTTGTTGAGAAGGAGTCGTTCAATCCGGAAATCAAACTGAAAGAAGAGAATGGTCAACTATTTATTCTTATTACCAGTGACAAATCCATAATCAAACTGAAGAACAGATTGGTATCAACCGACCTCCTTGGAAAAACCCTCATTAGCAAACAGTATTTTGAAACTTCAAATGGCAGTCCCATTAAAGTTGATAAAGACTTCTTTGGAATTAAACGGAAGAAAGATCCAATGGCGGGTCCCTTTGAAAAGATAAAGCCTGGTGTGAATAAGATAAGGATACGGTAACTTAGTGACAGGATAAAGAAGAGATTAGTCAAACAAGATATATTATGAAACGAAGGGACCTCAAATATGCCGATCTGAGGGACGCCTTGGTGAAGGATGATGTGTATTTCGAGGATTGATAGTTTATAACATGAATAGCATTCCATTAAAATTTCTGATCTGTTGCCTGGTACCATTATTGATTTCCTGCAATCAGGGGAATACCCGGAATGCATCCGAACTGAATGATTATACGGGAAATGAATCAGATGCCTTAAAAACTCAACTCGCCCAGGGGTGGAATACCTGGGATACCCGGAGTGTTCTGACTCATGTATTGTTGCCTGAAGGATTTGCTCTTCATCTTAAACTAAAAGATAATCAGTCCGGAGAGATCCTTGAAGATGCATTAATCGGGCGGGGTACATACGGCAATAAGGAACATGTGACTCCGGGACCTCATGCTTATGACGGTTCATACACGGAACTGGAGGTAGAGTGGAGGAATATCCATATCCGGGTGCAAAGTGCTTCCGAAAACAATGAACTCTATTTGCTCATTACTCCCATACATGCTGTGCCCGGTGATTCCCTCATCATCGATCCTCAGATGTTGTGGGACAGGGAAGGCGAAATAATAATTGAGGGTAACCTTATCACAGGTCAGAGTCCACTGAGAACCACAGAGGTGTATGTAAACGGGGATCATTGGGTGGCGGATCCCGAAAATATACAGGTTTCGCTCGGACGGGAAACAGCGCTTACATCGGGTACCTCAAAGTCTCTGGCAGAGGTTGGAGAAACCATTACCAGGGCAAAGGCAAATCTGGAGAAAGAAAAGGACAAATTCCAAAAGACTCCTGAATTGTACAATGCCATGCGGACGGTGCTTGCCTGGGACCTGATTTACGAACCTACTCACGACCGGGTCATTGCCCCCGTAAGCCGCACATGGAATGTTGGTTGGGAAGGATGGATATTGTTTGACTGGGATACCTATTTCGCAGCATACATGTTTTCTCTGGATAATCGTGAACATGCCTATGCAAATGCGATTGCCATTACAAAAGAGATAACGAAAAATGGTTTTATTCCGAATTTTGGTTCGGCAAGATGCACCAGCGAAGACCGTTCACAACCCCCGGTTGGATCATTTGTTGTGAAAGAAATTTACAGGAAATACCGGGAAAAGTGGTTCCTGCATGAGGTGTTTGATGAACTTCTGAGCTGGAACCGCTGGTGGACCGAGAACCGGGATGTAGAGGGATACCTCTGCTGGGGCTCAGATCCCTATGAACATGGTCCCCTGCCTGCCTGGCTGGAGAGGGGGATTGGAACCAAAAAAGGAGCCAAGTGGGAATCTGGATTGGACAATTCCCCCATGTTCGATGATGCGGTTTTTGATACCACCTCCTATCGTTTGATGCAGGCTGATGTGGGTCTGATGAGTTTCTATATCTGGGATTGCCACAACCTGGCCGACATCGCCAAGGTCTTAGGCAAAACAGAGATAGCAGCGGAGTTAATGGAAAGAGCCGGGATCTATTCAAAAAAACTCGAAACCCTCTGGAATGATGAGTTTGGCCTTTATCTTAACAAAGACCTTGTTACGGGAGAATTCAGCCACAGGCTGTCGCCCACCCTTTTTTATCCCTTGCTGGCTAAGGTCCCGAGCCAGGAGCAGACCGAACGGATGATGAAAGAGCATTTCTACAATCCTGAAGAATTCTGGGGTGATTATATCATGCCTTCCATCGCCCGGAATGATTCGGCTTATAAGGATAATATATACTGGAGAGGGAGGATATGGGCACCCATGAATTTCCTGGTTTACCTGGGCATCCGGAATTATGATTTGCCTGAAGCAGAAAGGGATATGGTCGAAAAATCCAAAAACCTATTATTGAAATCCTGGATTGAAGAGCGGCATGTGTATGAGAATTACAGCGCTGAAACCGGGCGTGGAGACGATGCAGGTATGAGCGATAAATTCTACCACTGGGGAGCACTCCTTGGATTTGTCGGCATCATGGATGCAGGATATGTGCCTTCTCCCCAGCTATCTTTAGAGCTTGAGAATTGATTGTTTCCAAAACATAGTATGATGAACAGAACCATTATCATTCCCATATGCAAGGGAATCCTCGCCGCCGGTTTCCTGCTGATTTTAACAGGTTCCTGCGCTTCCCCTAATCATCCTCCTCCCAATATCATTTTCCTGATGGATGACCAGCATCGTTGGGATGCATTGGGATTTATCGATCCGGAAGTGCAAACCCCGACACTGAATTTTCTGGCCAGGGAAGGCATATTTTTTGACCAGGCAGTTTGCCAGGCACCTATGTGTGTACCAAGCCGTTATTCCATGATGCTGGGACTTTATCCAAACCAGATTGGTGTCTTCTCCAATGCAAAAGGCTTGCTTGATCATGAACTGCCGGCAATACCCCTGCCTCAGGTCCTCAAAGATGCCGGATACCAGACGGCAGGCTTTGGCAAAACCCACTGGAGGGCCGATCCAATATCCACCCGTGGCTTTGAAATACGATATACTGACAATCTGTATGAAGAAGGTGCAATCCTTATGAGTGACACAGACCCGGAAGCCTATAAACAGTATATGGAAGAAACCGAGGAATATGGAGGGGGTGAGGAGAATAACCTTGGTTATATCGGCAGGACAAGTGAGGTTCCTGAAGAAAATCACAGGGATGGATGGGTCTTTAATCGATGTATGGATTTTATCGATCATGGCTTGGATAATGACCGGCCGCTCTTTCTCTACCTTTCTTTCCTGAAACCTCATGCAGCACACAATGTTCCGGCTGGTTATGAAGAACTCTACGACATTAAGAATACCCCGGTAACTGCCCAGCCGCCCTGGGAGAAAGATCATTCGCCTCATGCGGCAGGGTTGAATCGCAGGGAGATGTATGAAAATTTCTGGAAAACAGCAGACAAACAACTCTGGAAGGAGATGAAACTCCGATACTGGGCCAATTGCACCTGGATTGACGACATGTTTGGCAGAACATTGAGTAAACTGGAAGACAAAGGAATATTAGACAATGCATTGATCGTCTATGTTTCTGATCACGGGGAGATGCTCGGTGAGAGATATTACCGGTTCAATAAATACTGCCTTTATGAGTCCAGTGTCAGGGTCCCTGTCATCCTTAGTGGCAGCTCCATTCCGGACCATTTACGCAATACAATCGACCACAGACCTGCCCAACTGGTGGATATCTATCCCACCATCCTGCAAACGGTTGGGATCGAAGTTCCCCAGGGTAGTGTGGGACTGAATTTGACGGGAACAGAACAACATCCTGCCGGTTTTAGTGCCCTGCATCAACATCCTGAGCAGGCATCATTCATGTGGCGGACCCCAGATTACAAACTGATCCTGGTCATGAACAGGAAAAAGTTGGCAGGGGATTATCAGGAGTCTGATATTATTGACGGTGAACTTTACAATCTTTCAAAGGATCCCATGGAATGGGAGAATATTTACAAAGAACAACACGAAAAAGATATTCTTGAAAAAATGACAGAAGAATTGTTAGCTCATCTTGCAACACTGTAATCCCGCAAACTAAATGAAGCAAATACATAACATCGCATCAAAATTGTTATTTCCGGTTACAATTGCTTCTATACAGTCCTGCAGAAGGAATAAGAGTACGAATGAAAATTCCTTAATGATTGACCGGTCCACGGCCGGGATCAATTCGGGTTCAATCCGCTTATTTATTATCCTGCTCGGGATTTTTACCCTGGGGGGAATCAGCGCCCTTGCGGGGGAATACCATGTTTCCATGAAGGGCAGTGATGACGCTGACGGTAGAGCTGGAGATCCTTTTCTTACCATCTCGGCTGCCTCCAGAGTGGGCCGGGCAGGGGATACTATTACGGTTCATGAAGGAATCTACCGTGAGTGGGTAGATCCTCTCTATGGGGGGACCAGCCATCTGAACCGGGTCCTGTACCGCACAGCCGAAGGAGAAAATGTTGCGATAGTGGGATCGGAAGTCATTAAGGGGTGGAAAAAGCTGGAGAAGGGAGTCTGGAAGGTTTCTCTGGATAACTCATTGTTTGGTGATTACAATCCGTACAGGGAAATTATCGAAGGGGACTGGTTCCGTGATTTCGGAAGGGATCATCATACCGGGGAAGTGTACCTGAATGGAAAATCATTTTATGAGATAGATTCACTGGAGAAGCTGCTTGATCCTCTGCCCTTAAAGGGCGCACAGGACCAGGAAGGTTCCCTCTACCAATGGTACTGTGAGAGCGACAGCAAAACCACTACAATCTGGGCTAATTTCCACGGCGCCGATCCCAACAGGGAGCTCGTTGAGATCAATGTGAGACCGGCGGTGTTCTTCCCAAAGAAATCAGGCATTAATTACATAACAGTCAGTGGATTTATCTTGAGCCAGGCAGCCACCGACTGGGCACCTCCCACGGCGCATCAGACGGGACTCATCGGGCCCAACTGGAGCAAGGGCTGGATCATTGAAAACAATACCATTACCCATTCAAAATGCTCTGGCATAACCCTCGGGAAAGAACGGAGCACGGGACAGAATTTCTCCTCTGAATACAAAATAAAGGGTGGTCATATCAGTCAGCTGGAGGTTGTTTTCGCCGGACTCAAAAACGGCTGGTCAAAAGAAAATGTAGGTTCACATATTATCAGGAATAATACCATATCCCATTGTGAGAAAACCGGCATTCTCGGGAATCTGGGCGCAGTCTTCAGCCAGATCTATGGCAACCATATTTTTGATATTCATACAAAGCGGCAATGGGGAGGTTTTGATATGGCCGGAATTAAATTCCATGCACCCATTGATGTACTGATAAAAGACAATTGTATCCATAATGCCTTCAAAGGAATCTGGATCGACTGGCAGGCCCAGGGATTAAGAATAACAGGAAATCTGTTTTTCGACAACTCCTGGATGGACCTTCATATGGAGGTAAGCCACGGGCCTCATATCATTGATAATAATTGCTTTTTATCCGATCTCAACCTCTGGAATATGGCGGTGGGCAGTGCGTATGTGTATAATCTTTTTGCCGGCCAGGTTTGCAAAGGTGTGGAATACATAAGGTTTACGCCCTACCATTTTCCTCATTCCATCAAAGTAGCCGGTTTGATGACAATACAGGGTGGCGACGACCGGTATTTAAATAATGTTTTTATCAAAACACCTGCACCGGCCTATGATGTTTTTGAGAATGCCAACCGGCCGAAAAGGAAAGAAGGAACGATGGATTATGGACTTGGAATGTATGACCAGCACCCGACAACTCTTCCGGAATCCGGTTTCCCCGTCTGGGAAATGTCGAAAGAAAAACTTCCCGTAACCGCAGAAAACAACCTCTACCTGAACGGGGCTGTTGCTTATAAAAACGGTGTAAATGAGGTAGTGGACAGGAACTCTGAAATAGAGATTTCGATTGAAGAAAAAGAGGATGGAATATACATGGTCTTAAAGACAGGTGAGGATTTTACCGGTTTGGAAACCAGGATGATAAATAGTTTTGACTTCGGCGAAGCTGTAGTAACCGAGGCTGTATTTGAAAATCCCGATTGTACAGCTGTATTGTTCCTTAACGATTACTTAAACGCGGGCAGACAGGAAAACAGGAATGATGCCGGCCCGTTCGCCATTTTCAGCAAGGGAGAAAACGTAATAAAGTTATGGCCAAAATAATCCTTCATAAGCAGATTTAGCAGGACCGACATGAGTAATCGTTTTATAATAAACCAAAGATCAATGATGAATATAAAAGTCTTTTTTTTTCTAGCAGGAATCTCTGCCCTTGTAAGTTTCAGTGCCTTTGCCGGGGAGTACCATGTTTTCGTAAATGGGAGTGATGATGCGGTTGGTTCGGCTGGACATCCGTTTAAAACAATTTCGGAAGCCGCCAGGGTGGCCAGGGCAGGGGATACCATTACTGTTCATGCCGGAACCTACCGTGAGAGGGTAGATCCATTGTTTGGAGGGAGCAGCCACCTGAACCGGATCCTATACCGCAGTGCCGAAGGCGAGAAAGTGGTGATCAAGGGATCTGAAGTCGTTAAAGGATGGAAAAAGGTGAGAAATGAGGTCTGGAAGCTGACACTGGACAATGCTTTTTTTGGTGATTACAATCCCTACCGGGAAATAATAGCGGCGGACTGGTTCCGTGATTTCGGAAGGGATCATCATACCGGGGAGGTTTACCTTAACGGGAAATCGCTTTACGAGATCGATTCACTTGAGAAAGTGATTGACCCTCTGCCCTTAAAGGGTGCACAGGACCAGGAAGGTTCACTCTACCAGTGGTATTGTGAAAGCGACAGCAAAACCACAACGATCTGGGCCAATTTTCATGGTTCCGATCCCAATAAGGAACTTGTCGAGATCAATGTGAGGCCGGCGGTGTTTTTCCCGAAGAATACAGGAATAGATTACATCACGGTAAGCGGGTTTACAATGAGCCAGGCTGCCACTACATGGGCCCCTCCCACGTCTGAGCAGACGGGACTCATTGGACCCAACTGGAGTAAAGGCTGGATCATTGAGAATAACACCATAAGCCATTCTAAATGTACAGGAATCAGTCTTGGAAAAGATCGCAGCACGGGACAGAATTATTCTTCCGTTTATAAGAAAAAGAGTGGACATATCAGCCAGCTGGAGGTGGTATTCAGGGCGATAAGGAATGGCTGGTCAAAAGAAAATGTTGGATCACACATTGTCCGGAATAACAGCATATCAGATTGCGAACAAACGGGTATCTGCGGAGACATGGGGGCCATATTCAGCCAAATCCATGGCAACCATATTTACGATATATATGTAAAACGCCAGTGGGGCGGGTTTGAAATGGGTGGTATTAAACTGCATGCACCCATTGACGTAAGCATTAAGAACAACTGCATCCACAACACCTTCAAAGGAATGTGGATCGACTGGCAGGCGCAGGGCATAAGGATTTCAGGCAATTTAATGTACGACAATAGCTGGATGGATATTCATCTTGAGGTGAGCCATGGTCCCCATATAGTTGATAACAATTGCTTTTTATCCGATCTTAACCTGTGGAACCTTGCTGTAGGCAGTGCATACATTAATAATCTATTTGCCGGCCAGATATGTGAGGGAGGGGAGAGTGAAAGATTCACGCCTTACCATTATCCCCACTCCACTAAAGTGGCAGGGGTCCATACATTGCAGTCAGGTGACGACCGCTTCATTAATAACATTTTTATCAAAACACCGGCACCGCCATATGATATTTTTGAAAAGGCCAACCGTTGGAAAAGGAAAGAAGGAACGATGGATTACGGCCTGGGTATGTATGACCTGCACCCGGCAGAACAACCGGAATCCGATTTCCCCATCTGGGAAATGTCGAAAGTTAAACTTCCGGTCAAGGCAGAAAACAACCTGTACCTGAACGGGGCCATAGCAGCTAAAAACGGCGTGAATGAGTTGGTGGACAAAAATGCTGACACTGATATCCGGATTGAGGAAAAGCAGGATGGCATATACCTGATCTTAAAGCTAAGTGAAGATTTCCCCGGAATGGAAAGTAAGACAATAAACAGTTTTGATTTGGGTGAAGCCATGGTACCGGGAGTCATATTTGATAATCCTGATGGCCATCCCGTCATGTTTAACCGGGATTTCTTCCAGAAAAGCCGGGAGGAGAATTTAAATTCGGTTGGTCCGTTCAGGGATTTAGGCTCCGGAGAGCGATCATTTAAAGTGTGGGAGAAGTAGATCCGTGCTAATCATCGCCAGTCCAATGACATGACAATAACCAATAACCATAGTCGAAAATGAAAAATACAGCAATAATACTCGTTATCCTGTCCTGCTCCCTCAGGCTATCAGGACAATCCCCTGTAGATCTGGATACCCAGATGGATCGTATGAAGCAGCATTACAAGGAATGGTTATCGAAGCAACCAGATGCCGGCCTTATGGTTGAATACGATCCTTCTCCGATTGCACTGGATATACCCAAACCGCGTTTTACCTGGATCCTGGATATGGAAGGCAGGGGACGCAGGCAGACTGCATATCAGATCCTGTTGGCATCAAGAAGAGAAATACTGAACAGGGATGAAGGGGATATATGGAGCGCGGGACTGGTGGAATCTGACCAATCCTCACAGGTGACTTACGGGGGACTCCCCCTGGAGAGCAACAGGGAATATTTCTGGAAGGTCCGGATCCGGGATGAAGCCGATAAATGGCATCCCTACAGCGAACCAGTAATTTTTAACACCGGGTTGTTGAAGGAAGAAGACTGGACGGCGGACTGGATAGGCAGGGGAGATCCTGATGAGGTCTGGTCGGATGTGTATGCCTTCGCGGACCGTAGGGTTTCCGAAGAGGTGCAAAATGTCACTCCCGAACCCCGTTCCCCCTTATTCCGTCATGAATTCCGTGTTGAAAAACCCGTACGGCGAGCCAGGCTGTTTGTAGTGGGACTCGGATTCTATGAACTTCGACTGAACGGGGAGAAGGTTGGACAACATGTCCTCTCCCCCGCAAAGACCATTTTTCGCAAACGGATCCTGTACGATACCTATGATGTAACATCCGAACTAAGTTCAGGGGAAAATGCCCTTGGCATAATCCTGGGCAATGGCTGGTTTAACGGACAAAAAAAATACTGGGGCTGGCAGATGCAATGGCACGGTTCGCCTCGCGCCATAATGCAGCTCGATATCGAATATACAGACGGAAGTAAATCCCGGGTTGTGACGGACGGCAGCTGGAAATCATCCTGGAGTCCCGTGACATTTAACTGCCTGTTTGACGGGGAGCATTATGATGCCCGCCTGGAACAGGAAGGCTGGGATACTCCAGGTTTCGATGACCGGTCCTGGAGCCCTGCCAATGTGGTCCCTTCACCGGGAGGAAAACTGGCTTCTGCATTGCATGAACCGGGACTGGTAACCCAGATCATTGAACCCCTGGCCGTATATGAAGCAAGGCCGGATACCTTTGTGTTTGACCTCGGGCAGAATATCGCCGGGTGGATCCGGTTAAAGGTAGAGGGTCCTGCAGGAACAAAGGTTGTCATGCGATTTGCAGAGCAGGTCCATCCCGATGGGATGATTGATCCCTCAAGTTCACGGGCAGCCCTTCAGACGGATCATTACATTCTAAAAGGCAGTGGTACCGAAATTTTCGAGCCCCGGTTCACCTACCATGGCTTTCAATATATTGAGGTAACCGGTTATCCGGGAACACCCGGACCGGAAGCGATTGAAGGACGGTTCGTTCAGAATGCAGTGGCCCCGGCAGGAAGTTTTTCCTGCAGCAACGACCTGATCAACCGCATCCACCTGTGTACGGTGCAATCCCAACGCTCCAATGTACAGATGGGAGTGCCTACGGATGACACCCAGCGTCCGGAGCGGCAGGGCTGGGGAGCGGATGCACTGATGACTGCTCAGGAAGCTATGCTTAACGTAAATATCCAGAGGGTCTATACAAAATGGTTCCGGGATTTCAGGGACCAGCAGAGTCCGGATGGGAGTATCGGCTATATTGTCCCCCGACCCGGAGGGGGAAGGGATTTGGTTTGGACTTCCGCTTTCGTGATCATGCCCTGGTATCAGTACATACATTACGGGGACACAGCCGTATTGGAGGAAAATTATGAAGCCATACTGAGATATATGAATTACCTTGCCCGACAGGGCTGTTCAGACGTTCAACTCAAGGAAATGGGGATGAATCCTCATTTTCCCGAATACATCCCCCAGCCCCATATTTCCGGGTATCTCCAGCAATCGCAATGGGGAGACCACCTATCACTCGCAGAAGGTTATCACAGCCGGTCCGGCCTGCCACTTTCCATAAGTACTGCAATTTATTACCATGACTTGCAGGTGATGGAAAAAATGGCCGGCGTACTCGGGAAAAAGGATCATAAGGAAAAATTCCACTTTCTTGCCGGAGAGGTCCGGAATGCCTTCAATAATAAATTCCTGAACAGGGAGGAGGGGTATTATGATGACCGGTCCCAGTCCGCCCAGACCTGGCCGCTTTTCTTTGGTATGGTCCCTGAAGATCTGGAAGAATCAGTTATGAATACCCTTGTGAAAGACATCGTGGAGATCCGTGACGGCCACCCGACTACGGGTTACATGGGTACGAAGTTCATGTTGGATCTGCTGACAGAAAAAGGCCGGGAAGACCTGGTCTGGAACATGGCCCTGAAGACAGATTTCCCGAGCTGGGCCTATTCCCTCAGGAACGGACGTACAACAATTACCGAGAAATGGACAGACGGTGGTTCACAGAACCACATTGTACTTGGTGCTGCCATCGATCCCTGGTTTTACAATGTACTGGCCGGTATCCAGCAGGACGAAAACTTCCCCGGATATAAAAAATTCATCATCAAACCCTATATCCCGGATCATGACCTTGATTGGGTGAAAGCCTCAATACATACCATCCATGGAACCATCTCTTCCTCATGGGAAAAAAAGCAGGACGGATTGAACCTTAAAATCAGGGTGCCGGCAAATACAACTGCAACGGTCTATCTCCCAGCGAGCCCGGATGCTGTTATTACCGAGGGTGGAAAAACTTTATCCCGGGCCAAAGGGATAAGGATTCTGGCCCGGGAGGATGATGAAGCAGTATTCGAGGTGGGATCAGGATCCTATTCCTTTCTAATATCAGGTACATCAGATCAAAAATAAGGGAGGAGTAGATCCCAGGCAATGATTATATTGGTATTGATAACACAAAACTAAGTTGTATGAGCTACAGATTATTAGGCATTTTTGCTATCACGCTTTTTTTAACAGCCTGCAGCCAATCTTATACGGATCATACTGAAACAATTGATCTTTCAGGCACCTGGAAATTTCAACTTGACCCGGAAAATGTTGGTATGAAGGATGAATGGTATAAGGATGGTTTTAATGATTCAGTCACCCTCCCCGGAACAACAGATGAGAATAAAAAAGGAGTATTCCTGGATGAAAAAGCAGTTGACCGCGTTTCCAGGGTATGGTACTGGGAGGGTGCGGCATGGTATCAGAAAGAGGTTGATATTCCTGAACACTGGGCAGGCAAAAATGTAAAACTTTTGCTTGAGCGGACCAAAGATACCTACGTATGGTTTGATGATATTAATTGCGGTTATGAAAATACCCTTAGCGC
>DRHS01000261.1 GCA_011053095.1 Bacteroides sp.
CAAGATTATGGAAAATGAATTACAGAATAAGGAAGGAAATCGGGTAAAGATCGTTTATGTCCCATCCTACCTTCATGGGGATTATGGTGTGATTTCTCCCAGAGTTCCGGATCAATAGACTGGAACAACTCTGTTGCCTTAACATTCCAGGACCAGTATAGATTCGAATAAATCTGTTCCAGTTTACTAAGTTTGGGAGGTATATTTTCATTACCAATAAATTTTTTCCAGTTGGGTTTATCGGCTGAAATCTGGCTGCTTATAAGTTCGGGGCGCTCCATGTCAACATACAGCTTTGTCCGACGTTGTGCTTTGGAAATGGCAATATCATAAGCCTTCAGGTAGTTATCTACAAGGTTTTTCCACTCTGCTATCCTGGAAATTTCCCAGGCTTCATCCCTTGCTTTCTGGTATGCCTTTTCGTCTAGCAAAGCAATTGTACTGATAGCTTCAGCAATACCATCGACTGTTTCCTTATAATTATCATCATCTCTCTCAACTACTGAGATACCATGTTCCACCTCTCCATACTCATCCTTCACCCATAAGCCAAAGCCAGCAAGGGTTGTAGTAACCGTAGGTATTTTGAATGCCAGGCTTTCAAGCGGGGTATAACCCCATGGTTCATAATAGGAGGCAAAAACGGTCAGGTCAAATCCAATCAGAAGATCAAAATAGGGCAGGTTGAACACACCATCATCCCCATGAAGGTAGGATGGGACATAAACGATCTTTACCCGATTTCCTTCCTTATTCTGTAATTCATTTTCCATAATCTTGCCAAGTATCGGATCGTGCTCCGGACTATGAAGATTATGAGTGAGACAGGAGTTGGAATCATCCATAAACGGGGTATCTTCCTCAAGGGCCCTGCGAAGATTTTGAATGGGACCGTAATGGTGAGCCGGAATGAGGTAGAAGGCAACAATATCACGCTTCATCTCTCCTGATTTGTTGATTTTACCCAATGCATCTGTAAATACATCCAGTCCCTTGTTCCTGAACTCATAACGCCCGCTGGTTGCCAGCAGAAGGGTGTCCTCCCCTAATTCTTCACCAGTGATCTTTCCGGCTACCTTCAGAAGAAGTTCTCTTGCAGCCTTCCTTTTTTTGTCAAACTCCTTTCCCTGTGGAACAAAGGAATCCTCAAAGCCATTCGGCGTCACAACGTCAACCTCTTTCTTGAGAAACTGCTTACACTCCTTTGAGGTTAGTGTACTGACTGTCGTAAATGCATCGGCATTCTGGGCTGATAATTTCTCTAATGACTGCTTGGAGCTTACATTAAAATCATTGGATTTATCGTCTCCGTCATATTCACTAAGTTTTCCATAAAGAGGAAGCTGGTTTCCTGCAATCGATCTGCCTATGACGGTAGCATGTGTGGTGAAAACAGTTGCCACCTGAGGAAATTTATCATTCAGGTACAGGCATCCCCCTCCACACATCCACTCATGGAACTGTGCCACTACCTTTAGCCTGGTATTAAGTTGGAACCTGGTGAAACTCTCAATGAGTTTTCCTGCGGCATATCCGAACAGGGTAGGTTCTATATAATCCCATTGTCCGGAAATTGAATCAAGCTTGAAACTTTCCCAGAGTTGGCTGAAGATCTCGTCCTTATTCGACATGAAAGTCGTAAAATCGAGTATTATAGCAATCGGCCTGCCGGAAATTTTCCAGTGGCCTATCTTCATCCGGAGTCCCTCATTCAGCGCCTGCTGTTTCCATGCCGGAAACAGTGTTTTATCCTCTTCAAATTCCGGGTTCTCTCCGGTGCCTCTCCACACATCGGGTCCGATAAGGATATGTCTGTCTTCAAGATCAGCCTGTAAGGATTTTGCCTTAGTGGAAATAACTGTGTGGATTCCTCCAACTTTATTGCATACTTCCCAGCTAACTTCAAATAAGTAGTCAGCTGACATATAATTATTTGTCATGTCTGAAAATCAAAAATTAATTAATTAATTATGTCCCTATCCGCAGAATCTTTAACATCCTGGCAGATCACTCAGGCCTTTTTCTTCCCGGCAGTAGCCTTTACTACCGTTTTCTTCCCGGCAGTAGTCTTTGCTGCCGTTTTCTTCTTCGCAGTATCTTTTCCTGTAGTTCCTCCGGTCTTTTTAGGCGCAGTTTCCTTCGCACCTGCAGACTTCCCGGTCAATAATTGTTTATTTAGTTCGTATAACTCCTTTTCGTACTTCTCGATTGTCTTATCCTTCTCATCAATAATCCCGGTCAGATTGGCGATTTCTTTTTCCACGCTGGTTTTTGGAACTGCAGCATTTACCCTTACGGTAAAATCACTGAGTACATTCATATAATTGATAAAAGCATCGTAGGGGGTATCATAGGGATTGAAATATGAATGGACGGCTCCATCAGAGAAAAACTTGGTGCACATATAATAGAAATGATCGCTTACCTGAAGGTAATTCCAGTCCTTCTCCAGAACCGGGTCAGTAACTTTCTTCAACTTTTCACCCAGGTCGTACAGGCGGTTAAATGCTTCTTCCTGGAGTTCATTACCCAGCCATGCTGTAAGGTCCCGTTCTTCATCGGCCCAGGAAATAGGATAGGGTACCTCGATTGCTGAAACGGGCTTCAGGTTTCTTGCTACCTCTGAAGGTGTGCTGAAGGTGAAATCGGAATGGGCAAATACAGTTTCAGGAATACTTTTCAGGAATTCAAATATCCCGGTCTCTTCCCACTGGTGTTCTCCAAAAGTTTCGTAATCCATAAACAGGTTTACCGTTTCCTCCTCTTTCCCTATCTGATTAAGCCATCCAACAAACTTCTCTGCACTTAAGGGGTATTCCTCCCATCCCTGGTTTGAGAAACGGAAAGCGATATCATCACTGAGTTTAAAATTCTTTAGCAGTACCTTCAGTTTTGGGTCGATAGCATTGCAGTACAAATAATTGGGACTTTTCCAGCCTAAAATATGCTTGGCTCCTTCCGTAAGCATGGCCTCATAGCCCATTCTTGCAACCATGGCACCTATTTCATCGGAATAGATAAGCTCAGTATTCCTGAAAACAACCGGCTCCTGGTTAAAATATTTTTTGATTTTTAAAGAATGCTCCTTAACCTGTTTTTTGAATGCCTCCTCATCCTTCAGGGATACCAGTGAGTGGGAATTTGTTTCGGCAAGGAATTCAACCTGTCCCGTGTCGGCGAGGGATTTAAAACTACTCAACACTTCCGGAGCATAGAGTTCCATCTGGTCCATTGCAGTTCCGGATATGGAATAGGCAATCTTAAATTTCCCCTGGTACTTGTTTATCAGCTCAAGCATTAATTGGTTTGCAGGCAAATAGCATTTTTCAGCCACCTTCCGGAAAATACTTTCATTACTGTAATCATCATAATAGTAATGTTCATTTCCAATATCAAAAAATCTGTACCGCCTGAATCGGAAAGGCTGATGTACCTGGAAATAGAGACAAATCGTACTCATATTCTTTTTGTTATTCTTGTTTTACAATACGGATGTATAAATTTCCCTGACCTGTCTGGCAGAATTCTCCCATTTCAGGTTATCAACTTCCTCTTTCCCGTGCTTTTTAAACATCTCGGAAAGAGCATCATAATTAAGTATTCCGTAAATAGCATCTGCCATGGCATCAATATCCCAGAAGTTAACCTTAATGGCATGTTTCAGAATTTCAGAAACACCACTCTGGTGGGAAATAATCACAGGAACATTAGACTGCATGGCTTCAAGTGGAGATATCCCAAAAGGCTCCGACACAGAAGGCATGACATATACATCGGTGATTGAAAACATCCTGTAAACATCATCCCCCCGAAGAAATCCGGTAAAATGAAACTTATCCATAATCTTCAAAGATGCGGCATGCCAGATCATCTTCACCATCATATCTCCGCTACCCGCCATTACAAACCTTACATTGTCCATCTTCTGCAGAACCTTTTTGGCCACTTCAATGAAATATTCCGGTCCCTTCTGCATGGTTATCCGTCCCAGAAACGTTACAATCTTCTCATCGTAACCTTTCCTGAATTCAATATTTTCTTTCTGGACCACAGGATCAACTGCATTATAAACGGTTACAACCTTTTCAGGATCCACACCGTAATTATGAATCACCGTATTGCGAGTCAGGTTACTCACGGAGATGATCTTATCTGCCGCGTGCATACCGGTCTTCTCCATATCATATACCACGGGATTCACATTACCTCCACTCCTGTCAAAGTCGGTAGCATGTACATGAACAACAAGGGGTTTTCCCGAGACCTCCTTTGCAGCCATACCCGCTGGATAAGTCAGCCAGTCATGTGAATGGATCACATCAAAATCATAGCTGGCAGCTATTTCGGAAGCAATCACAGCGTAATTTGCTATCTCCTGGTAAAGGTTTTTGCCATATTCCCCTGTGAATTCCAGTTTACCGCTGAAATGTGTCTGTACGTATTGTTTTTTACCTTCCTTATCTTTAGAAACCTTGGTATAAAAATCCTCAGGATCCGTATATGGAACAATATTGGAGTCTACTTCAATAAAACTGATCTTTTCCAGCAGTTTCTTGTAACGGGTATTGGTCTTAGTAAGCTTTACATCATTTGCCCCGAGAAGCCTGAGTTTGGTCTGGTCCTCATCTCCAAATGCCTTGGGAACAACAAACAGGATCTCCATATCATCAAGATAAGACATGCCATTGGTCAATCCGTAACATGCAGTACCGAGTCCCCCGGAAATATGAGGCGGAAATTCCCAGCCAAACATTAAAACTTTCATACGCAGAAAAATATCTTACTTAGTCTCACTATAATTCTTAATCATTCTTCTGATCCGCAGAAGTGCCGCAACACTCCAGGCCTGAGAAATTGCTCCCCTGCCTTTATGTGGCGGATCTCCATCATATATCTCGGATATCGATCCAATACCATGCTTATTCATTTCTTCTTCAAACCCATAATAAAGCTTTCTGATCATGGAGAGGCCTGATTGTTTGTGTATTTTAAGGTATGCTTCACAAAAATGCTCCAGGAGCCAGGGCCATACAGTTCCCTGATGATAGGTTTCATCACGACTTTCCTGGTTCCCTGAATAAACCCCTTTGTAATCCGGATTTTTTGGTGAAAGGGTTCGCAGTCCCCTGGTAGTAAGCAACTCTTTCTCAACTACATCCAGAATAGATTTCTTCATCTCCATATTTAGCGGGGAGTATTTCATGGAGGCTGCAATGATCTGGTTGGGACGGACTGAAAGATTTTGGATCCCATCCTTTACATAATCTGCAAGATATCCGCCTTTCTCGTGCCAGAAAGTCGGAACAAAAGATTTCTCTATGAGTCCCGGTACATGTTTCCATTCCCCGGTGAATTTCTTATCTCCGGCAGCTTCTGCAAGTTCGAGTGCGAACTTTATACCGTTATACCACAGAGCAGATATCTCAACAGGATTTCCGTCCCTCGGAGTTACCGGGGTATCATATACAACGGCATCCATCCACGTAAGTGCCTTAAACTCAGCACCAGCATGGATTAATCCGTTTTTCTGCATATGAATATTAAATAATGTCCCCTCTCTGAAATGGGTCAGGATATGCTTAATATGTTTACCATACTTCTTCCATATATCAAATTCAGGATCATAGATTTTGAACTGCTGAAGTGCCCATATAAACCATAAGGGAGCATCCACCGAGTTAAAAGCAGGATCATCATCGCTCCCCATATTTGGGAAAAGTCCACCGCTCAACTTTTTAACCATGGTGTCCATTACTTCGAGAAAAGATTCCCTGTCGCGAATCGCAATTGTCAGGCCCGGCAGGGCAATGAATGTATCCCGACCCCAGGTGCCGAACCAGGGGAATCCGGCCACAACCTCTGTTTTGCGGTCATGCCTTATGATAAACTGCTGTGCTGCAGCAACCAGGCAATGATAAAAACTTGTTTTGGGGATCCGTTTCAATAGCTCGCTGTCATATTTGCGCTTCAAACCTGCTGTTGCAGCTACCTTTGTACCTGCAGAGAAGATAATGGATTCCCCGGATTTCATTGCAAGCTCAAAATATCCAGGTGCGAAAAGATCCTCTTTGTAGGCATACCCTCTATCCATCTCCTTCATATACTCGACATTATAATACCAGTCCGGTACATGTACATATTCCGGCTTTTTGGAAAATTGCATAAAAAGCTCCGGGTATCCTTCGTACATCCTTGATACTATACCATTGGGAACATTCCTGACTTTTGTATTGGCATAGAGGTTCGATTTGCTCAATGCATGGGCATTCCGGAAAGCCAGAAAAGGTTTGAACCGGATCTTTATAGATTTCTGGCTTTCTGCGAGTGTATATTTTATAAGGACCTGATGTTCATATTCTACCAACAGGATTTCCTTAATGAGAACAATGCCTCCGACACGATACGTTGTTTTTGCTATGGTCTCAGCCTCAAAATCCCTGACGTATTTATGCCCTTTGGGAGTTATATTTTCACCCTCATATTTCCTGACACCCAGATTGAATTCCTTGTCCGCATCTACTATTGTTTCGTCAAGCGATGATAACAATACATGTTTCTCTTCGTCAAATTGCCCGATCGGAGAGACAAGCAGTCCATGGTATTTGCGCGTGTTGCATCCAATGATCGAAAGAGAAGAATAAGAACCGGCCCTGTTTGATCGGAGGATCTCCTTATCGAGTGAATACTCGAGGTTGATCAGTTGATTTTTATCAAATTGTATATAACTCATTATTTAATAGGTTCTGCAAACACTTAATTTTCAACAAATTAAAAAATTCAAACGGGATACACAAAAAAAGTCTGTAAATATCAGTAAAAGCAACAAATAAACAAATATTTCAGGGGGTCTTTTCCTAAAATTTACATTAAATATTTCTTGCCGGGTAGTTTTTAAAAATACGTATCTTCGCAATCGTAAAAAAACCATCGAATCCCTTGCAGGCTGCGGATAAATATGATGTTGTCATCGGACTTGAAGTGCATGCTCAGCTAAACACGCTGAGCAAGGCATTCTCTGCCGATCCCAATGCTTTTGGCTCCGATCCCAACCAGAATGTCTCTGTTATTTCGCTTGGGCATCCCGGCAGTCTCCCTAAACTGAATGCCAGGGTTGTTGAACACGCGATTAAACTCGGTCTCGCTGCCGGTTCCAAAATAGCACCTTCAGTATCTTTCGCAAGGAAAAATTATTTCTACACTGACCTTCCCAAAGGTTACCAGATATCCCAGCATGAATCACCCGTCTGCGACGGAGGCAATATCATGATCAGGATGAAGGGGATTTCAAAAAACATTCGCCTGACCAGAATCCATATTGAAGAGGATGCAGGCAAGAGCCTTCATGACCAGATGCCTGATGCCAGCTGGATTGACCTGAACAGAGCCGGTGTACCCCTTCTTGAAATCGTAACGGAACCGGATCTGAACAGCGGAGAGGAAGCCCAGGCATACCTGGGTGAAATCAGAAGACTGGTACGTTATCTTCAGATCTGTGACGGTAATATGGAGGAGGGAAGCCTGCGATGCGATGCGAATGTTTCAATTAAAAAAAAGTCCGAAACCAAACTCGGTACCAGGACTGAGATAAAGAACCTGAATTCTATAAGCAATGTCAGGAAGGCGATTGAATTTGAAGTTAACCGGCAGGTTGATATCCTTGAGAGGGGGGAAAATGTGATTCAGCAAACCGTCAGTTATGATGATCAGAGAAATCTTACTTTCCCTCTTCGCAGCAAGGAAGAAGCAGATGATTACCGGTATTTCCCGGAGCCTGACCTTAATCCCTTTGAAATTCCGGAAGACCTGATCTCCCGGATCCGATCAGAACTGCCATCCCTTCCGAATGAGCTCTATAGAAAATTTACCGAAGAATTTGGACTGGGAGATGCTGATGCAGAAGCGCTTATTGAATCAGCACCCCTTGCAGGGTATTTTGAAGAACTGGTAAATGATGCAAAACCAAAAACAGCCGCGAACTGGCTGCTTGGGCCTGTTAAATCATGGATGAATGAAAACAATTCGGGAATTGAAGAATTTCCTCTAAGTCCCGCTAAGCTTCAATCATTGATTAAGTTAACAACGGATGAACTTGTAAGTTATACTGCTGCCCAGCAAAAATTGTTGCCGGCATTACTTCTCAATCCGGATCTTGATCCCGGATCACTGGCAGAAGGAATGGATCTTCTGAAGGAGACGGGAGAAGATATCATACTGAACCAGGTTAAGGAAGCGTTAGATAAGTATCCGGAGAAAGTCCAGGAGTATCACAGGGGGAAAAAGGGACTGTTGGGATTATTTATGGGAGAGGTAATGAAATTATCCGGGGGGAAAGCTGATCCGGCAATTGCCAATAAAATGATTCTTGAAGAACTACTAAACAGGAAACAATGAAAATCAGAAATTTTTCAATCGTCGTAATACTCACCCTTCTTTGGTCCTGTGAAAAAGAGGAGACAGGATTCACTGTAAGCGGAAAACTTAAAAATGCTGAGGGACAAATAGTCTATTTGTACGAGATGACCAGCACTGAACTGATCTCCGTGGATTCAGTTACAATTGATACCTCAGGTACATTTACACTAAGGGGGATATCCGGAGAAAAAAGGTTTTATGCTGTGCACAGCCATACCGGAAGCTATGCCTATTTGATTGCAAGGTCAGGGGACAGGATAATCCTGTCCGGTGATGCAAATGATCTTCCGGGCAGTTATAGTGTTGAAGGTTCCGAAGATTCCAGGCTTATCCGGGAGCTTACCCTTGAGCAAAACAGGACTATCGAACGTATCCGTCGCCTGAGCAATGTCTTTAATGACAGCCTGCATAGTCCGGATTTTACGGATATTAAATTGAGCCTTGACTCTGTCTATCAGGGTATAGTAGACGCCCAGAGGGAATTCACTTTCAGGTTTATCGAAGAGAACCTGAATTCCCAGGCCAGCCTGATGGCACTTTATCAGCAGATTGGCCCCCGGCATTACCTGCTTGATCCTGACGTTGATTTCAGGTACTATAACATGGTTGATTCATCCCTTTACATTCTCTATCCTGAATCGGATGCAGTAAAGGACCTTCACCGGCAGGTTGAGGAACTGAAGCAAAGAAAACAAATGGAAGCCCTTTCAGCTGAAAGGCTTGGAATAGGAGCTGTAGCCCCTGAAATAGCTTTACCGTCCCCGGAGGGTGATACAATTATACTTTCTTCCCTCAGAGGAAAGATTGTCCTGCTTGATTTCTGGGCTGCCTGGTGTGCACCCTGCCGGCATGAAAATCCAAATCTCGTTGAGAACTATAAAAAGTACAAGGACAAAGGATTTGAAATATACCAGGTTTCTCTTGATCAGACTAAAGATGCCTGGCTCAAGGGAATTGAGGATGACAAACTCGACTGGATTCATGTCAGTGACCTGCAGTTCTGGAATTCCATAGTAGTTCCTGTGTATAATATCCAGGGTATCCCAATGAGTTATCTGCTTGATAGAGAAGGAAAAATCATAGCACAAAGCCTTCGTGGCGAGCAACTTGGAAATAAACTTGAAGAAATATTTAATCCCTGATTATGAGAAAAAAAATCTGGCTGTTTGTTGCATTAATTGTATTGTTTGGATTATCCTGTTCCAGGGGTACTGAGATTCGGGTAAGCGGTATCATCGAGCAGAATGAGAGTACAATGATCTACCTTGATGAACTGGGACTTAGTGAGATAAGGAAGGTGGACTCAACAAAGATAAAGCGTGACGGCAGTTTTATCCTGAAAGACAGGATAGAAGTCCCCACATTTTACAACCTCCATCTGGGGGACCAGAAAATAATACCTCTCCTGGTTAAACCCGGAGACCATGCCGAGGTCAGTGCCAGTTATAAGGAATTTGCCAGGTCTTATGAGATTAGCGGCTCCCAGGAATCTCTTCAATTGCTTAACCTGAATCAGCAGCTTGCAAAAACCAGGTACAGTCTCGATTCACTTACCAGGGTATTTGAAGAAAACCTGGATTCGGGTGAGGAAACACTTTCAGCAATTCAAACAGCCTATGCAGAAGTAGTAAAGTCTCAGAGGAGATACTCTATTGGATTTATTCTTGAAAACATGACATCAATGGCCTCCATCTATGCACTGTATCAGAAAATTGATGAGACTAATTTTGTTCTGAACAGTGACAGGGACATTCAATTATTAAAAATTACCAGTGCGGCACTGGATACCATTTATCCAGAGTCAGAATATGTGAAATCCCTTAAATCCAATGCCTCCGATCTGGAATCCGAAATAAAGAACCGTTCCTTGCAAAGGTTGGTGCATGGAGCAGAATCGATTCTTCCCGAGATCCGTCTGCCGGATCCCTATGGTGATACAATTGCACTTTCTTCACTGAGTGGAAAGGTTATACTGTTGTCATTCTGGGCTTCATGGAATCAGGAAAGTATAAACCTTAACCAGAAATTTATGAACCTATATAGCAAGTACCATGACAGGGGACTGGAAATCTACCAGGTTTCATTTGATTCAGAATTGAGTAGCTGGATGAAAGCCATACTATTTGACGAGCTCCCATGGATAAATGTAAGTGAATTGAGTTACCCCGAATCAGTTGTTGCCATGACCTATAATATTGATGAAATTCCTGGATATTTCCTTATAGACAGGCAGGGACAGATCGTTGGGAAAAATATGGAAAGAATAATTCTTGACAGGAAAATAGAGAATCTTATTAATAAAGATTAAGTATTGAGCGACTCAAAAAAAATATTCTTTCTTTCAGACCTTCACCTGGGAATGTATCCGGAGGAGGTTAGTCGCAGCCGTGAAATAAAAGTTGTGCAGTGGCTGGAGAGCATTTACAGGGAGGCTTCTGAAATTTATCTTCTTGGTGACACTTTTGATTACTGGTATGAATACAGAAAGGTCATTCCAAAGGGATTTACCCGCTTCCTGGGTAAAATTGCAGAAATAACAGATGCAGGCGTCAAGGTGAACATGTTCACCGGTAATCATGATGTCTGGATCTTTGATTACCTGCCAAAGGAAATCGGAGTTGAGGTATTCAGGCATCCTGTTATCAGGGAATACGGAGGCAAAAAATTCTACATTGCGCATGGAGATGGACTGGGACCCGGACAGATGGGATTCAAACTGCTCAAATGGCTGTTCACAAGCAAAACGGCCCAGTGGCTGTTTTCAAGGATACATCCAAATGCAAGCATCTCTTTTGCACATGGCTGGTCAAAGAAAAGCCGTCACGCTAAAGGTGTATCTGTCGATTTTCTCGGGAATGATAAGGAGTACCTTGTTCTGCATGCCAGGGAGAAGTTGAAGGAAGAAGCTTTTGATTATTTTATTTTCGGCCACCGTCATCTGCCACTGGAAGTTGAGCTCACTAAAGACTCAACTCTGGTTTATCTTGGTGACTGGATCGAGAACTTTTCTTATGCTGTGTTAGACGGCAGCACCCTCTCATTGAAAAAACTGGACTAAGAAAAGCCGCATCAACATGAGTGATGCGGCTTTAATAATATAGTTCATGAATCCACGTCCGGTTTTTGGACAGGGTTCAGGATGTGTTGGCTTAAAACAGGCTGATCGCTACAGTTACACCGGCCATAACAATGGAAACCATAGTCATCAGTTTGATGAGAATGTTAAGGCTGGGTCCTGCAGTATCCTTGAAAGGATCACCTACAGTGTCTCCGATAACTGCAGCTTTGTGATTGTCAGAACCTTTTCCTCCCAGATGACCTGATTCGATGTATTTCTTGGCATTGTCCCATGCACCGCCGGAATTGGCCATATAGATTGCAAGTGAAAACCCCGAAGCAAGTCCACCGACAAGCAGACCCATAGAACCGGCAACACCAAACAGAAGTCCGGTAATAACAGGAACTACAATAGCAAGCGACGAGGGAAGGATCATTTCGATCTGTGCACCCTTTGTGGATATTTCCACGCACCTGGCATAATCAGGTTCAGTATCACCTTCGAGTATCCCTTTGATTTCACGAAATTGTCTTCTAACTTCCTCTACCATCTTCCCTGCAGCACGACCGACTGCATTCATAGTAAGTCCCGAGAACATGAAAGCCATCATTGAACCAATGAACAAACCAACGAGGGTTTTCGGGTTCATCAAGTGTACTTCGAAAAGGCTCATAAAATCTGCAAATGAGAAGTTATTAAGTTCCTCTGCTGTTGTAATAGTAGTCTGATTGGGGAATATATACTCAGTCCATCCGGCTTCGGTAAGCAGTCTGCCAATACCTACCTTTATTTCTTCAATATAGGCTGCCAGAAGGGCCAGAGCAGTAAGAGCTGCTGAACCAATCGCAAAACCTTTACCTGTAGCAGCGGTTGTGTTTCCGAGTGAATCCAGAGCGTCTGTACGCTTACGCACTTCAGGATCCAGTCCACTCATTTCTGCATTTCCGCCTGCATTGTCTGCGATTGGTCCGTATGCATCGGTAGCCAGCGTGATACCCAGTGTTGAAAGCATTCCTACTGCAGCAATACCGATACCGTAGAGACCCATTCCCATATTATTCATATCAAATCCAGCTGCAAACAAATAGGCGAAGATGATTCCCACGACCACAGAAAGCACGGGGATAACGGTTGAGGTCATACCCATACCGATCCCGGTAATGATCACTGTTGCCGGACCTGTATCAGTACTTTGCGCTATTTTCTGTGTTGGTTTAAATTCTGCTGATGTGTAATATTCCGTTGCTTTCCCAATCACAATACCCACAACAAGTCCGGTTACAATAGCTCCCCAGATACCCCAGTAATTAGGTACTTCAAGAACATAGAGAACGACCCAGGAAAGGATAACAATCAGGATTGAGCTGATGTTTACTCCCCTGCCCAGAGCATTAAGAAGATTGCGCTGGGTGGCATCTTCTTTGGTCCGTACCATGAAGATTCCAATGATTGACAGCACGATACCAACAGCTGCAATTAACATTGGGGCAAGCACGGCTTTGAACTGCAGTTCAGGATTGAACCTGAAAGCTGCCGCACCAAGTGCGGCTGTCGCAAGAATTGATCCGCAATAGGATTCATAAAGGTCTGCTCCCATTCCGGCGACATCCCCAACATTATCTCCAACATTATCAGCAATGGTTGCAGGGTTGCGGGGATCATCCTCGGGGATTCCTGCTTCAACTTTACCAACAAGGTCGGCACCAACATCGGCAGCTTTTGTAAAGATACCACCGCCTACCCTTGCGAACAGTGCCTGAGCTGAAGCACCCATACCGAAGGTAAGCATTGTAGTGGTGATGATTGCAAGCTTTTCTCCTGATTCAACATCGATGAAATAGTGTAACATGATAAACCAAAGTGAAATATCAAGAAGTCCCAGTCCAACCACTACCAGTCCCATTACAGCACCGGACCGGAAGGCGACTTTGAGTCCACTGTTCAGACTCTTCTGAGCTGCATTAGCTGTCCTTGCCGAAGCAAAAGTAGCAGTCTTCATACCAAGGAAACCAGCCAATCCGGAGAAAAACCCTCCCGTCAGGAAGGCGAACGGAACCCATTCGTTCTGTAGGTTCAGTCCATACGCCAGGATGGAGAAGATAATGGTAAGGACGAGAAAAAAGATACCTACAACTTTATATTGTTGACGAATGTAGGCCATTGCTCCCTTCCTTACGTGTGAGGCGATCCTTTTCATGGTATCGGTACCCTCACTTTCCTTCATCATGTTCTTGAAAAAGTACCAGGCAAAGAACAGTGCCAGAACTGAGGCAATTGGCACGAACCAGAATAAATTACTCTGCATCATTTTTAAAACATTTAGGTTTAGTATATAAATTAACCTGTCGGATATCAAAAACCGCCAGGTTGTAAAACGTTGAATTTCAATTTATTGCAAACATGAATCGCCAGCAATAGCAACTCTTTTTATAGAAGGCATAAAGATAAACAAAAAAAGAAAACCGCAAAGTGCCCAGAAGTTCCCAGCTAAAGAGCGAAGTATACCTGTTTGTCGTCAGCAATTATATAGACAAAGAAATCCGAATAATGGTTGTCGTGCATAAACTGCTAATTACAATTTTTCAGTCAATCCAAATAGAAGGGGATTGCCAGGCCTTGTTCTCACCCGGAAATCGTCTATCAGGAACCTCTCCTTCTCCTTGTTCCATACATAAACCTGCAGCTCAAGGTCTGGATTTTTAAAATTCGGGCCCGGCCTGAAAGTATGATGCGCTGTGTACCATTCCCCGGTGAGGGGATCGTAGTCGGAAAGGAAAGCGGATCTCCACACCACAAGTTCTTCCTTCCCGCGAAGGGAGAGTACTATAATGCCATTATTGAGGGAATCAAGGTTGCGGACCGATACCGAAACATCGATCAGGTCGTTTTTATGATCCGCAAATACATTGAGGGGAACGCTGAATGTGGGACCGAACTCATGACTGTTGCCCAGGAAGTAGGCTGTGGAACCGGAGATTCCCGCGCTATCGGTGTAGAGGCTGTCGACTCCATGAGACCAATGATCCTCCTCTGTATTGAAATTGTTCGTGCTGCTGAATTTATTTGAATAAGGAGTGGAATCATCCTTTGAGAATAGATAGTAGTTCCCGCCCTGGTAGTCGATCTTTTTTACCATGTTGGGGTAGTGATCCAGGATTATGGAGGGCAGGACCAGCTCGGATCGCGAATCAACACCGAGACTGACAAATTTAGCATTGCTCCGGCCCAGCAGCTTTGTTAATTCTGCCATATTCTCAAAACCGTCCATGCGGTAATGATCGAACTGAATGTCCAGCCTGTCGTAATAATATTCTGAGATCCTTTTATGCGAATCAATGAATACCAGGCAGTTATCTTTTCCGACTTCCTTAATGCTTAGGTCGGTTTCAACAATTATTTCTTGGTAGCAGGATTTGTAGAAAAGCTTGTAATAGCGGCGCTCGAGGATAAGGCTCAGGCTGACAACCAGGCAAATCAGCATTGGGAGTATAATCCGAAATGGTTTCTTTAATGCGGGCAGGTTGCCGGTGATTAGGAAAAGCAAAAATGGAAAAAAGAAGATCATCACACGCAGCTGGAGCACTGCATTCACGTATCGGGAATAGAAAAATGCCGTCAGGAAGGGAATGAAAAACCAGGCAAGGGAAATATAGAAAAAACGGTTTCGTAGCAGCTTTCGGGATTCACCGCTGATTATTCCGGCGATTATGATCCCTGCAACAATCACCAGTATATAAGGGGAATATTGAAAAACATACCCGAGGTAATCGAAAATATAATCATTGTCCGGTTTGCCAAGCCATCCCCCTACTCCCTTTTGCCGGAACTGAAAAAAGAATATTCTGAGGTGGGGGATAAACAGGATGAAGATTGACAGGCAACCAATCAGGTAGGGTAGAATCTGCCTGCGGTTAATGAAGAATATCCCGGTTGCAGCTGTGATTGCTGCGAACATAAGGGAAAAATAATGATTGTATGCGCAGATGGCAGATGCGACCACATAGGCTGTGAGCCAGAGATATTGCCTTTTCCCGGGACTGAAAAGGTAGCGCTGCCAGGCATATACCATGAGAAGGCTGAAAAACAATCCACTGGCATAGGGCCTCGCGGTCTGGCTGTGCATTATCATATACTCCATTGCTGAGACAAAGGCCGCGGATGCGAGTCCCACATCCTCTCCAAACCAATCCTTCCCCAGCCTGTAAACAAGGAATATTGAAAGGATGCCAAACAATATAAAGGGGAATTTCACGGCGACTTCGGAATCCCCGAACACTGCCACCCAGTAATTCATAAAAACCTGCACCCCGGCCGGGTGAACATCAGGCATGATCCCATCGGTGATCAATTCGCTGAAGCTGGTATACCCGCTTCGAAAAACCACGCTTAACTCATCATGGGTAAAGGGGATATCCTGTAGTTTGTAGGTTCGTAGGATGGTCCCCAGAACCAGGATAAGGAGGAGAAGGATATGTTCCTGGCGGATTTTTAGTTTCATTTGCGAATCAGTTATTCACCCATATATCGATCTGTCCATTCGAGGTGAATTTCTACCTCAGAGTTTCTCCCCGCAGGTTTTACAGTAAAAAGCATCGGCATCATGTTGATGGTGGCCGCAGCCACTGCATTCGCGTTTCTCCTTCATGGCTTTAATAGAAGATGCTATTTCAAAGGTCACAATCCCCGTAGGAACTGCAATGACACCATAACCCATTATCATAACAAAACTGGCGATGAATTTGCCCAGACTGGTAATCGGGGTTATATCTCCGAACCCTACTGTTGTGAGAGTTGTGATTGCCCAGTAGATCCCCGAGGGGATGCTGGTGAACCCGCTGGCTTCACCTTCGACGAGGTACATCAGGGTTCCGATAATTATTACCACCATGAGGATGGCAAAAAGAAACACAAGGATTTTATACCGGCTGGATCTAAGGGCATCAACAATGACACTTCCTTCCCGGGAGTAACGTGTAATTTTCAGGATACGGAAGATTCGGAGCAGACGGAGGGTACGGATCACTGCGAATCCCATTGCACCGGTGAAGAACAGGTCGAGGTAAGTTGGGATAATGGACATGAAGTCAATAACCCCGTAAAAACTGAAAATATACCTGAATGGCTTTGGATGGGTCCAGATCCTTGCTATGTATTCGATAGTGAATATTATTGTGATAATCCATTCCGTAGAATCCAGGATGCCATGGAATTGTGAACGGAATGAAGGTATACTCTCAAGGATAACAGTGACGACTGATATGACTATAATAAATATCAGGGTCAGATCAAATCCCTTGCCTGCAGGAGTATCACTACCAAAAATGATCCGGTACAGCTTCAGTTTAAGCATCATTCTTTCCATGGCTGGGAATTTGAGAATAAATTTAAAACAATTTATCGATTGGCAGTGGTGACATGTCTATGACAGGATTTTTACGTGTCACAGGATTATCAGTTTTTTAATTGTCACAGAATCACCATAGGTAATTCTAAGCAGGTAAAATCCATTTTGAAAAGATGACACCTGCATGCGTACTTCAGCCCTTTGATTATCAACCTGCTTCCTTCGAATTAGTTTACCGGAGAGATCAAGTAATTCCACTGTGTACCCGGATACCGTCCGATTTTTGGACTTAATGTTCAGGTAGTCCCCCGCCGGGTTCGGGTAAACTTCGAATTGCAGACCTGCATTGAAATCCTTCGCCTCAAAATCTTCAACACCGGAAGGAACCAGAGGGTCGTATCCCTCAATTGCCATTACACCGGTACTGTCAGGATCCAGCCAGGGTTTAAGGTGGGTTGTGAGATTGGTGTAGTCCGCCCATGAATCGGAGAACTTGGCATAATATGCATCGGATGAGGTACAGTTACTGACAGAACTACCCCCGGTAAGGTCCCCTACAATTTGTCCCTTGCTGTTGAACAGTGGCGAGCCTGAAGATCCCCCTTCCGTTATGCCAAGAGTCCAGTCATTAATATACCAGTGGGTACTGTCGTCATAGTCGTACAGATATGTGAAATCTCCGGTAACAGGACTTTTTGTAAAACTTGATATTTTCTTGACATCCCCTGCAGGGTGGTGGATAGTGACGACCTTGTCGGGTGGCTGATCCCTTGCATCCCAGCCGGCATACCAGGGTTCGTATGAGAGTGGCGGCTTCTCGCTGAGTTCAACAAGGCTGAAATCAAGCCTGTAGGTGGTAGCAAGGATACTGGATCCTGAAACAGTTTGCTTATCACTGCCCTCGGGACCGTTGCATGTGGGACTCTCATAATTGAAATAGAGCACGATTGATTCTGCTTCTGTATTTGATGAGACACAATGATTCGCTGTCAGGAAGTAGGGTGATCCATCATTTCTTGCATTGTTGATGAGAGCTCCTGTACAAAGGTAATAGTTGTCATTGTTTTTTTTATAAAGGATTTTACAAACAGCTCTTTTTTCAGTTTGCCAGTCAGCAGCCTGTGTGCAGTTAATATCCTTATTGCATTTCTGGGAATCACCAAATCCTGAGACATCGTAAAGAATGTTTTCCCGGTAATTATGTCCAATATTACCTATCCTGAGTACGGCAGGAAAGTCAGCACCTTCGGGTTCAAAATATTCGATACATATCTCCTCACCGGGAATGGCCTGAATGGCAAGCTTACCGGATGGCCTGTTGTTGGAGGCAGTATAAGCTCCAAGTATCCGGCTCTGGTCCTTATTGTAAATGAAAAGTTCTCCTCCTTCAGGTAATGCGTACTCCTCGAAAAATATATGAATAGCTTTTGCCCCTGCTGAGCGGATATTCAACCGGCAAACTCTTCCTTCGCCTGGAATGCTTTCCCAATGGCCATCCCTGCTTAGCTCAATATCAACTTCATTACCGATTGCCACCCTGTACAGTGCCCTGTCCTGAGCGTTTTCCTCTGGAAGATCAGTGTTCTTCGGGGGTGTAATATCAATGAGAGGGAGTTCATGAGCAGATTTCAGGTTGGCATACAATGAATACGGTTGTCCACCTTGAGACACCTGTCCGTAAACCAGAGTCAAAGCCGGCAGGAATATAGCCAGCATCAGGATGTGTGGTAAATTTTTTCTCATACCTGGTAAAATTATAAAATCTTATGGATTGGCTGCCGAGATATGTGCCCGGGTGACATTAAGTTGAAAATGCATTAATGCTGGTCAAATGTTACGCTTCCGCTCTGCAGGGGATTGGGGCTTCCACTGTGACAATTGAGGTGGATATCTCTCAGGGGATTAATTTTTTCCTTGTGGGATTACCTGATTCTGCCGTAAAAGAAAGCCAACGGCGCATCGAATCGGCCCTGAAAGCCAGCGGATTTGAGCTTACAAAAAAGAGGGTGGTCATCAATATGGCGCCTGCGAATCTCCGGAAGGAAGGTTCAGCATATGATCTCCCGCTGGCTATCGGTATTCTGGCAGCATCCGGAGTAATCACTTCTGAAAGACTGCCTGAATATGTTCTCATGGGTGAATTATCGCTTGACGGTAACCTCGAAAGGGTTAAAGGTGTTTTGTCGATGGCTATCCATGCAAGGGAACAGGGTTTCAGGGGAATAATCCTTCCGGTCCAAAATGCACCTGAGGCAGGGGTCATCGATGGAATAGAGGTTTACGGTATGGATAATATTTCGCAGGTTGTATCCTTTCTTGAGGGCGAACCTGGTTTTCAGCCGGTCAGCCCTGAAGATTCGTTTGATTTCATGACGGATCAGGTAGATTTCGGGGTGGACTTCTCAGAGGTAAAAGGCCAGTCAAATGTGAAACGGGCACTGGAGATCGCTGCGAGTGGAGGACATAATATACTACTTATCGGTCCCCCGGGCTCCGGCAAAACCATGCTTGCAAGGAGATTACCAACAATTCTGCCACCGCTTTCTCCGGAAGAATCAATTGAAACCACAAAAATTTATTCAGCAGCAGGGAAACTCAACAACAATGGATCCCTGGTTTCATCACGTCCCTTTCGTGACCCACATCATACGATTTCGGATACAGCACTTGTTGGCGGCGGGGCCTATCCTCAGCCTGGTGAGATATCCCTTGCTCATAATGGAGTTCTGTTTATGGACGAGTTGCCGGAGTTTAAGAGAAATGTACTTGAGGTACTGCGCCAGCCCATGGAAGGAAGGACAATGACTATTTCCAGGGCCAAATTTACCGTAAAGTACCCGGCAAGCTTCATGCTGGTGGCATCGATGAATCCTTGTCCTTGTGGCTACTACAACCACCCCGACCGGGAGTGTGAATGTCCCCCGGGAGCAGTTCAGAAATACCTGTCACGAATCTCGGGTCCCCTTCTTGACCGTATTGATATCCATATTGAAGTTACTCCAGTTCCATTTCATGACCTCTCGGAAAATCCCTCTCAGCCTTTGTCAAACCTTGGAATTATTGAATCCAGCAGTGATATTCATAAGCGTGTGATTTCTGCCAGGCAAATCCAGCTGGAACGATATCATGAAAATCAGGAAGTGCATTGCAATGCACAGTTAACAGCCAGCCTCATGGTTCGGCACTGTCAGCCGGAAGCGGCCGGCTCAGCTCTGCTAAAAACGGCAATGGAAAAGCTGGATCTATCCGCCAGGGCCTACGACAGGATACTGAAAGTCTCAAGAACAATTGCTGATCTGGATGCAGCTGAAAATATCCAACCCCAACACCTTGCAGAAGCAATTAATTATCGAAGTCTTGACCGCAAAGCATGGGGAGGATGATTTTGATATATAGATTTTTATTTCGTAATTTGTAATTGCAAAATACATGCATGTGATATCTTACAAACGCATAAAAGAATTTATCAAAGATCATCCGGATTCTGTTGTTAAACTCGGTAGATGGTACAAATGGATGAAAAAAGGTAAATTTAATAACCTGAATGAAATAAAAAGAAAGTTTTCAGGAGTCGACTATGTAGGTGATGATCGATATGTTTTTAATATTTCCGGTAATAAATACAGGCTGGTTGCATTAATCAATTTTTGTAAACAGAAGGTATATGTACGATTCATTGGAACTCATTCGGAATACGAAAAGATTAACTGCAATACAGTTTAAATCATGGCTGAAATTAAAGATGAACGACAATACGATGTTTTAATTGAGCGGATTGAAGAACTTCTTCCTCTTGTAAGCAATGAAACGCCGTCAGATGATAGGAATCTGGTAGAACTGGATATCATTTCTGACTTGGTCGAAGAATACGAAGAGAAATATTATCCTGTCGAAATGCCAACGCTGGCAGAAATCATAAAGGATGAAATGGTAGAAAGGGGAATTTCCCAGAAGGAGCTCGCCGAGCTTCTTGGGGTTAGTCCCTCCAGAATCAGTGAATACATGACCGGAAAAGCTGAACCCACACTAAAAGTTGCCAGACTCCTCAATCAAAAACTTGATATTGATGCGGATTTCATCCTGGGATAGCTAGACTGCGTAGGTACATAGACAATACAGCAGTAACATCAATTTTCTCCTCTTTTACCAGCTTTGTAATTTCCTTGCGGTCTTCTTTTTCCAAATAATGAACAAGTTAGTACCTGTCTCAATCTGACACGATTTTTTGTGTCATAATGAGACAAAATCCAACTACAAGATGTGATAATTTTTTGTAACTTGTTGTAAAATAGACAATTCAGCTTTCTGGCATACAAGTTGGATTAATCTGATCAATCAATGATCAATAACCCTAAAGCCACAAACCATGCTCCGCAATTACTTCATTACCGCCTTAAGGTATATCATCAGGAACAGGATACAGTCTGTTATACAGATCACCAGTCTGTCCATAGGGGTGACTTTTTTCACCCTGGTAACGCTTTATCTGTACGATGAACTTACAGTGGACAGGTTAAATGAAAACCATGAACAGATATACAGGATTGAAGACTTAGAGAAATCAATCGGCAGTAAGGCTAAGCTTCCCTGGCCCCTGGCACCGATGCTCCTGGAATAAATACCCGAGATTCAGGATGTGACTCGTATTAAAGATGGTCGTGCCAAGAATTATCTTACAGTTTTTGATGAATCAGGAAAACCTGGAAAACAGATATTCATTAGATATGGTATGCAAGTAGATTCCGGCTTCCAGGAAATATTCCCACAGGATTACCTGCTGGGTGATCCCAGTACATCCCTCAGGGATCCTTACTCCGTTGTACTTACCCGGAGCATCTCGGAAATGCTTTTCGGTTCTGAAAACCCTGTTGGTAAAACCGTGTATAGTGGTAGCGATCAATCAATGACCGTCACCGGAGTAGTTAAAGATCCCCTGAACACACATTTGAATTTTGAAATGCTGGTATCGGCAAGTACGTGGGAATCACAATTTCCCGGGAGATCCCTTCAGTCCTGGACAGGGCACAAGCGCCCCATATATATTAAACTGAGTAAAAATGCAGACCGGGAGGAGGTTGAAAGCAAGATCAAAGATGCTTTGTTTCAATTACGGTTAAAGAAGTGGCCGAATTGGACTGATGAACCGAGAATATTCCTTTGTCCGCTGAAGGATGTGTATTTCTTTGGTTCGGATACGAATATAGATGGCTTGAAACGCGGCAACAGGAATGTAGTGCTGAATTTCTTCCTACTGGGCCTGACCATCCTGTTGCTGGGTATTATTAACTATATCAATCTTACCCTGGCCAGGGCATCCTCACGCAGAAGGGAGATTGTCCTGAGAAAGATCGTCGGTTCATCAAGGTTTAAACTGATCCTTTATTTTCTGACAGAATCCATCATCACCACCTTTCTCTCCTTCCTGATAGCCTTAACCATCCTGCAATTGCTTTTTCAGACCTTCAACCGTATGCTCCAGGCGGATATTAACCTGTATTTCCTGAATTATCCCCAGGCCTGGATCCTGGGACTTCTTGCCATTCTTGTCATTGGCATCCTGTCAGGGATATATCCGGCCATCCGGATGTCTTCCGGAAATCCGGTTATGGCGATTTCAGGTTATTCAAGAAGAAGTTTCGGTGGACTCCTTACCCGAAGGATACTGATGACGATACAGTTTGCTTCGGCTGTCATACTTATGATAGGGATTTTGGTCATGCATCTCCAGATCAGGTATATGAAGGAACAGGACCTGGGATTCAACGCTGAGCGTATTGTCTGGACTATATGGGGGAAGGTGAGCAAAATGTCGATAGAGCATAAGAGACTTTTATTATCAAGGCTCGAAAAATACACCGAAATTGAAAAGGCATGTTTTTCGAACATGGTGCCGGGAAACATGGTAGAGAATTTCGAACCGGTTGATAATCCGGATTCAGAATTTCATGGCCTTCATTTAGATAATTTTAGGGCCAATCGGGAATTTTTTGAGGTGTACGGATTGAAGCTTACTCAGGGTAGCGAAATACTGGATCATATTCCTCTTGATAAAAGTTCAGGTGATAACACTTTTACGGATTCTATCAGATATTATGTTGTTAATGAGACCTTTCAAAAAATATATAACGAGGAAAATCCTGATATTGTTGGGGTTGTCCAGGATTTTCACTGCCGGTCGCTTCAGTACAGTAATAATCCTTTGTATATTTTATTGACACCAAAAGGTTGGTTAAGCCCCCTATTAATCGGACAATTTACTTTTGGTACTCAATAATAGCGATATTTCTTCATAATATTGCACCAGCAAGGAACGACCGACGGTGATTTTTACACCGATGGTTGTAGAAATGATTCGGCGCCGAACATTTCGTTTATTTTCTCATCTTCAAACCCATCGAGGGTTTTCGTCTGAGAGCAAGGAACTTCCCTTAGGTTCATATTGCCCGATAGCTGTTGATAAGGGATATTAAGATTGAATTTCACCTTTTTATTCTTCAACACTCTTCGAGTGATATTACCTTCCTGCCACAGATCCCAGAACACCCTGGGGGACAAGTTGGCAATGGACCCATGCAGGCGTACATTATTGTATTTTTCATAGAAAATCGTCAACCTGGTTGTTAGTGCTTCCATATCCCAGAATGCCTGGTTGCCTATTGCCCTGGACAGGATTGAATGAAAGCTTTCAATATGGCCGTTTTCCTGAGGCGTATAAGGATGGGTGAATACTTGATTGAGATGATTCTCCTCAAAAAACTTCCGTATGATTTTGACTCCAAATTGTGGTCCGTTGTCATTCCTGATTTCAATATGGATTTGTTTGCGAAGAAGATCTGCTGGCTGAAGGTAATTTGCTATGACCTCTTCCCAAGCCTGTTTAACCTGGCGGGATTTCATTGTAAAACCCTCCTGCCAATGCAAAACAAACCGGGTAAAAGTATCTATGACCGTTAGAATGAAAGCATACCGTCTCTCTTTGGTGACCCAAACATACTTAATATCCATCTCCAGGACCTCTAACGGGCCCTCAGGAGTAACGATGCGATACTTAACATAGGTTTTATCCATCTTCTTGTGCCGCTCTTTA
>DRHS01000262.1 GCA_011053095.1 Bacteroides sp.
ACGATCCTGGTGATGTGAAGACATTTAATTGGGCTGTTTCTGGTGATTTTCTAAACATAATATGTTCATTAAGCTAATGAATCAAGATACGAATAATTATCTAATTATACAACTAAATATCTGACTATTAATCTTTTATACTCGCTCAGGACTTTTCGGAGTGGACTCAAATTTAGGTTAGTAAAAGACATTTCATTTTAAAAAAGTTTAGTAATTCTTGAGATTGATTTTGGGATGTAACAATTCATAATGTAATTTTAAACCAAACACCAATACGCGAGTAGGGTAAATGTTACCAGTAAGGCGGGTAAATGTTACAAATGGATGAAAATGCCTTTATTAGAGGGAATCCTGAAGGTGACCCTGATCAATGGGATGGAGTATGCTGATTGGCGTAATCCCTTGGTGTCAGGCCGAATTGTTTCTTGAAAGTATTCCTGAAATATTCTGCATCCTGAATACCGACCATGTACCTGATTTCAGATACATTTATCTTACCCTGTTCCAATAGCTGAGCAGCTTTTTTCAAACGAATTGACCGAATGAATTCGACTGCTGTAAGATTTGTAAGAAATTTAATTTTCCTGTAAAAATGAACTCGGCTGAGTCCAATCTCGAGGCTTAGCTTTTCTACATTTAATTCAGGATCGGAAATGTTTTCTTCAATTATCCGGATTGCGTTGCTCAGGATTTTCTCATCAACCGATGTAATGGCAAGCTCTTCAGGATTAATCAAACTATCACGGTAAAAATGATCCTGCATCAGCCTGCGTTGCTGGAGTAGATTTCTTACTCTGATGCCCAGGTATTCGGAACTGAAAGGTTTCTGAATGTAATCATCGGCACCAGTTTCCAGTCCCTCATATTTGAATGTCACTGCAGTCCTGGCTGTGAGAAGAATGATGGGTATATGGCTTAAGCGCTTGTCAGTTTTGATGAGCCTGCAAAGTTCAATTCCATCAAGTTTGGGCATCATTACATCGCTTATTATAATATCTGGGATAATTTTCAATACCAGGTCCCAGCCTTCTTTGCCGTCAAATGCAGTATGTACCTTGAATTTATCCTTAAACAAATCCCGTATAAAGAAACAAACCTCTTTGTTGTCCTCCACAACCACCATCAATGGGATATCCTCTCTCGTATCCAGGATCCTGTCCAGGTCTTCCCGGGTGGACTCTGACTGGTCATCAAGAAACTCTGTATTCAATAATTCTTTCTGATACAGGGAACGGTCCTCACTTGTGCGGAAATCTTCCAGTACCTGACCAGGATACAAATGTGCCTTTCCAAGAGGCAGAATTATGGTAAAGACCGTTCTTCCGGGAATATCTTTTTTGACTTCAACACTTTCGGCAGTGATGGTTCCATTATGGATTCTCACCATGCGTTTGGTAAGATCGAGTCCCACTCCGGAGCTTAATGCACTACCGTTTTCACGGTTATCTACCTGATAGAACCTGTCGAATATTTTATTCAGAAGTTCGGGGGGTATGCCCTTACCAAAATCTCTCACCTGGATTCTGACAAATTCATCTGTTATTACAGGGAGATCATTTTTTTCATTCAAATCACTGAACTCTTCCGAATCCCTTAATAGCACAGATACCTGCACCTCAATCACCCCCCCTGTACCGGTTGCTTTGAATGCATTGGAGAGCAGGTTATACAGTACGATTTCCAGTTTATTCCTGTCGTACCATCCTTCGATGACAGGTTTGGATGCTGTAAAATTAAATTGAATGCCTTTTACCTTTGCCAGTTCCCGGAATGAAAGTGTAGTTTCACGGATAAACCGGGAAATGTTTCCACGGGCAGCCTGCAGTTCCATATGACCTGTTTCAAATTTTCGCAGATCCAGCAACTGATTAATGAGGACCAGCATCTTTTTCCCGTTTCGCTGTATCATCATTAGCTGGTTTCTCAACCTGAAGTTTTCCTTCAGATCTGAAATAAGATTCTCAAGCGGGGCAATTATTAAGGTAAGCGGTGTCCGCAATTCATGTGATATATCCGTGAAGAACCTTGTCTTGATCTGGTGAAGTTCCTCCTCCTTTACTTTATTAAGAAGTTCGATGGCCAGCTCATTTTTCATTCGGAACCACCTGTTATAGTAGAGCATGATTCCGGTGAAAATCCCGAGGCCAATCATGGCATAAAGCAGGTATGCCCACCACGATCTCCAGGGAGGTGGCAGTACAGTAATCATCAGGGAGGAGTATTCTTCTCCCCAATTATTGGGGTCATCCGAGGCCCGAACCATTAACTCATAGTCACCGGCTGTTAATGAAGCAAATGTTATTGTTCTCTGATTTCCAAGATTATTCCAGTAACCATCACTGCCTTCGATGGTGTAGGAATAATAAATATTTTCCGGATTCAAATAATTCAACCCGGCAAATGACACGGAAAATTCCCTCTGGCTGTATTCAAGTGTAACTTCCCTGGTTTCGCTTATGGCTTTATCCAGGGGCGATCCCTCTTCGCCGATTTTAGCTGAACCAAACTTGTTCCTGAAATCGGTGAATACTATACTTGGCGTTAGAGATGTATAGGAAATTTCATCGGGAAGAAATACATTATAACCATTAATACCTCCAAAATAAATCCTTCCTTCCTTATCTTTTAGTGCACAGCGTGGATAAAACTGCAGTCCCTGCAGTCCCTCACTTTCGTTAAAATTCCTGATGATGATCTCAGTCTCCTCATCCCCCAGGCTCTCTTCATATGAAATCCTTGATATGCCTCTGTTTGTACTGATCCACAGGTCGGAATTTTCATCCTCAATGATTGCATTTACAACATTATTAGGCAATCCGTCCTTCGTAGTAAGGCTGCTGAAGGAATAATTATGCCTGTTGAGAAGTAACAATCCTTTGCCCTCGGTACCTACCCAGAGTCTTCCACGGCTGTCTTCAAAAAGAGCCAGTATCCTGGAACCTCTGGGCATAATCCTCCTTTCCCCAAATATATCCGGAAACTTAAGGAACCGGTTTTTATCCGGGTCGAAACAATCCAATCCTGCCTGGGTTCCAATCCATATTTTACCCTCGGAATCTTCCAGCAAGACATCGATGTTATTGTGAATAAGGCTGGAGGGATCATTACTATGCATATTATGGAGGAATCCGTTAATATCCGGAATATACCTGTCTAATCCACCCCCATTGGTCCCAACCCAGAGATTTCCCCTGCTATCAATAATTGTAGAATGAACCTGGTTGAAACTGAGTGAATTTGTATCAGCCGGATCATGGAAGTAATTAATAAACTCCGCAGTCCGGATATTAAACCTTATTAATCCTCCCACTGATCCCAGCCATAGAATTCCGTTATCCGCATCCGAAATTGATTTTATGTTGTCAAGGCCTATATGCTCGTCACTGCCTGAATTGATAAATTGACGGAAGCCGCCCTGACTCTCATCGTGTGCATTCAGTCCCTTGCCCTCAGTTCCTATCCAGAGTATATTTTTCCTGTCTTTATACAGATATGATATACTACTATATGCCAGGGTATTCGTTCCGCCAAATTCTTCTTTCACATGATGGAAGATATTGTTATTGGCATGATAATAATTGACCCCGCCAGCATATGTAGCGATCCATATTCCCTGTTCATGGTCACCAGCTATATCCCTGACGGAATTATGGCTTATTGTAGAAGGGTTATATTTATTATTCTCAAAATTTTGAAACTTTCCCGTTTCAGGATCAAATACACTTAAGCCCTCTCGGGTGCCGAACCAGATAGTTCCATCCGGGTTTTCAAATATAGTCCTGACCCTGTTATTGATAATTGAGTTCTGGCCCTGTTCCTGTCTATAATTAGTAATTTCGTTTGTCGAATAATTTAAACGAAAAACTCCGTTTCTTTCGGTGGCTATCCACAAATTACCCTCTTTGTCCTCCATCAATTCCCGCGTCCATATATCTTCATTAGTATTTCCGGAAGATTTCAGAGGGTAAGGTGTTATTTTGTCATCAATAAGCATATAAAGGCCTGTTCTGCTGCATATCCAATTATTTCCCCGACTGTCATCAGTAGTGCTCTCAACATTCAGCCTTATTTCATTGTTTTCCTCATCGGTTACAGTTAGGAAATGTTTGATCCTACCGGTCTCTGGATTTATTATATTGAATCCTGATGAAGTACTTACCCAGATGTTTCCTTCCCGGTCTTCCTTGATGGATTTAATATACTCATTTGATAATGAGTAGATTCCCCTACCGAGTTCAATTCTGACAAATCGATCCTTCTCCCTGTCAAACCGGTTCACCCCGGTTGAAGTTCCAATCCAGAGATTTTGCTGACTGTCCTCAAAAACTACATTAACATGATTAGCACTTATCGAGGTTGAATCGTCCGGATCATTATAATAGGTTCTGAATTCATATCCGTCATAACGGTTTAGTCCATCTCTTGTACCAAACCACATGAATCCCCTGTAATCCTGGCAGATTGACAGCACGGAATTACTTGAAAGATCATCCCTGTCCATTAAATGCCTGAATCTCAGAACCCGGTCCTGTGCCGAAATTGAGGTTGCTAATAACAGAATTATCAGAAATGAGGTACCCCGGAACATTCTAAATCATTAAATTAGTCCTGACAAATCTAATAAAAGCTATGAATGTAAAGACAACAAAACAATATTTACTCTGTATTCTGCTTGGATCATTGATGTTACCCGCAGCAATTACAGCTACGACCTGGTATGTAGATGCAGAGAAGGGCAGTGATAATTTTGATGGATCATCAGTCAATTCAGCCTGGAAAAGCCTTGAGAAAGTAAACAGTATGGTATACCAACCAGGAGATGAGATTCTATTCAAATCGGGTTGTGGCTGGACCGGACATCTTTCCCCGCAGGGATCTGGTGTAAAGGGCCGGCCGATTGTGATTGATAAATACGGGAAGGGCACATTGCCTGTTATCGATGGGGCGGGCATGACCGGAAAAGGTGTCATCAGTCTGTACAACCAGTCCTTCTGGGAGATCAATAACCTTGAGTTAACCAACTATGCCATGGAGCAGGGAGATCGAAGGGGAGTTGAGGTAAAGGCTTCTGACTGGGGACTTGTACAGCATATCTATCTGAAGAATCTGCACATTCATCATATCATGGGCATTGAGGGACATGGCAAGAGGGAAAAACGTACAGCCGGAATTTATATAGCCACTGTCAGCGATACCGTAAAACCGACAAGATTCGACGACATTCTGATTGAGGGCTGTAATATTCATCATATCTACAACCAGGGTATTGTTACAAATAATCAAACAGGGATGGGCGATTACCCGGGCACAGGATCATTTCATGAAAAGAAATTTACGAATCTGCGCATACGGAAGAACACCGTACATCATATATCAAAGAATGCCATGATTGTCAGGCTCTGTGATTCTACCTGTGTGGTTGAGTACAATGTTTGCTATGAGACTGCTTTGAGCTTAACCGCTCTTACAGGGGAACCTGTAGATCCGTCTAAGCGGCATGGCAATACAATGTTTTCCCGCAGCTGCAACGGCACTGTTTTTCAGTTCAATGAGGGTTATCTGAACAGGGGGGAGGCCTACGACGGAAGTATGTACGATGCTGACCTTAGCAGTCCCAATTGCATTTTTCAATACAGCTACAGCCATGATAATGCACACGGGTTGTTCTGGATATGCACCACTGCTCCAGACAGCGGCGTGATATGCCGGTACAATATCAGCCAGAATGACAGGGGCATTATTATCTGCCCGAATTATGCTTTTAAAAGCGTCTATATTTATAACAATGTGATTTTTGTGGGGGAGGGTTTGAGTCCCCGGATAATCGATGAACGCCGCGAAAAGGACAAGACCTACTATTTCTACAATAACATCATTGTCAACATGAGCAAAGATGCTACCTATAGCTGGGAGAAGGGAACCAAACGCAATTTCAGTTCCAATTTATTTTTCGGAATCCATCCCGAAGGCGAGCCCGATGATCCGAAAAAAATTACAGAAGATCCCTTGCTTGTCGATCCCGGAAGCGGTGGATTTGGAATCCACACGGTTTCAGGCTATAAGTTCAAACCGGGTTCACCATGTATTGATGCCGGGTTTATATTTCCGGATAACGGGGGACTTGATTACTGGGGAAGCAGTATCAGCGATGGAAAACCTGACATAGGAGCCTTCGAATACAGCGAACCGGAGGATAGGTAAGCGAATAATTAGGACAGCTGGTTTCTATTTTACACCGGCATTTTTAGTTTCCCGGTAATGTTCAGTACCGAGTTCATCGTAAAATATAAATGATATTCTGTCAGCATCCTTTGCATTCCCCGGTTCCACACTCACTTTGAGAAATCCCCCGCTCGGTTTGGCTGAAGTATAGGGTTGTTTAACCTTAGCCTTTGGATCGGTTGATTTGGGATCTCCAGGGTCAACTCCCATACGGGAATTCTGATCGACCAGGGCTCCACAGCTGAATTCTTCAAATCCGGAGGGGTGTATGGCATGATACTGCCAGTGCCGGTCCCCGCAGATAATATAAAAGTTCTCTTTCAGGAAGCCATTTTTTTTAAGCCATTTAAAAAATTCATCCCCTTCATTCCGGAATCCGTCCAGATTAACGTGGCTGTCTATTTTGCTGGCCCCGTCAGGACCTACCATGGGAGTTGGTGTCACTAATATTTTAAATACAGCATTGCTTTCCAGCAGGCTTGATTTAAGCCATTCTTTCTGGGTCTCACCCCAGATAGATTTTTCGGGTCCATCCGAAATGGCATTCGGACTCCGGTAATCCCTTCCTTCCAACATCCACAGTTGCAAAAGGGCATTTACCCGTATCGTCCTGAATGTTACCGGGTTTTCCTCTTCCGGATCCACTACAGGAACCTGTTCAAGGAAGGTTTTTACTCCCAGTTCATGGGAAGGCAGAGGCCCGAACTTCTTATTTGCTTTAACGGTATCCGAATCGTCAAAACGGTGATCATGATCGTCTTTCAGCCAGTAGGTTGGCACATGACTGAACATTTCCCTGATGCGGGGCATGGCAAACTGCCTGTGCCAATCGGCTCTCAGCTCCTGTTGGGTTTTTGCTTTATGAGAAGGAGGATGATCGTAATAAACATTGTCCCCGTTACCAATAAAAAAATCCGGATTCATTTCGGCTATGGTTTCAAAACCGGGGAATCCTTCATATTTATCATTTTCCATGTATGCTTCTAATCCCTGGTCGGAAGATTTTCCAAATCCACCACCCAGGTAAAAACGTTCCAGATTAGATCCGGTAACCATAATAAAGTCTGTCCCGGTTCTTGAATCTGCAGAAGGCAGTGTTGAGAATTTATTTACCCCACTTGTTTTCGGATTTGTACTTTTCCTGCCATACAGGAGGCGGTAATAATAGGTTGTACCAGGTTCAAGTCCGGATACCTTATGTTTCACGATAAAATCGCCTTCCTCATTCGCTTCGATCCAGCCTGTTTTTATTGATTGGGTGAAGGACTTATCCTTTGATACTTCAAACATGGCAATGCCTTTTTTTCCGGGCATGTCCGTCTGGTAAATTCCATCAGCATCATGAATATCCTTATAGATCAGAGTGTCAAGAGCACATAAGCGGGACTGAAAAATAGCAGTGCTCTGACTTACTTCTCCAACCAGCAGCGGCAGACTGTAGATATTCGTATTCTGCTCTTTTTGGAAGAGTGCATCTGCATGGTCGAGGTAAAGTTTCCAATCGAATTTTGTAAGGTTATGTCCCCCTTCACGAAGATGATATCCGACCGGACCACGGATCATTAAATCATTTACAAGGGGCATTTCGTCCTTCAGTGCCGGTCCTTCTCCGTACATCTCCCAAACCCCGGATGCTTCAAGCAGAGACAACCAGGATCCTCTTGGATCGGCCCAGAGGTCTTCCGTAGCATCCGCTCCATGGTAACCCCGGGGTGCAACCAGTGCCACTACCATGTGTTGGTCAAAGGGCATTGAAATTTCTTTGTCGGAATAGGCATTGTAATTATCGGTAAACCAGTGTGGAAACTTTGAATTAAGATCGCGGACATATTCGCCAAACAGGCGTTTGCTGAGAGCAGGACCGCCTTCTCCTGCGTTATTTGAACATGTAAGCGAAATTCTTTTGTCCTGGGCACCGGCCCATAAGGCGGTTTTTCCACCCCGTGAATGTCCCACTACGGCAATCTGCTCCATATTGATGCCGGGATCTGTCTCAAAGTAATCGATTGCACGAGATCCGGACCATGCCCATGCGCTGATTGTTCCCCATGTAAACTTATCCGGCTCCGGGTAGTGATGCCTGTAGAATTCCCGTACACCGGTGACGGCCTCGGGTTTATCCGGGTCGACAGCTGCAGCAACATTGACAGCTGCTATGGCATATCCCCGTTGGATCAGGTACTCAGCCGGCCAGAAATCTGAGATGATTATGCGTTCCGGATCCGTATTCTCACTGTCGCGATGGCTGAGCAGTAAAAATACCGGAGAACCGCCCTTACGGTTATTTGGCAGAAACAGAATCAAAGGAAAGCTGAAGGATTCACCCTCAACAGTAAAACTAATGGCAATATGTTTCATCGTTGCCTTCCCGTCCATTGCCATAGGGTCAGTCTCAACAATCCTGAAGCTGAGGTCATCAGGTTTTGGTGGAGCAAAACCATAGACCTCGCTGCGGAAAAGATTTAGTAGTTCGGGGCGGCGCTCCTTTTCCCAGGCTCCGGTATTCATCGCACCCGTAACTTGCTTCGTTTGTCCGACGGATCCCGTGAAGATGTCCGGCAATGTATAGTCTGGCACCAGGGCCTCATCAAAATTATTCTGGGGACGCCTGTCGGCACGCCTGTCAATCAGTTCCCTGGAAACCTCCCAGCTATACTTATTTTCGTATTTGGTAAAATCGTTTTTCTCTCCTGATTCCTCCTGTGCAAAAGAAGATCCGGTACTGAAAAATGCAAGCAGTATCGTAAGGGGGACTAACCGTAAAAATGATTTGCTACAATTCGACATATCTTGAATGTTTTTAGGGATAAATATTGTCCATTAAATTAGTGAATAATTTTGATTTGAGACAATTGTAAGCTATATTTAAAACACTGATAATCTGCATATTTTGGGAGGGGGTCTGAGGCTGTTATCCGTTGATGTACAGCACAATACTAAACTGACAATTATGAAACTACGAAATCTGAATTTTGGAACCATTCTGCTGGCAGCCTGCCTGATACTGTTTGCAGGAAGTACGGGTCTGGCCCAGGTTGTTTCCGGTCCCAACCAACTTACAAATGATGAGGTAAGCGAAGGCTGGGTTCTGCTGTTTGACGGCAAAAGCAATACCGGATGGCGGGGAACAAACAAGGAAAAATTTCCTGAGAAAGGATGGGAATTTATGGACGGGATGATTCTCGTTACAGGGGAGAGGGGTGGAGATATAATCACCGAAAAGAAGTACAGTGATTTTGATCTGAAGGTTGAATTCAGGGTTAAAGAGCATGAGGCGAACAGCGGGATCAAGTATTACGTTCTTGAAAATGAGTACAGGGAGGGGCAGGTTCTGGGACTGGAGTTCCAGACTGCGAATTTGCATCCGGGTACCAATCTGGAAACAACACTTGGTTCTTTGTATGAAATTCTGCCCCCCAATGAAGAACTGGTTAATCCTGCCCCATTAGGTGAATGGAACCAGGTGAGGATCGTATCCAGGAAAAATAAGGTACAGCACTGGCTGAATGGGAACATGATCCTGGAATACAAGAGGGGAGGGAAGGATTTCAGGGAAGGTGTTGCCAGCAGCAAGTTCAAGGATATTGAGAACTTTGGAGAGGTGGAGGAAGGCCATATTCTTTTACAGGATCATAACAACGAGGTGGCATTCCGGAACATAAAAATTCGGGAGTTGTAACCTGTATCTGCCCTGGCATATTAATTATCTAAAGTGCGTCCTGAAGCGCAAGGAACAATCCGCGGTAGTACTTCATAAATCTAACGGGGTCCTCATTACCGGATATCTCTGCATTGCAATACCCGGTAAAGTTATTTTCTGATAGCAGGCTGAAAAGCTGCCTGTATGGGTATTCATCCCAGAGCTCATGCATATGAAGGCTCTTTATCCTGTCCTTGATCAGGTTAAAATTGTATTCGAGTCCCTTTCCCTCTACATCGCCTGCCGTGCAGTTCCAGTTTACGTATACATGGGGACTGTCGGAATAGTCGATTATTTCCTTGATGATGGGGACAAAGGCTGTTCCTTTCCCGTGGACGCATACCCGTATCTCTACACCCTCGTTGTAGGCAAACTCACCGACTTCGGCGAGGGCTTTTCCGATCTGTTCTTTTGTCTTTTCCACCGGTACACCTTCCGGAAGGTCATTTGGGAAGACCCTGAATCCAAGAGCCCCGACATCGCGGGCGAGTAAGGTGTATTCCTTGGTCCCCTCGATGTTTTTCTTCAGTTCAGCCTGATCCTCATAATGGTACTTGAAAGCACTTGCCAGGCTGATGGCCTCAAGCGGGGAATCTTCGAACCGTTTCTTTACCTCTGCGCGTTCTTTCTTGCTCATCGTTACCTCTATGCCGTGGGCATGGGTGGTGCGCAGTTCAACGGACTGGTAACCTGCCTCGCTGAGGTTCTTTATAATGGTCTCAATATCCCATTCCTTGGCAAGGGTATAGGTCATGACACCCAGCTTTAATGGATTTTCATTCAGCTTAAAAGGTTCAAGGCCTTTTGATGGGGAAACGGCGCTGATGTTTCCGGGGACTGCGAATGCTGTTCCGGATAGAGCAGCGGTTCGGATAAAATTCCTTCTGGAAAAAATATTTTTCATGGTTGTTTGTCTATATTTTATCAGGCATGAGGTATGGAGCACGGTAATCCCTGGTCAGGAGTTTATCCGCCTCAGGATCATTGACAAATTTCTCAGTTGCCGGGTCAAATTCCAGTTTGCGTCCGGCACGGTAGGCAATGTTTCCGAGGTGGCCTATGCTGGCTGACAAATGGCCTTCCGCGACATCGCAGTCAAGATCCTCCACCTTCCGGCTTCTTACACAATCGACGAAGTTTTTCCAGCCATTGGTTTTTTCTTCATCGGGGAGATCGCTGTCTGACATTGATGGACCCGGTTCATTATTTTTCCCAAAATAGGTTTTGAAACTACCTCCGTTCATGGCCATCCATCCATCCTCGCCGTAGAGGAAAGTCCCATTATGTCTTTCCACTCCCTCGGGATTGGTGTAGAGTCCCCTGAACTCATTCTGAATGATCCTGCCATCCTCGTATTCATAGGTGGCTGTCATCATATTCGGCACCTCCTGGTCGTCCTTTCTTAAGAAGAGTCCCCCGCTGCACTGAACCTTTACGGGATGCGTATCTATACCCAATGCCCAACGGGCCCCGTCCATCCGGTATATACCGTTGTTGCCGAATTCAGTTGTGCCTGTATCCCAGAACCAGTGCCAGTTGTATATGTACCTGTTCAGGTTGAACGGGCGGTAGGGGGCTGGACCCAGGAATTTATCCCAGTGTACTCCTTCGGGAATGGGACTGTCCTCCACAATCTCAATACTTGGCCGGTAACGGTGTACAATGCCCCTGGCCATATACACCTCTCCAAGTTTGCCGTCTCTCAAAAATTTAACGCCTGCCTTGGTGGAGGTGCTGCTTCTCCAGGTAATCCCGTTCTGGACAATACGATCGTATTTCCTGGCTGCCTCAATCATCTTTTTCCCTTCGGCAATCAACTGATGGGCAGGTTTTTCCACGTACACATCCTTTCCTGCCTGGCAGGCCCAAACGGTCTGTAGTGCATGCCAGTGGTCGGGGGTGGCCACAGATATAATATCAATATCCTTGTCCTCGATCAACTTTCTAAAATCAACCTCCGTGCGGGGTTTTTTTTCAAAAAGTTTTTCCACCTCGGCTGAGGCACCGGGTAACAAGCGTTCATCTACATCACAGATGGCAGTGATCCTTACATTGGGGATACCGGCATAGTTGTTAACATGAACCATTCCCCGGCCGCCTATCATTCCCCTGACCCTGGGCCGGTCTTTACCGCTGATCCCTACGACGGCAACATTCAGGGTATCGTTGGGACTTTTTCCCACAAAATCCTTGATAACCACGGGTGCCACGGCCATCATGCCGGTGGTATACCCCGAGTCCTTTATAAATTTTCGCCTATCCATTGATTTAGGTTTAAAAGTTTATCCTGACTTTCAGTTCCGATTTTATTCTGCAGGTACGATAAATTCATTCAGCAATTCACCATCCGGGCTGTAATGCCGGAAAACCAAATTTGGTGTACCATCGGTCTGGGTGATGGCACCTTCCATAAATCCTCCGACTACATTCAGGTAGATATGTTCGGGAAGCCTGTTGTCCTGACTCCATCCTCCGGCATGGTCATTGCCTCCCGGACCGCTGCTGAATTCAAGCAGGCCTGTTTCCAGGTCTTTCGACACGTATTGCCAGTGCCTGTCTCCACATGCCGTTACCAGGTTTTTCTGTTCACTCAGGTATTGTCTGACCAGGTCGCCCTCATGTTTAAATCCGATATTGGCATGGTTGTCCTTCTTGTTTCCGCGGTCGGGACCAACGATTGGAGTGGGACTTATTAGCACTTTGTATGTTGCATCTGAGTTTTCGATGGTTGATTTAAGCCAGTCCATCTGCTCTTTTCCCCAGATTGTTTTATCGGGTCCATCAGGGGCAATGTTCTTGCTGCGGAAATCACGGCCTTCTACGAGCCAGATCTGAAGATCCTTTCCCCAGCGGTATGTGCGGTATGTTTTATTGCCCATGGGTACCTCATCAAGAAAGATCTGGGTTCCCTCCTCATAGGTAAACTCACCCATAAATTTGGTGACCTGGCCCGGCCAGCAGTCATTCATCCAGGTATCATGGTCATCCTTAATGAAATAGCTTGCAACCTGCCTGTGGTACTCAATATTATTGGGGTAGCTGTACATCCTGTCCCAGTGCCATCTTGCCATATCTGCAGTTTTACCCATACCGTCATAATAAACTATGTCGCCTGTATGAACAAAAAAATCAGGGTCAAGCTTCAGGGAACTCAGGTAAAACTTATATCCTTGATCACTATCCACATCTCCATATGAGGTTCCCGTTGTAACAATGAAATTGACCTCTGCCGCCATATCGGCGGAGGGAGCAGTGGCAAAACTTCCCTCAATGTTTGCACTGACTTTTTTGCCTGTGGGACTCGCCTCTACAAGTAACTCATATCTGGTTGCGGGAGTTAAATCTGAAAGCATGAACTGATGTGTAAAAGTGGCTTCGGGATCAACCGCATGCCAGTCTCCTGTCACCCATTTCTCATCACCAGCCTCTTTGTATTTCAGCCTTACCATTCCTTCACTCCCGGGAGTGGCACCCTCTACATTATTTATATCATATCCTTCGGGATAGGTAACCACTGGAGCGACATTTGGTCTGCCTCTGCGCTCCACCATTTCACCTGTTTCAGGGTCCTTGTAATTTACATCCGGCATTGGGGCGTCATTTCCGACACGCTGCGGGTTTTGGGTCAGGCGAACCCATACGATGGCTTCTGTCTGGGTTACTTCACCAATTTTAATTCCCGTGGCCAGCCAGGGGCCATCAACCGAGGTTTGGCAGCAGGCGATTAGCATTAATGTAATGAATGCCAGGAGGGTGAGTCTCAAATAGTTTTTTTTCATTGTTGTAATGTTTTATGGTTGATATTAAATATTAAGTAAGGTCCGGGCGTTTTCACCGAATATTTTTAATTTCTCATCCTGCGACAGGTCTGCTTCATCGAAGAATTCAAAATGTGATTCCCTTCCTGTACCTCCCTGGGCATCGGTGCCAAACATCAATTTATCGGAATGGGTCTTCAGAAAATTCATCCCAAATTCAGGATCCCTTGTAATGGCATTCAATCCACTATTGGCAGACAAATCAGCATACATATTGGGATATTCTTCAAGCAGCCTGACTGCCGCTCCGCCTTCAGTTACTTTTCCTTTATCATATCCTTTTAATGCTGTTACGTCACCTGAAATTGAATTCCACCAGCCATTGGCATGCCCGATAAAGTCCACTTCAGGAAATTCTTTCAACACCCTTTCCATTGCCGGGAGTCCCACTTCATCAACTGCATGTTTGTCATCTATATGCAGCAAAACGGGGAAACCAACATCGGAACAAGCGGCATAGAGTCTTTTCATGGAGGGGTCATCCAGGCTCAGGATCCCGGCTTTCCCATTCTTGTCTCTTGGTTTCAATTCTCCAAATCCAACCACACCTTTTTTCCGGCAGCGTTTGAGTATTTTCGTGATTTCCCGACTTGAATCAAATGCATCGGGATGGACAACACAGAAGGGCAGGAGCCGGTCATTTGTGTCCTCAAATCGTTCGAGCAATTCTTCATTGTTGATTGTTTCTGTTTCGACAACAGGATACCGGGTTCCAGGGTACTGAATGGGAGATAGAATAACAGTCTGGGAAACATCGTTCTCATCCATCCATTTCAGGATGGGATCGAAAGTAAAACGGTCGGCACTTGTAAGAAGATCTCTACCCAGATGATGATGCACATCCAGGTATCTGCCTTCAGGGTAGGCACCGGGGTCGGTCAAGGATTTTTTGCCGGCGTAAACAAATGAAGGAAGAACTGCGGCTGCGGCCAGTCCCAGACCAGTCTTTAAAAGTTTTGAGGAGAAGTCCCTACGGCTTATCAAATCTGTCCGGCTTAAGTCCCTCCTGCTTACCAAATCCGTCCGGCTGATCAGATCCTCCCGGCTTTTATGATTTTTCTCAATCTGCTTGTGATTCATTGGGACATCCTTAAGAAATCTATTTTTGCTTCCCATACTTCGAAGGCTGTTTAAATTCATGAGGCGGTGAAGTATCTAATTCTGCCTGAAAGGAGATTTTCAGTTCTACCTCCTCCGGCGAAAGTGCCTCGTCGGAGATGGGATTCATTTCGAGTTTATCCTTGCTCAGATTGTAAAACCTTCCATCGTTGTATAATTTGTATTCTTTGGTTCGTACAAACCTTCCGTAATGGCGTTCAGATCCGCCGCCTTTGAGGGGATCGTAATGAACAAATACTGTCTTGCGGGGTTTTTGTTTTTCACCCATGAAAAGGCTGGAAAAACTTTTTCCGTCGATTCCATCGGGGACTGGTACACCGGCGATATCCAGAAATGTGGGGAGGAAATCACTGAATTCGAACAACTCGTTGTATACAACCGGCTTTATAATTTCAGACGGGTTATAGACCAACATGGGCACATGACAACCTGCATCGGGCATGGTCCCCTTTCCTCCCGGGTAGGGTCCGCTTACAGTCTGTGTGACGAGTTTGACATGGGTTCCGTTATCTGCTGTAAAAATGAAGATGGTGTTTTCCGAGAGTCCCAGCTTCTCGATTTTTGCTACAAGGGTATTAACGATCTTATCGGTGTACTCGACCATGTCTTTAAAAAACCTGTCTTCTGATTTCTGCCTCAGATCCGGGTCAGACCATTCTTCTGAGTCCGGTGTCGGAATGAAAGGTGAATGAACCAGTATCATGGGATAATACAGAAAAAAGGGCTGGTCCTTGTTCCTTTCCATGAAATCCATCGCATAATTGCTTACCACATCCGGACCGTATGAATTTTCTAGTCCCCCAAGAACCTCCCCGTTCTGAAAGATTTTCGGATTTGCATAGCGATTGCCCGATTGTCCGATAAAATTCCAAAGACAGTATTCCTCAAATCCAAAATGCTGAGGCCGGACCAGGAGCTCTGCAGTATCTGATTGGACTCCCTCAACTTTGTCCTCTCCACTGAGTTGCCATTTACCGACAACACAGGTTGAATACCCGGCATCCTTCAGGTAGTTTCCGAAAGTTTTCTCATTCGGATCAAGGTAGGTAAAGGCTTTGTAATTGCGGTAGTTATACTTCCCCGTCATTATTTTCACCCTTGAGGGTGTGCAGAGGGGCTGGGAGATGGTGTAATTGAATTTTATGCCCCTGGCCGCAAGATCGTCCAGCACCGGTGTACTGTAGGAAAGACAACCGTTGGAACTCAGACATTCAAATCCCATATCATCCGCCATAAGCAGGACAATGTTTGGTCTGTCTGTTTTGCCTGAAGAGGTTTTATCCCCTAAACAGGAAGTGAAAACTGACAGTACTCCAAGCAATAAAGGCAGGATTATCAGTGTTTTTTTCATAATTCCGTGGATTTATTCAGCCATGTTTCCCATTTTTCAGCCAGGTCTTTGGCAACCTCCGGGAAATCTTCAATCAGGTTATTGGTTTCGGTCTGATCAACTTCCATATCGTATAATTCCCAGGGTTCATTGTAGTCAGAAACCAGCTTCCATTTCCCTTCCCGGATTGCCTTTCCATCTTTCCATTGCCAGTAAAGTAGTTCATCTCTTCGTGGCTCATTCCCTGAAGCTAAGGGATAAAGACTGATCCCATCATAAGGCTTTATTTCCTTACCATCGAAAGATTCTGGATAATTTGCTCCCGCAACTTCAAGAAGGGTTGGCATTATGTCAACAAGGTGAGAGGGGTAATCCGTTATGCTTCCCGGATTCATAACCTTTCCCTTCCAGTACCATATCAGGGGTGTGGAAATACCGCCTTCGTGGCTGTTGGACTTATACAGACGGAATGGGGTATCGCTTACATTTGCCCAGGAAAGGCTGAGGGATATGTATCTTCCCATACTGCCGATGGGTTGTCCGAGGTCGGTCAATTTTCCCTGGGCCTTGAGCCAGCGGTTGGGATTGTCCTGTGGCTGGGCACCGTTATCTGACATAAACAGGATAAGGGTATTGTCAAGCTTATTCTGCTCTTCAAGCTTTGCGATCAGCCTTCCAATATTCTGGTCTACCCGGTCAATCATTGCTGCATGTGTGGCCATTACAGAATCGCGGATAATTTTTTCTTCCTCTGTAAGGGATTCCCAGTCTTCATAGGTTGGAGTTGAGAGGGGATAGTTCTCATCGATCAGTCCCATGTCCTTCTGTCTTTCGTACCTGGCTTTTCTAATGACTTCGTATCCAGCCATGTATTTACCCAGGTATTTTTTTTGATCTTCCGGCCAGGCCATAAGCGGATCATGGGGAGCCGTATAGGCTATGTATAGGAAGAAAGGTTTACCCTCATTCTCATATTCATCCAGGTAATCCAGGGCATAATTTGTAAAATAGTCGGTGGTATAAAAGTCTTTTTCGGGAGGAGTGTAGGGTTCGTAAAGAATACTGTCAATTCCCCAGGAGCGGGGAACTTTACCCTTTTTATGTGCGGGGGTAACTTCTCCTTCACGTTTAAGTCCGGGATTAAAATGGTTGCTGCTGCCGTCTTTTAATCCAAAATATCGGTCGAATCCAAAATTAAAAGGATTTTCTTCTCCATGGTGCTTGCCGGTCATCAGGGTGCGGTATCCTGCATTACGCAATACTTCGGCGATGGTAATTGCATTTGTGAAAGTCCCGGCCTTTTCAGCCATACCGCAATTCTGTGCATAGAGTCCTGTCAGCAGGCAGGCCCGGGATGTAAAACATTTTGCCGTATTGTAATAACGGGAAAACCGGATGCCCTCACTGGCAAGTTTGTCCAGGTTGGGGGTACTGATCTCTCCCCCGAAGCATCCAATATCTGAGAATCCCATATCATCGACCATGATCAGAACGATGTTGGGTTTCTGTACCTGTTCCTCACCACGTGAACAGAAACAGAGTATCACGAGGGACAGCAGTACAATGATTCGAAACAATTTGTTAAAGATCATATCAATCCAGGGTTGATGGTAATCAATCACAATAATTCAATAATATTATAAAAGGGATTTCAAACCTACAAGTAAAAACATAGTATTACAATTAGAAAAATATAAAATATCACTTTGAAACAGGTTTATTTTTATATTTGCGCAATGAGTTTCCCAGCTACACGGGAAGATTATTAATTCCAAACTAAATGAAAAAAATATTTATTGCCCCCGAAATAATACTGATCCTGGTTTTACTAACCGGATTTGGTTGTAAGAATTCAAAGGAATCGAAAAACTCTTCCCCAAACTTCATTCTTATCCTGACGGATGACCAGAGCTGGGTTGGAACATCCTACCTGACGGATCCGGACGATCCGCGAAGCAAATCAGATTATTACCAGACCCCCAATATGGCAAAGCTGGCGGAAATGGGCATGCGTCAGGATAAGAATGAAGTTTGGGGAAGAGTTTTTCGATTCCTTTG
>DRHS01000263.1 GCA_011053095.1 Bacteroides sp.
CCTTCCACGCGGGCCGTAACCCCGACATGGATAATTACTCCCGGCTTTTCATCATCTGCCCACCGATACCTGAGCAGGGGGGACATGCAACCGGTGTCTATGAGGGACTTCTCCTTATATAGTTTTGTCCATGTGTTGCCACCATCGCGGCTGAAAGCAAGTCTTCTGTATCCGGAGGAATTGCGGGAGCTGAGCATTACACCCCCATCCTCAAGTTCAACCATTTGAACCTCTCCTCCTGAACCATCATCATCAGGGGGAGCATATTCTCCATGCTTCCAGGTCTTTCCATTATCATCTGAATAAAGTGAGAAGAGAAGGGTTTCCTTTGAATCACCACGCTTTATCTGTTCCTGCATTGGTACAATAACACGGCTCTTATGCACTCCTCTAGTCAGGGTAATTCCTGTGCCGGGTCCGCATATGGATGCAATTGTGTTTTTACCTGATTTTACAACCTGGGTAAGTTCACGGGGTTCGGACCATGTGAGTCCATCGTCACTGCTTGTGACAATGAAGAAACGCTCGATGAGATCACCTTCCAGTCCGGGTTCAACCATTTCGACCCCATGAGATTTCATCTGGCGGGTATGCCTCTTCTCCGGGAAATAGATGTAGCTTAGAATTATGGTACCGTCTTCAGCCTGGACCAGGACAGGGTTCATTGTAACATTATCACCTGCCGAGGTGATGACCACAGGATCCTCCCATGTTTTCCCGCTGTTCGTACTTCTCATAAGGACCAGGTCGTTTTTCGCATGATCATTGTTCATATCCTCCCTTCCTTCAGCCATAGCAAGCAAAACATTATTTTTTGTTACCAGGAAAGAAGGTATCCTGTAATTATGGTATCCCATACCATCTTCCAGGGGATTAAAAACCGGAAGGGTTTGATAGAAAGGTTCTTCCTGACCGGACTCTGGTTCCTGAGCAGAGGAATTCAATCCTGAAAGAAGGCAAATTAGGATTGCGATAAGGGGACTGGTATTCCAATTTATCATCTCAAACTTTTTGATTGTTTTCTCTTTAAAACTATTTACCAAATTTTGTTTTTGCATCATTTTTAAACTGTTCAATTGACTTATTAATACCCTCAAGTATTTCATCCGTACTTTTTCCAGAGCTGCTTCTGGCGACCTGTATCATGTTTTTATTCTCATTTGAATCCATAAAACGGGCGGCCTCAAGGATCTCCTCCTGGTCTTCCTCGGGGATTACCAAAAATCCATGTTTATCAGCATGGATCAGTTGACCCGGTTGGACTTTCCTGCCAAAAACCTCTACCTCACAGTTCCACTTTATAGCAGTACTCCAGGCATGTCCGACACATAATCCCCGGGCAAGTGCCTTAAAACCAGCGTTATTCATTTCATCCGTATCACGGATCCCTCCATCTGTAATTGTACCAATACAGCCAAGTGCCCTGTGAATATTACTGTTTACTTCTCCCCAGAAGGAACCATATATTACCGGTTTATCCAGGTCCTTTACTACGACGATTTTTGGTCCGGCAACAGATGCCATATATTCCCTGTATTTTTTGAGGGAATCAGTATTACTAATTTTATGCTTCTTATTCCCCGGTTCTATAACAACTGTGACAGCATAGCCTACCATGGGACCCATCTGGGGCATGAAATCTGTTACAGGTTCAAGATTAAATCCGTCTCTTCCGATATTCCTGTCAGTAATTTGCTCCCATCCATTATAGATTGTCGGCGTATTCCAGCGCTTCAACTCCAGTAGATCTGCATGAGTTATTTTCTTATTCATTTTTCTACCTATCCATTATTTCATCAATATGAACTTTTTCGAATACCAGATCAGCCTGGCTGCCCTCGTACAAAACACCGATGTGCTGACCATCGATCTGAGTCATGGATGGGTATCCTCTTCCTCTGCCCTGATCAAGAAGGAGCCAGTTCTCCTCAGGCCAGGTCATCCCATCGTCGGTACTCACCTTAACAGTCATATGTTGTCTTCCTCTGGTGGAATTCGGATTTACAAATAATACCAGTTTTTGCTCCTTACCATTTACCTGGAATTTGCCTTTTATCAGTGATGCATTGCAAACCGGCTCGATAAGAGCGGATCGTGAGGTGGGATGCATTTCCCATGTGGCTCCCAGGTCACTGCTGGTATATACTGATCTTGATCCCTTGCGGTTATCCCTCATATTTAACATCAGGGAACCATTGTCCAGTTCAATTACCTGGGCTTCTGTTGTATTGGATTTGGCTCCTGTACCAATGGACCAGTTTTCACCATGATCCTTACTCCAGATGATTGTTGAATGTGGCATATTTTCATGATCCTTAAACTGGGCCGGAAATACTATAGTACCATCAGAATGAGTGGTCCCTTTCCCGGGTCCCTGCAGCAGCAGGTACCATGCCGGGTCCTTCAGGGCTGGTGTAAGATTGATTGGTTCAGACCAGGTCAGTCCGTCATCCTCAGATTTAACAAGCATTAACTGGCTGGTTATAATGGGCTCAATTCCCGGGCGGGAACTGTGCCAGTTCCTTTTTCCCGGTGTGCCATGTGCCCAGATGCCCGCAACCCAGATGGTACCGGTTCCACGATCAACCAGTACGGCAGGGTCTCCAATTCCATTCTCATCTTCGGGTTTATCTCCCCATTCACCCATATCCATAATGACCTTCATAGGTTCCCATGTTTGTCCCCCATCAGTACTCCGGCTCATAGCTACATCAACATCTGCCTGCAGGTCAACAGAACCGTTATAGCGATTGTCATAGACTGCAATCAGTGTTCCTTCATTCGTAGTAGCCAGTCCCGGTATCCGATAGGTATCACAATCGTCCTGACCATGCTGACGCAAGGCTATTCCTATCCTGTTGGAGAAGGGGGGGGATGGCATGGATGGCTTGATTTTCATTTTTTCACCCAATACAATATGTTCGCATCCAGCGTCTACACGGTTTGTAAGTTTTGCAGTCTCTTTCAGTGTGTATGAAACCGAGAAATAGTTTTCACCCTTTTTAAGGGACAGACTGCCTTTGAAAACCATTTTTTTAGAAGGTTCCAGTGTTTCTCCGTATTGAATGGGGTCCTTGGTACTCTCCCTGGATCCTGTGTAGTAGATGCTTACCGAGCTGATATCATTGATATCTGTTGTTCCTGAACTGTTTATAAGTAGTTCAGAAAGGTTCAGATCATTCATGCCTCCAGGTATGTCAACCAGGATTTTCAGTACTGGATTCCAATCTTTACCAATCAGTACCGGAATTGTATCCTGTTGAATTATAAATGTTACACCATTGGTCTGATCCCTTTCAGTGCTGTGATGGCAAGAGACTTTTGTTAGCAGGACGACAAAAGCTACTGCGATAATAATTTTTCTCATTTATTTTCTTTTTTGGTTGCGAGACTATCTATATCTGTCATTTTAAATCGTACACCCAGTATGTAGGGCTCTTCTCCCTCATCCCAGTGACCGTATGTTGTCGCCATTATTGTTCCATCGGGTAATAATTCCACAGCTGGATAGGCGCAATCGTAACCTTTTGTATTGTCCTTAATCCTGATTCTGTACTGGCCCGGATGTCCTGTCTGCAGATTTTCATAGCTGCCAACCCATGCTACCCAATCGCCTTCGGTGGGGGAATCGGGTTCTGTTTTGGGACTGTGGTCCCGAAAACTGATCAGCAACCTTCCATCTCCTGTATATACAGCCTGATGGCGGTCACCCGTGAGGGTGCTTGGCAATTCAACCGGCTTTGTCCATGTTTCACCCTCATCATCCGAAAAAATAATAAGGGAATTGGCAACCCGAAGGTTCTCACGAATGAGCATGGCGATCTGATTTCCATCCGGACTCCTGACAAGACCCGGTTCACACGGACCGACATCTTTCCTGGTAATTATGCCCTCTGGTTTGCTCCACGTAAGGCCTCCATCGCCGGAAATTGTTTTATAGATGGTCCGTATCCCCGTTCTCTTTCTTTCATCCTGGATAAACCGGCCATCATCATGGAACAGGGCCATATAATTATCGTCTTTCAGACGGATCATGTCTGCCATCACCACTACTCCTCCCCAGTCTCCCATACTTTCAAGTTCCCCCCAGGTCTCACCCTGATCATCAGAGATGGCCCTCCTTGCCGGATACAAACCTGAGAACAGGATCAACCTTTTTTTTCCCGTGGGATCTGTTGTTTCGTAGAGGGTGGGGACCTCCTTCGAAGTCTCCCATGTCGGAGGGGTTGGCAGCCTTTCGGACCAGGTTAATCCTCCGTCCAAACTTCGTTTCATTACAATGCTGCCTTTTCCGTGGCCCTTGGGATATACTACAATCATAGTCTTTCCGTCATCCAGAAGAAGGGTCGTCGGATGTCCGAGGTACTGGTTTTTATCCCTGTCAATCACAACATGCATCTCACTGCGATGGTTAAGATCAACCATGGGAATATTATATCCTTTTAATCCGGGTTTAATCTCGGTGGAGTCAGGTACGGGTTTCAGGATTTCGAGAGGGCCAATCGATTCATATACGGTTTGCCCGTCTTTCCTGGATGAATTCTGCGAACATGCACATACCAGGCAAATACAAATGATATAAGGAAAAAACGGTTTCATATATTAATTACCTCCTCCCTCAAAAAAATACTCAGGATATTTCCATTCAAATGATGGATCCTTTGCATAGGCGGTGTATTCGTATTTTCTCAATACCGCGTCAACCTCCTTTGTATACCTGGCTAGTTTTTCTGGATCTGCCATAGGATCTTTTGTATCCTTCTGCCAATTTTCAAGAACCTCAATAAGTCCGGTCATAATATCTTTATATTCGGGATTGGCAGAGAGGTTGTTAAATTCCAGCGGATCTTCTTTAAGATCATATAATTCATACTCTGGCGGCATTCTCCAGGTCTGATATACCTGCTGAATCATTGGACCGGCAGAATCAATCTCAGATATTTTTGTCCCCCCGGCAAATGCCCCACCTCTTTGTTCCGCATAAAAGTAAAATTTGGGGTTCTCCCGGTCCCTCAAAGGGTTGTGGATAAGCTTATAACGTGCGTCCCGGACAGATCTCTTAGGGAAATAGAAGAAGGCAGCTGATCCGGAACCATCCGCATAAATATAATCGTGTCCCGATGCACCATCTTTGTCAATGATCAGGGGTGCAAGAGATTTTCCGGGAAGTTCTGGAGGGGCTTTAATCCCACAGACATCCAGGATGGTTGGTAGCAGGTCGATGGTTGAGGCCAGTTCTTCGGTTCTTAATCCCGGCTTTGCATTACCGGGCCATTTTACAATAAGGGGTATCCTGAGTGCTGCTTCATAATTGCTGCATTTCCCTCTCGAAAACTGGGCTCCGTGATCTCCAAGATACAGAATCACAGTGTTTTCAGCTTTCCCGGAGGCTTCCAGCTTCTTCAGCAACATTCCTGTTGCTTCATCAAGACGGTTCATGCAATTATAATAATTGGCCGTAAATTCCCGAAGCCTTTTACTGTCTGCTCCCTGGAAGGGGATGGGCTCAACGTCTTCACCTTCCATAGTAATTGCCGGCATACCTTCAACCTGCTTTTGTACCGGGTAGTGGGCATCCGGGAAATTCACCATCAGGAAAAAAGGTTCATCCGAAGCGGTCATAAATGTATCTGCAAAGGCAGCATAGGAGGGAAGATTCTTTTTTGCAAAATTTGCACTTTTTATAGGATGGAAATCCCATGGAACAGCCGACTCGGGATTGATATGAATCTTACCCAGGCAGCCCGTCCGGTATCCTGCTTCCTTCATATAAACCGGCAATGTTTTGAAAGATTTGTACATCCGGAATTTATGGGTAGCCAGTCCAATTTGCCCGTTTTGATGGGGGAATAGTCCGGTATAGATGGTACTTCTTGAGGGACTGCAAACCGAGTAGGTAACAAATGCATTCTCAAACAGAACTCCATCTTCCGCCAGTCCATCAAGATTGGGTGTTGTAACATACTGGTTGCCGTAGCAACCCAGGTCAGGTCCGTTGTCTTCCGAGACGATCAGAAGCACATTTAGTTTTGTTGGTTCAGTAACATTGCTGCAGGAAGCCAGGGCCAGTGCTGCAACGATAAATAAGGCAATAGGTATTCTTTTCATATCAGTATTAATTAGTTATATTTTCTTCAAAGAGCCAGTCCACTGTAAATTTCACAAGCATTATATCTTTATGATCCCGGGCCTCGTAAAAGAGACCAATTTTGCCATCTGCCAACTGCATCAGACTTGAATAAGCAAACAAGTCAGGGACGATAAGTTTTCTGTGCTGCCAGGTTTTTCCTCCATCCATACTGGCGAAAACAACACCATTCTGTCTTTTATCCTGTGAGCTTAGTTTTTTCCCCTGGTATTCCTCCAGAACGTTTTTTACGTTAGGATTGGGTCCCACGGGGCCTGCATATAACAGCAACTCCTGTTTTTTGTAATCAACGGTTATGATGCTTGCATTACAGCTGATCGATGGAAGGTCAGGAGCCATTTCAAATGTATCCCATGTTAATCCTCCGTCATGGCTCCTGGACTGCCATCTTTGGCCAATGCCGGAATTTCTTTCGTTCATAAGCAGGCTTCCATCTGAGAGTTCCGCAATGGCGTTTTCACAGGGAGTCAATCTTTCATGCGGATTGGGAACAACCTCGCTGCTCTTCCAGGTCTCACCATGATCATCGCTGTACCAGGCAAAAACCCTTTTATGGGGTGCCACAAAGTCTCCCCCGGGAACTACAAGCCTTCCTTTGTTTGGACCGGACTTCAGCTGGATTCCTTCACCTGAACCGTAAACCTGTACCACCGAATCTGCTTTTGCAGTATGTGTTATCTCCCTTGGCTCACTCCAGGTTAGTCCCTCGTCATCACTGTGGATGGAATACTCCCTGTTTTTTAAACCTTCCCAGGTTTTGCGGCTCTCAGCATCGGTAAAGGGCCATTGAAAAACAGAATAGAGGCAAATAATTCTTCCCTTTTCCCTATCATAGACTGCTGCATTGGGACAAATGGATTTTTCCCCATCGGTAGCCATCATTATAGGATCTGACCAGGAGATGCCATGATCATCGCTGATCTTGCAAACCAGGTCCTGTCCCGATCGGTCAGACCACCGGCTTGCGTTTCTTCCCTGTACGATAGCCACAATTTTACCGGAATTTGTCACAAGTATATTTTGTTCCCTGAATTGAGTGTATCTCTCATCATTATAACCAAGGACCGGCTCTTCTCCTTCGATGAAGACCGCATAGGTCCGGGGAAGGTTTTTATCCTGCTTATCTTTTGCAACACATGCTGTTAGAAAAAGAAGTATTGAAAACAGCAGGGGGAGGATCTGTCTACCTCGTTTTGGAAATTTGTATAGAGTTATCATTAGATCATTATTTCGCGAGTTCATCAATTTCATCAAGTTTGAATCTTACACTGAGAATATAGGGTTCCTCACCTTCATCCCAGTGCCCGTAAGTAGTCATAATAAAAGTTCCGTCTGGCAGCAGTTCAAGTCCCGGGTAGGTTGTATCCCAACCTTTTTTATTATCCTTTACCCTGATCCTGTACTGACCCTCGGTTCCTTCAATTATGTCCTGGTAGGTTCCGACCCAGGCAACCCAGTCTCCCTCTGTGGGACTGCCCGTTTCGAATTTTACAGCGACTTCACTGACATTGGTATTTTCTTCCTGTCGGGACAGAGCTCCTACTTCCCCTCTTGTTGAGCTTACGTCCCGGAATGTAGCCAGGATGCGGCCGTCAGGGGCATATTTCAAAACATGCCTGTCTCCGGTAAGGGCATTGGGCAATTCCCTGGGCTCTGTCCAGGTTTTCCCTTCGTCGTTTGAGAAAATCACATGAGAGTTCTTTCTCCTTGCATTTTCTCTCAGGAATACAGCAATCTGGTCACCCTCGGGGGAACGTATATAGCCCGGCTCGCAAAGATGTATCTCCGTTGATTTGAATATCTCTTCGGGGAATGACCATGTGAGTCCCCCGTCCTCTGAAACCGTTTTATAAAGGGTCATCAGGCTGGATTCATTCTCCTCTCTCCATGCCTGGAATTTTTCCCTTCCGTCTTTTGTAAAAAATCGCTGATCATCGTGGAACAGGGCCATGTAATGACCCTTGCCTGTTTCGAGCGGGAACAGGCAGCCCATAACTACAATGCCTCCCCAGTCCCCTATCGGCTCAATCTCACTCCAGGTTGCACCGTCATCCTCAGAAACGGCCATCCTTGATGGGTATAATCCTGAAAACATGATCAGGCGTTTGGTTCCTTCCGCATCTTCCACCCTGAATATCGTGGGAACCTCCATTGATGTCTCCCATGATGCAGGTGTGGAAAGCCGGTCACTCCATGTCAAACCCGCATCTGTACTGCGTTTCATAACTATGGCACCCCGGCCATGGCCTTTGGGATATACACAGATCATGGTCTTATTGTCTTCCAGGAGGACTGTGGTGGGATGGCCAAGGTATTGTCCTTCTTCCCGGTCAATTACTACCTGTTTTTCACGCTCCCCATCCAGGTCGATAATTGGAATATTGACATAGCTGGATTTGACAGTCTGGGATTCACGGATCGTTGAGGGACTGAAACTCATAAAATCAATTTTCCTGTATCGGTCAGTCTCATACAGCAGTCCGATATTTCCGTTTGCAAGACTGGTAAGGCAACTGTAAGCATATCCTTCGGGAACCAGTTCCCGGGAATGGGCCCATGTTTCTCCGTTATCCTCCGAAATTCGTACGGTACCGTTTGTCCTCTGCCTTTTATTTGCCAGTCCCGCATACCCAAGCAGAATTACAGGGCAAACCTGGAATTTATGATCGGAACACTCAGGGAACGTGGTGTTAAGATCATTCTGATGACCCCGAATACTATTGCCTCACAATATGAGGCCTGGAGGTATCAAAGGTCATCGGAATATGCAGGCATAGCACGAAACCTGGCTGAAAATGAAAATATTTCACTGATTGACCAGTGGACGCTTTTTGAAGAGTATGCTTCTGTGGAGGGACAGGAAATCGAAGATCTTCTCCTTGACGGGATGCACCCGAATGACCGGTGGCATGATGAATTATCCACTCTGCTGACAGATATTATTGTTGAACAACTAAATAATGCAACCAGATGATTAAAAAACATTTCCTACCGGCAGTCCTGTTACTGTCTTTAACAGTATTGACAACGTGTACCCCTTCAGTGGAAGAAGTTCCTCCCACAACCGTATTCGGCTACACAGAGACATCAGCCGACACCTTCGGCTACCGTATCCCGGCAATGGTAACCACTGCGAAAGGAACAGTGCTTGCCTTTGCTGAAAAAAGAGTAGGGCTTCATGATCATGCACAAAATGACATTGTGCTTCGAAGAAGCCTGGATAATGGAAAAAGCTGGGAGGCTGAACAGATGATAGCCGAGGATGGGAAAAATTCCCTGAACGATCCTTGCGTTGTCGTATTGGAGTCTGGCAGAATCCTGCTGATGTACCAGAGGTTTCCGTATGGTTACCATGCAAGAAACTCCGGGTGGATCAAAAGGGCAGATACCGGCTATGAAACCCCAAGAACCACCAAATCATTCCTCGTACACAGCGATGATGATGGGGGAACCTGGTCAGAACCAAGAGAAATCACAAGAATGATCCGCGAGGAGAACATAATTAGTGTGGGTAGCCCCGGACGTGCCATTCAACTGAAAAGTGCTGACCATAAGGGCCGCATTGTCTTTCCTCTTTACGAAACCGTACCTCCTGAGGGAGATGGACCGAGGACCTGGAGAAACAGGATTGCTTACAGCGATGATGGCGGAGAAACTCTGCAATTGGGTGACAGGATCCCGCATGAGGGCTTAATGGGTTTTGGAAATGAAGCACAGGTTGTGGAATTACCGGATGGAACCCTGTTGTTCAATTCCAGGAACCAGGGCGGACAGTACCGAAAAATCTCCAGAAGCAGTGATGGTGGTATTTCCTGGGAAAATATGAAACTTGATCCGGGACTTCCCGGGGTGAATTGTATGGGTTCGATTATCAGCCACGAGGGGGAATTGGTTTATGCGGGACCGGCAAATAAAAGGCAGAGGACAAACGGTACCGTACGAATTTCGGAGGATAACGGAGAAACATGGGCCCATTCCCGGGAACTGGTTCCCGAAGGATATTATTGTTGAACAACTAAATAATGCAACCAATTCCCCCTCGTGGCTGATAATCGAACCCATACAATTCACCCCGGGAAGTCCCGGATCAAGTTTC
>DRHS01000264.1 GCA_011053095.1 Bacteroides sp.
AAAGTGTCAACTATGTTTAAGTCTCCACAAGGGATACACTCCTATGCGGTAATCCGATCCATCTTCGACACCTGTAATAAAAACGGATTTACTTTTTTTGATTCTCATAAACTAAAACTCAGCATTTGAGACCTGAGTAGTTACAGAAGAATGATTATTGGACTATTGGGACTTGGAAGCATTGTCCTGACAGGTTGTGAATCTGATACACCAATAGGAAGAAACAGTGGAACAGCAGGGGGGGGTGGCAGCGCCTGGCTGATCCCTGTTGAAGAGGTGTTTGACGGTGGACCAGGGAAAGATGGTATTCCGGCATTGCTGGATCTGCCAAGAAATGATTTGGCTCACTCAGAAAACGACTACCTGAGTGATGATGACCTGGTTCTCGGATTCAAATCAGGAGACGTGGTTATCGCTTATCCCCATGATATTCTTGACTGGCATGAGATCATTAATGACCGGGTTGGCAGTGAATCAGTTGCAGTTACCTATTGCCCACTTACAGGTACAGGAGTGGGATGGAACCGCCTGATCAACAATGTAGAAACAACATTTGGGGTATCTGGACTTCTGTACAATTCCAATCTGATTCCATACGACCGGCTTACTGAATCCAATTGGTCCCAGATCGGGTTGAAATGTGTGAATGGAGAATTGATTGGTTCTACTCCTGAAATTCTTAACCTTATTGAGATGACCTGGGGCTCCTGGAAAGAAATATTTCCTTCCTCTGAGATTGTGTCCACTAATACAGGGCACAACAGAACGTATGGCCGTTATCCATATGGAAGCTATAAAATAAATTCCGACGTAATTTTCCCAATTTCTACCAGAGATGACAGAATGCATGAGAAAGAAAGAGTGCTTGGAATTGTAATTGACGGTAAATCCAGGGTTTACCGGTTTGAATCTTTCGGTCCAATCACAGGGGTGATTCATGATGAGTTCAGGGGACAAAAACTGGTCATCGCAGGGAAGGCAGATCAATTTATGGTAGCCTACAACAGGGAAATTGAGCCCGGGGTAATTCTCACCTTCGGTCCATCATCGATAAACGGTCTGATTATCGATCAGGAAGGTACTGAATGGGACCTTTTTGGATATGCTGTTTCCGGGCCCAGAAAAGGATCCCATCTTCCAGCAGTTACCTCATTTATGGGCTACTGGTTTTCCTTTCCGGCCTTCTATCTCAATACTGAAATATACGAGTAGAGCTACATGACTCTTTTTCCTATGTTACATAGCATATCTCGTATTTATTTACTTCTTTTGTATGATTATTTTGTACCCCAAACAAAAATAAGAATGCAGAAGGAAAAAGTTTATGTTTTTGATACTACCCTGAGGGATGGAGAACAGGTACCAGGATGCCAGTTGAACACAATTGAGAAAATTGAAGTTGCCAAGGCTCTTGAACTCCTGGGTGTGGATATTATAGAAGCAGGGTTCCCTATCTCAAGTCCCGGTGATTTCAATTCTGTGGTTGAAATATCCAAGGCTGTTACGGAGCCGGTTGTATGTGGACTCACACGTGCAGTTGAAAAGGATATTGAAGTTGCAGCTGATGCGCTCAAATTTGCCAAAAGGCCCAGGATACATACAGGTATTGGAACTTCCTATTATCATATTAACTATAAACTGAACTCTACACAGGATAAGATTGTTGAAAGGGCAGTTGCAGCAGTGGCATATGCAAAAAAATTCGTCGAAGATGTTGAGTTTTACGCCGAGGATGCAGGGAGAACTGAAAATAAATATCTTGCCAGGGTAATTCAGGCAGTTATAAAGGCGGGTGCCACCGTGGTTAATATTCCCGACACAACAGGATATACACTTCCCGAAGAATTCGGAGCAAAAATCAAGTATCTGAAAGATCATGTCGATAATATTGATGATGCGATCATCTCCACACATTGTCACAATGATCTGGGTATGGCTACAGCAAATACTATGACCGGTGTGATAAATGGTGCACGTCAGGTGGAGGTTACCATGAATGGCATTGGTGAACGAGCCGGTAATACATCTCTCGAAGAGGTTGTTATGATACTGAAAAGCAGGAAGCACCTCAAGCTTTATACGGACATTAATTCCAAGCTGATATACAAGACTTCCCGCCTGGTTTCTACCCTGATGAGAATGCCTGTACAGGCCAATAAAGCTATAGTCGGGAGGAATGCATTTGCACACTCATCGGGTATTCATCAGGATGGTGTCCTGAAGAAACGTGAGAACTATGAAATCATTGATCCAAGATCTGTCGGAATAAATGAATCTTCAATTGTACTTACTGCCCGCAGCGGTAGAGCCGCACTGAAACACCGTGTTGAAAAGCTTGGATACAAACTTAATAAGGAAAAACTTGACCATCTTTATAATGAGTTCGTGACAGTGGCCGATAAGAAAAAGGAGGTGAATGATGAAGATCTCAAGATACTTGTAGGTAAAGAGAAACGCGGTCCGAGGAGTATAGAACTTACTTCTCTTCAGGTGACATGCGGAAAAAATTCAATACCTACAGCTACTGTTACCCTTGAGATGGCTGGAGAAACTTTTTCTGAGTCTGCAATAGGAAACGGCCCGATAGATGCCTCATTCTCTGCTGTTAAGAGTATTGTAAAGAAGAAGGTCATTTTGGAGGAGTTTCTCATACAGGCTATTACAAGAGGAAGCAATGATATGGGGAAAGTACATGTACAGATACAACATAAAGGAAATACCTTCTACGGCTTTTCAGCCAATACAGATATTGTCACGGCGTCCGTTGAAGCCTTTGTAGATGCCATGGCACAGATCGTTTAAAATATTACGATCTGTTTGTCTTTTTTCTTGTATTTTTGTAGTTCCATTTTAACATATTGCAAATGGCAAAAACATTATTTGATAAGATCTGGGAAAAGCATGTGGTAGACAGGATACCTGATGGACCCGATGTGCTTTACATTGACCGTCATTTCATTCATGAGGTAACCAGTCCCCAGGCATTCTCCGGACTCGAACAGAGGAAAATACCGGTACTGAGACCTGAACAGGTATTTGCCACCCCTGATCACAACGTACCTACGATGGACCAGCATCTGACAATAGGTGACAGGCTTTCCCGGTTGCAGGTCGATAAACTGACTGAAAACTGCAACAAACATAATATCCAGTTATTTCATCTACAGCATGAAAATCATGGGATTGTCCATATAATCGGTCCTGAGTTAGGTATTACACAGCCCGGACAGACTATTGTTTGTGGAGACAGTCACACTGCAACTCACGGGGCTTTTGGTACTGTTGCCTTTGGCATCGGAACAAGTGAAGTGGAGATGGTATTTGCCAGCCAGTGCCTGCTTCAGTACAAACCTAAGAGAATGCGTATCACCGTTGATGGAGAGCTTAATCCGGGTGTGGTATCCAAAGATGTAATTCTTTATATTATTGCCAAACTGGGCGCCGGAGGAGGTACAGGATATTTTGTGGAATTTGCAGGATCCACGTTCCGGAATATGTCCATGGAAGCAAGGATGACTGTTTGCAATATGACTATAGAAATGGGAGCCAGAGGGGGACTAATAGCCCCGGATGATAAAACCTTTGAATATGTGAGGGGAAAAAAACTTTCCCCTGTAGGAGCTGAGCTTGAAAAGAAAATTGAGGAATGGAGTCAGTTGTATACAGACGAAGATGCTTTATTCGACATTGAATATGTATTCAACGCCCCGGATATTGCACCAATGATTACATACGGAACTAATCCAGGTATGGGAATACCGATAGACGAACCTGTTCCAACAAACAAGGGTGAGGAAAAATCTCTTGATTATATGGGATTCAAACAGGGACAACACTTACTCGGAATGCCGGTAAATTATGTCTTTATAGGAAGCTGCACCAATGCCAGGATAGAGGATTTCAGGGCCGTAGCTGAATTGGTTAAAGGCAGGCAGAAAGCTCCGAATATAAACGCTTATCTTGTTCCTGGATCAAAACTGGTAGAAAAGCAGATTGATGATGAGGGAATAAGAGAAGTGCTGGCAGAAGCAGGATTTACAATCCGTCAGCCCGGTTGCTCCGCATGCCTTGGAATGAATGATGATAAAGTACCCAAGGGGGAATATTGCGTATCAACATCAAACAGAAATTTTGAAGGAAGGCAGGGTCCCGAATCCAGAACCATCCTTGCCAGTCCCCTTACAGCAGCAGCAACAGCCCTTACAGGAAAAATTACAGATGTTAGAACTTTAGTATAGCAAACATGGAAAAATTCAGCACCATAACATCAAGGGCAGTGCCCCTGGATGAAGAAAATGTAGATACTGACCAGATTATCCCGGCAAGGTTTCTAAAGGCAATAGACCGACAGGGATTCGGGGAGAATCTTTTTCGTGACTGGAGATATGATGAACACGACAGTCCCAAGGCGGATTTTATTCTGAATAATGATGCTTATAAAGGCAGTATTCTGATTGCCGGAAAAAATTTCGGTTCCGGATCAAGCCGTGAGCATGCTGCATGGGCACTTTCCGACTATGGTTTCAAGGTTGTTGTTTCAAGTTTTTTTGCAGATATATTTAAGAACAACGCACTGAATAACGGCCTTCTGCCAGTTCAGGTATCCAACAGTTTTCTTAGCATTATGCTTAAAAAAGTCCAGCAGGATCCGGCAGAAGAAATTGAGGTCAACCTGGAGAAACAGACCATAACCCTGCTCAGAACAGATGAATCGGAGCCATTTGAGATAAACCCCTACAAAAAGAAGTGCCTTCAAAATGGGTACGATGATATCGACTATCTGCTCAGTATCCTGAAAAAGGTGGACGCTTATGAAAAAGGAACTACAGTTTAATTCAAAACCAGCAAGCAATGAAACTTGAGATAATGGATACCACCCTCAGGGACGGAGAACAAACCTCCGGAGTATCCTTTAATGCACCTGAGAAACTGAATATTGCCAAGATTCTTCTTGAAGAGGTAAAGGTTGACCGGATTGAGGTGGCTTCAGCCCGTGTATCGGAAGGGGAATATGAAGCCGTTGAAAAGATCATAGGATGGGCCGGAAAGAACGGCTATCTGGATCAAATTGAGATTCTTGGTTTCATTGATAAGAATGAATCGCTTGACTGGATTTATAAGTCCGGTGCGAGAGTGGTAAACCTTCTTGCAAAAGGATCAAAGAAACATGCAGAAGTGCAATTGCGAAAAAGTCCCCAGGAACACCTTAATGACCTTATTGATGCAATTGAATATGCCAGTTCTAAAGATATTGTCTCCAATATTTACCTGGAAGACTGGTCAAACGGCATGAGGAATTCACCCGATTATGTGTTTTTCCTTATGGATACCCTAAAAGACCATAATATTCGCAGGCTTATGCTTCCTGATACCCTTGGTATTCTTAATTATGAGGAAACGTATGAGTTTTGCAGCAAAATGCTTGACAGGTATCCCGATCAGCATATGGATTTTCATGCACATAATGATTATGATCTTGCAACAGCAAATGTTTATTCTGCTGTTAAAGCCGGTGTCCACGGTATTCATACCACAGTTAACGGACTCGGTGAACGGGCCGGTAATGTACCCCTCTCAAGCGTGGTTGGGATACTTAAAGACCATATACATGTCGAGACAAACCTCGATGAATCAAAACTTACAAAAATAAGCCGGATTGTAGAATCCTTTTCAGGTATCCGTGTTCCGGAGAATAAGCCGCTTATCGGAGAAAACGTTTACACTCAGACCTGTGGTGTACACGCCGATGGAGACAGCAAGGATAATCTGTATTTTAATGACCTTATGCCTGAAAGATTCGGCCGTCAACGAAAATATGCGCTTGGAAAAACATCCGGGAAAGCCAATATCAAAAAGAACCTTGAGGAACTGGGACTTGATCTTGATATTGAGTCGATGAAAAAGGTCACCGAGAAGATTATTGAGCTGGGAGATAAGAAGGAAAACGTGACAACGGAGGACCTTCCATATATTATCTCCGATGTTCTTGAGCTACAGGATGTGCACCAGCCGATCAAAATTAAAAGTTATGCTCTGACACTCTCCAACGGACTCCGTCCCATGGCCAACATTATAGTGGAGATTAATGGGAAGCTGTTCCAGGAAAATAGCATTGGTGACGGACTTTATGATGCATTCATGAAGGCTATGTGGAAGATTTATACAAAACAATTGAACAGGGACAGGCCCATCCTCAGGGATTACATTGTAACCATTCCCCCTGGAGGAAAAACAGATGCCCTTGTCGAAGCTGTGATCACCTGGGTATACTGTGACAAGGAGTTCAAAACCAAGGCAGTGGATTCTGACCAGACGGAGGCCGCAATAAAGGCAACCGAGAAGATGCTTAATATTATCGAAAGAAATCATTTTTCATAGTTTATTTGCCCATACCATGACTTTTAAAATTGTAGTTTTACCCGGAGACGGGATTGGTCCGGAGGTTACCAAACAGGCGCTGAAACTTCTGCCTGTTATCGCAGAAAAAGAAAATGTTGAATTTGTCCTTGAAGAGGGACTAATCGGTGCAACTGCCATAGATCAGACAGGAAATCCGCTTCCGGATGATACCATTGAAAAATGTCTTGGTTCAGATGCCGTACTACTCGGAGCTGTCGGACACCCGAAGTATGATCTGGATCCGACTGCTAAAGTCAGACCCGAGCAGGGCTTGTTGAAAATCAGGAAAAGCCTCGGACTTTTTGCCAATATCCGTCCGGTTAAAACATTTCCCGAGCTTGACCCGATATCACCGCTTAAGGACCACCTGTTAAAAGGAGTAGATTTCATAGTTTACCGGGAGTTGACAGGAGGTATTTATTTTGGAGAGAAGGGCAGGAGTGAGGATGGTACCGAGGCGTGGGACCATTGTAATTATTCTGCCGGAGAAATAGAGCGTATCGCAAGAATGGCTTTTGAAACAGCTGGGCAGCGGCGGAAAAAGCTCACCCTGGTTGATAAGGCCAACGTTCTCGAGACCTCACGTCTGTGGCGAGAAACCGTACAGAATCTGGCGCCGGAATATCCGGACATCGATCTCGACTTTATGTTTGTTGATAATGCCGCTATGCAGATCATTCTACAGCCATCTTTTTTCGACGTGATATTGACTGAAAATATGTTCGGGGATATCATTACCGACGAGGCGTCTGTCATTGTAGGTTCAATAGGCATGTTACCATCGGCCTCAGTGGGAGACGGCAAAGCTTTGTTTGAACCCATACACGGATCTGCACCGCAAATTGCAGGAAAAGATATAGCCAACCCCTTTGCTACAATTCTGTCACTTGCTATGATGATGGACCATTTTGGCCTCGTAAATTCTGCAGAAAACATACGCAGAATTGTCACAGATGCTCTTGGAGCAGGCATAGTGACAGGAGATATCAAGGAACAGGAACCCAAGGGCACTACGGAAGTGGGAGATTGGGTATATGAACAGTTAAAATCTTTTTAGTCCCCCCTTAAACGGATACAATTATTCTACCCTGATTACGTCTTAGAATACTGGACTGCTTCTGACATGTTGATGTATGTATACAACTTTTTAGATTGATATTTGTCTTTGATTGTAAACCCTTTATAAATTAATGAGACCATTACCATATATTTTCACTTTCCTTCTCAGCTTTGTTATTCTCCAATTTGCATTTCCTATTGAAGAAACAGGCCTTCGATACACTATCAGCGGACATGTAAAGGATGAATCTACAGGTGAAGAACTAATAGGTGCAGCTGTGATCGCAGATGAACTTGGAAAAGGTACTGTATCGAATGTTTACGGATTCTATTCCCTCAGCCTTCAGCCGGGTCTTTATAATATTACATTCTCCTATATCGGCTATGAGGATCTGACAAGGGCAGTCAACCTGAATCAGGATCTCGTTATTAATATCGAACTCAGTGAAAACATTCTGGAGCTTGCCGAAGTGACCATCAGTGCTGAAGGACCCCGTGCCCATATTAAAAAACCCGAGATGGGAGTCAGCAAACTGCAGATTAAATCAATAAGAAGAATTCCAACCCTTATGGGCGAGGTGGATGTAATTAAAGCCATACAGCTGCTTCCGGGAGTACAAGCTTCAAGTGAGGGAGCCTCTGGATTTTCAGTCCGCGGTGGAAATCCTGATCAAAACCTTATTCTGCTTGATGAAGCTACTGTATATAATGCATCCCACCTTATGGGTTTCTTTTCTGTATTTAATAATGATGCTGTTAAGGATGTCAAATTATACAAAGGGGATATACCTGCTGAATACGGTGGAAGATTATCATCTCTGCTTGATGTCAGGATGAAGGATGGCAATATGAAGAAGTTCTCAGGATCAGGGGGTATTGGTACTATTTCCAGCAGACTGACACTTGAGGGTCCAATTATAAAGGACCGTACATCCTTTCTTATTGCCGGCCGGAGGACCTATGCAGATATTTTCCTGCCCTTTGCAAAGGATGAAGATGTCCGTAATAGTTCCCTGTATTTCTATGACCTTAACGCCAAGGTAAACCATATTTTTAATGAGAAAAATCGTCTCTTTGTCTCCGTCTATATGGGTCGTGATGTATTTGAAAATGTATTTGCCCGCATGGCCTTCGGTAATCAGACCTATACATTACGTTGGAACCATTTATTCTCTGGAAGGCTTTTCAGCAATTTTACACTATTGCACAGCCGTTACGATTATGAACTTGGAACACCCGAAGGTGAGGCCAATTCCTTCCTTTGGAATTCCGGCATGAAGGATTATGGAGCCAAGGCTGACCTGAATTATTTCATTACTCCTGAACATACTCTTAAGTTCGGACTGATCAGTACATTTCATGATTTTCAACCTGGATCTGCAAAGGGATTGGGGGAACAAAGCCTGTTTACTGAATTTAAAATGCCATCCAACTATGCCCTTGAAAACGGAGTCTATGTTTCTGCGGAATCAGAGGTTGGTGAACGTTGGAATTTTAAATATGGCATACGGTACAGCAGTTTCCACAATGTTGGTCCCGCTACAGTATATAACTATGACGAGAATTATCTTCCTCTGGACTCAACGGTTTACAGTTCCGGAGAGTTTTTTAATTATTTCGGGGGACTCGAACCGAGATTGGCAATGTCCTTTATGCTTAATGAGAAATCTTCACTAAAAGCGAGCTATTCCAGAACAAGGCAATATATTCACCTTGCACAGAATTCCACAGCAGGAACCCCCCTGGATATATGGTTTCCTTCCAGTCCCAATGTAAACCCCCAGGTATCAGACCAGGCTTCAGTTGGTTATTTCCGGACCTTCTGGGGCGACCGGCTTGAGGCATCCGTCGAAACTTATTATAAGGCTATGAGTAATTCAATCGACTTCCGGGATCATGCCCAACTGCTAATGAACCAGTATATGGAAGGGGAATTACGCATTGGCGAAAGCAACTCTTACGGACTTGAACTACTTCTTCGGAAAAATTCCGGTAAACTTTCCGGCTGGATAAGCTATACACTCTCAAAAACTGAACGCATAGTTCCTGAGATTAATAATGGGAATCCCTATGCTGCTCCATATGATAAACCCCACGATTTTGCAATTGTTTTGAATTATGAAATTAACAAACGTATCTGGGTATCAGGGAACTGGGTATACAGTACAGGATTGCCGGTAACTTTTCCAACAGGAAGATTTGAATATATGGGGAATATAGCACCGGTTTATTCCAACAGGAATGCATACCGGATGCCGGACTATCACAGGCTTGATCTGTCAGTATCGCTTAGCGCAAAAGATAAACCGGGCAGGAAGTGGGGATGGGACCTGAATCTATCTGTGTATAATGCTTATGCTAGAAAAAATGCCTGGACCATAAACTTCGTCCAGGATGAGACCAACCCGTCTGTAACCCATGCAGAGATGACCTATCTGTTTTCTGCCATCCCTGCCCTTACATTCAATTTCCATTTCTAAGTCAGTATTAATAATGAAAAGAATAAGTATTAAAATATTAGCAATAGTCCTCATTACATTCTTTCTCTGGAGTTGCACCGAAAGAATTCAGGTTGAAGTCGATTCAAGCTTTACACGCCTGGTGGTTGAAGGATCTGTTACAACAGATACTACATCTCACTGGATAAGGTTAAGCACGAGCAGTGACTATTTTCTAAATCAAAAAGCGCCGGCAGTGAAGAACGCAACAATTACTATCGACGACGGAGAAAAGGTACATACACTTGCAGAATCGGATACAATGCCAGGACATTATTCCACTTCATCCGATTATTTCGGAATTCCGGGTAAAATATACACCCTGCGAATCAGGGATTTGGATATTGACGGGGATGGTGTAATGGAAGAATATACTGCAAGTTCGGAATTAAGGCCGGTAAACCCTGTTGACTCAATCAAAATCAGGCCATTCGATGCCTTTGGGAATTTTGGATATGAGATACAGGTATATGCATGGGATTCACCTGAGAGAGACTGGTATGCCTTCAAAGCGATCAGGAATGGTAAATTACTTACGGATACACTCACTGAATTATGGGTTCAGAATGATGAGTTTTTTAATGGAAACTATACATACGGTATTACTTCCCAGTTTCTGAGCCTGGATAAACCGGATGAAGTGCTTGAAGTAGGAGATACCGTGACCTTTGAGATCAACGGTATAACAGAGGATTACTATAATTATGTGATAGAAGCACAGAGTCAGATTTACCCCCAGACGCCCCTTTTCGGCGGTCCCCCGGCCAATATAAGGACCAACTTTGATAATAATGCAATAGGTTTCTTTGTCGCTTACTCACTTGATCGTTCCAGTGCCATTGCCACAGCTGATATTGTATTCCCTCCCCGGTAAACTTTATTGCAGAAGTTTTATATATTTGTATCTATATAATTAGATAAAATACAGACATGGCATACTACATTGGAAAAATGACAGATCTCGGATTCACAGAGGCTGTGGAAAAATTAACCGAAGAACTCCAGAAAGAGGGATTTGGTGTGATCACCGAGATCAATATTCAGGAAACCCTTAAGAAAAAACTAGATTTGGATTTCAGGCCCTATATAATACTGGGAGCCTGTAATCCGCACTATGCTCATCAGGCTATTGAACTTGATGATAAGATCGGTGCATTGCTTCCATGTAATTTTATCGTTCAGGAGTCAGGGGATGGTACCGAAGTATTTGCGATTAATCCAAGAGAAACAATGGGCAAACTTCTGGGCGATGAAATTAAAGAGATCAGTGAGGCAATCACGACCAAAGTTCAGAATGTTCTCGATCGGATGTAATGGATTAACATCTGGTTAACCCATTAAAAGGTTTTATTTACGGTATTTGGTTTAACTTTGGGATAACCATTGGCAGCCAAATCAAATGCAGAAACCTGAAGCTCACATCCTGACCATTTTCGGAGCCTCCGGAGATCTTACACGGAGAAAACTTATACCGGCTCTTTACAATCTCTACCTCCAGGATCTTTTGCCTGATCATTTTGCTGTGATGGGAGCCGGAAGAAAACCATTTACGGATCAGATCTTTAGAGAACAGATGAGCGCGGCCCTGAAATCTCATACTAGCCGTCCACCTGGGAATAGTACTGAAAAAGCAGAATCTTTTATTAAGATGTTGTATTATACCTCCCTGGATACATCAGACCCTGACTCATATAAGTCCCTTAAACTCAGACTTGGGAAACTGGGAAAGGAAAACCAGACAAAAGGAAACATGATATTTTATCTGGCTATTCCGCCCAGCCTGTATACCCCGGTTGCACATAGCCTTGCTGCCCAGAAACTTACAAATGATACAGATGGATGGAAAAGAATAATTGTTGAAAAACCCTTCGGTTATGACCTCGAATCAAGCAGGGATCTTAATATTAGCTTAAGAGAGGTTTTCAATGAGGAGCAGATTTATCGTATCGATCATTACCTGGGTAAAGAAACTGTCCAGAATATTATGGTCACAAGGTTCTCAAACGGAATTTTCGAACCCATCTGGAACCGAAATTATGTAAGCCATGTAGAAATTACTGCCGCAGAATCATTGGGTGTGGGGGATCGTGGGGGCTACTATGAAGGATCAGGAGCCCTCAGGGATATGTTCCAGAACCATATTCTTCAGATTGTTGCCCTGGTTTCAATGGAACCACCAGTCTGGGCTGACTCCTCATCTATAAGGAACGAAATGGTCAAGGTACTTGATTCCATACGACAATTAACAGTTGAGGATGTGAAGAGGGATGTCGTCAGAGGACAGTATACTGATTCTGTAGTCAGGGGAGAGAACATCATCGGCTACAGGGAAGAAAAGGGAGTAGAGACCGATAGCAGGACCGAGACATATGCAGGATTGAAATTCTTTATTGATAACTGGAGATGGAAGGATGTTCCCTTCTATGCAAGAACGGGTAAAAGGCTACCCACCAGGGTTACAGAGATAGTAATTCACTTTGAGGGTACACCGCATCATATTTTCAGGCACAATCAGGGTACTTCTGCTCATAATCAGCTTATTATCAGGATACAGCCTGATGAGGGACTCCTATTGAAATTCGGAATGAAAACACCAGGGGCCGGATACAATGTACAAGATGTTAATATGGATTTTCATTATTCAAGCCTTTCTGAGGTTTACCTTCCTGCTGCGTATGAAAGGTTGCTCTTGGATTGTATGCTTGGAGATTCAACGCTCTATGCACGGGGTGATGCTGTAGAATCGGCCTGGCGTTTTGTTGATCCTATTCTTAAGTTCTGGGAGGAAAATCCATCACATGCACTTTATGGATATCCAGCGGGGACATGGGGACCAAAAGAGGCAGATGACCTGTTTAAGGATGATCTTACCTGGAGATACCCTTGCAGGAATCTGGCTGATGACGGCCTTTACTGCGAACTCTGATATTATGAGGCAGAATGATCCACAGATATTTACCTTTCCCGATACCGAACATCTGGCCAGGATACTTACTGTAGAAGTCCTGAATCTGGTTAAAGATTCCATGAGCACTGGTCGCAGGTTCAATATTGCCCTGTCTGGCGGAAGTACACCAAGGATCCTTTTTGAACATATTGCAAAATTTTACAAAGATCCGGGCATCTGGGATAATGTCAGTTTTTACTGGGTGGACGAAAGATGTGTACCTCCTAATCATCCTGAAAGTAATTTCCGAATGGCTAATGAAATATTTCTTAGCAATCTCTCGCATCCAAATGAGCAGATTTTCAGGATGAAAGGGGAAGAGGATCCTCATCTGGAGGCAAACAGATACAGCCGGCTGATCTTTAATCAGGTACACAATGCTGACAATCTTCCGGCATTTAACCTGATTATGCTTGGACTTGGGGGAGACGGGCATACTGCATCCATATTTCCCGGACAATTGGAATTGCTCTGGACCGATAATTTCTGTGATGTAGGGGTACATCCGGGTACGGGACAGAAAAGGATAACCCTTACAGGTAAGGTGATTAATAATGCGGAGAATGTATTTTTTCTTGTATCTGGCCGGGAGAAGGCAAAGATGGTTGTCAGGATCATTTGTGAGGGATCAGGAAAAGAGGAATTACCAGCTACATTCATTAATCCCGAACATGGAAATCTTTCCTGGTTTCTGGATGAAGCCGCAGCCAGCCTGCTTCATAATAAGGAAAACCCCGGCTAATCCGGGGTCTCCACAACTCATTAAAACCTTTTCTTTTGTACTAATACAAATGAACCTGATGCTTGCGCATCACCATGATCTCAGGTCTGCCATTAAAAGTACTTACCAGTCCGGTAACCCAGATGTATCTTCCGGAAAAGTATAACTCGGGATTCCTGTTGAACCGGCGAGCCTGGTTTCCGGGGAGGATAACCGTAAAATCCTGGTATGGGTAGGTGTTCCCAAAATACAGATAGTATTCATCCGTTTTCCAGGAGTACCATATCTTATGGATCCTTCCGTAAACATTTCGTACCTCTCCGATATGAAAGTAAGCTCTGTAGGTAGGTATCGTTGCGATTCTGTATCCTGAAGGATAATACAAACTATGGAAATCAGGATAGAGTACCCTGTATTCCCTGTACATCCTGTCAGACCAGGTCACATTGGCGTGTCCTGGCACCCTGTAATCGTGATGTACTTTTCTGTAACGTGAAGGTACATGATAAGCTGTGTTTCCTTTTCTATGCTGGCCAGTGGTCCTTACCACACCCTTGGTATTCACCTTTGTTCCAGTACGCGAATTATTATTGGCAAATGTATTTGGACTTGAATGCCTGCTATTACTGGTCTGTGCGCTTCTGTTAGAACGAACGGCCTTGGTCCTGTAAGCTTCGCTTTTATGATTTTGCACCGTGCGTTTTGTTACAACGTCACTTTTCGGATTATGAACTGTGCGTCTTACCGACGCTTCACTCTTGTGATCCTGCACTTTCTGCCTATCGCGTGCCTTTGAATTTGGCTGTGAAAACGCAGATACCGCCAAGAGCAAAATTGCTGTGATTATACTTAACTTTTTCATGGCTCTTATTTTTAATGCGGTTTATCTGGTTTAACAGATGCAAAATCTCTGCCAAATTCATTTGTGTAATGAAATGGCCCATTTATCCTAAATTATGTAATGTTCACATTTTTTATAATTTTACCCTTTTGGCTACTATATTTGAATATGGACTATCTTAAGGAAATAGCGATTGAAAAAGAACTGATTGCAAAGATTAGTGAGCAAAAGAATAAAATCGAACAGCAGCAGAAGGAATTAGGGGAGAGTCTTGAATATGCAAGTTCAATCCAGTCCGCGCTGCTGCCGGATCTGAGATTATTTTACAAAATATTCCCTGATAGTTTTGTTCTTTTTAAGCCACGTGATATCGTAAGCGGAGATTTCTACTGGTATGCGAGGAAGGGATGCAGAGTTGTCTTTACAGCAGCTGATTGCACCGGCCATGGCGTCCCTGGTGCATTTATGAGTATGCTTGGGATATCTTTCCTTAATGAAATTGTAAGCAAAAGCATCCCAAGGGCCAATACCTTTTTAAACAGACTCAGGGAAAATATTATGAAGGCCCTGCACCAAACCGGAGAAAGACATGAGAACAAGGACGGGATGGATATAGCACTCTGTGTAATCGACCTTGATAAGTTGGTAATGGAATTTTCAGGTGCATTCAATCCACTGTACCTCATCAGAAAAGGAGTTCTTCATGAAACTCGGGGGGATAAGATGCCTATAGGTATAAATGCTATAACGGAAAAGTCTTTTACAAACAATATTATCAAGCTCGAAAAAGGTGACCTGATCTATTTGTTCTCGGATGGATATGCCGACCAGTTTGGTGGTCCGAACGATAAGAAATTCAAGCATAAATCCTTAAGAGAGTTACTCATAAAGATCAGGAAGAAATCTATGGAGACCCAAAAGAAGGAACTTGAGCGAAGTTTTATCACTTGGAAGGGAGATAGGGAGCAAATTGACGATGTTCTTCTGATAGGAATCAAAATCTGATCCGTATGTGGTTTAAAAGATTCAAAATAAAAAATTACAGGTCCATCGTTGACACAGGGTGGAACGAACTTGCTTCTGATAATATCACGGGACTGATCGGACAAAATGAATCCGGAAAGACATCTATCCTCGAAGCCCTGAACAGCTTTTATAACGGAATTGTCTCGGATGATATCCTGAGAAGTGATCTTAGCTTGCCTGAGGTATCCTGTTCTTTCAGCGTCTCAAAAAATGAATTGAAAACATTCTTCACCGAGAAAAAACTACCTGAAAAGATTGAGGAGTTTATTCTGGATTCGGGACAAATTACCCTCACACGTACCTGGAATGCAGATAAATCAAGCTATCTGAGTTTTGGGGGGGAGAAGATCAGGGAATACTACAGTAATGTAGAAGAACAAAGGAAAAAGCAGGATGAAAAAACAATGTTGGAATTGCACTGTGTGATTGAGGAGGCAAAAAAGGCAGAGAAAATATCCGGAGAAGTTCTCCTTGAAGCAGAAGAAACAAAAAAAGAATACAATACCCTGTTACCAGTTTTAACAAGGGCAAGGAAAATACACGATAAGAATCCAAACAAGGATACACAAAATCAACTTCAAAAACTACTTCTTGAGGAAGAGAGACTGAAGAGACGTCTCGAAAAAAAAAGAGCAACACTTGATAGCCGCCTTCATAAGCTTGCAGAGCTTTCCGATAAGTCAAGGTTCGCCCAGTTATGTCTTGACTCCCTTGATGAGCATGAAAATGCCAGGTTGCATTGGGAAGGTTCATATAAGGAGCTATCTGACCTTCAATATTATTTTGACAGCCTTCAGACCGATAATGAAATTAAGGGGATTAAGGGTAAACTTGATATGACAAATACCCAGCACCTTGAAAACGACAAGAAACTTGAGAAGGCAAAAAGCAGGGCGGACTTCAGGCTGGCGGTTACATCCAGGATATTGAAAGGTACGGATCCGTCAGAGGCGGAGGATTTTGTAGAAAAGGAAATAAGGAAAAAGGCTGCATATTATTCTGAAATAGAATTAGCTGATGAATCATTCAAGCATATTCCCTTTTTTGAACTATTCGAGGACTTCAGCAGTCTTCTTCCAAATCGAATTGACCTCGAAGATATTTTTACACGGAACCGTAGCGTGGAGGGAATTAAGGCAGCAACAAATTTTCTTATTGTATCCGGTCTGAAGGCGACCTTTTTCGAAGAAAGAAGCAGCAGAATACTAAAGCAGAAAATCGAAAAACTTAATAATGAAATCTCTCTGAATTTCCAGGATTACTGGAGACAGAGCCTGGGAAAAGATAATAAGATAAAGATTCAATTTGAGCTCGAGCACTATGACAACACACACCCTGATAAAATGGGTAAGCCTTATCTCGAATTCTGGATTAAAGATGAGCAGGAGAGGCTGTATCCCAAACAGCGTAGCCGGGGAGTCAGGTGGTTTCTGTCCTTTTACCTTGAGCTTAAGGCAAACGCAATTGAAAACAGTGAAAAATCAAGAGTGTTTCTAATCGATGAACCTGGACTGAGCCTTCATGCAAGGGCTCAGGAAGATGTACTGTCAGTTTTTGAGGATATTAAAGAAGACATACAGATCATTTACTCAACACACTCTCCTCATCTGATTAACATTAATAAACTGTACAGGCTTCTTGCTGTCCAACGCGCCGTGGAAGATGATATGAAAAGTGAGACGGTCATATTCGACCCAAGGTCCTTAAATGAAGCCTCTACAGATACCTTATCACCCATCTACACATTAATGGGAACAAAACTCAGTGATCATCAATTTGTTAAGAAGAAGAATAATGTGATCGTTGAAGATACTCCAACCTATTATTATTTGAGCACAATATTCCGCCTGGTCGGATATAAAAAGGATCTATACTTTTTACCTGCAACAGAAGTGAATAATGTACCAACACTTGTTAACCTTCTGATGGGGTGGAGGCTGGACTTTCTGGTACTGCTTGATGACGATCCCGATGGTAACAGGGTCTACCGGGAACTCAGGCGTACACATTTCAGCAATAACGAGGAATTAGCCTCAGAGAAGATCTTCAGGATGGAATCAATCGGCTGTATTGAAGATATCTTCTCGACCATAGATTTTAAAAATTTTGTCCTGCACAAACGTGTTGGTATAACCGAATCAAATTCGGAGCATATCGAAATGAATGAACTTTCCAGGGCAAAGCTTGCCGCTGACTTTATCCTTGATGTTCAGAACAATGAGCTAAAGCTCGAAGATTTTGACGACGAGACAATAGACAATATCCAAAAAGTTGTCAAAATACTGGATAAAGCTCTCACCTGATCACTTAGTATCGGATAATCTTTTCTACTTCGTGTTTAGTAAGATATGTGCGAATGATTTGCTGAACATCCCTGTTGTCTTCATACATCCTGATGCAATCCTTAATATCCTCAAGTTGAAGGTAGCTGTTCTCCGTGCCAAGGAATCCAAATCCGATATATTTTCCGTTTTCAAGCTGGACCACTGACCTTTCAGTTTTTTCTCTGCCTGTATCGATAATAAGCATGTTTTTTTGTTGATAATAGAATGCTGACAGGGCTTTCATAACACGCTTATTGTAAATATCCGCTGACTCTTTCCCGATGCAAGCTCCATTGCATTGCCGTATCTCATAATGAAAGCAGCCTCCGTCCGTATCATACATTCCACATAGTTTCTGGCAAAGCCAATGTCTTTCAATCAGTTTACTGAGTATGGCAGCAGACTCTCTTTTATTCTGGAAACAGGTTTCAGGTGCCTGGTTAATTCGGTTGGCGGTTTTATCTATTGCCAGACGGTAATATCCCTTCTCATCTTTCTGGGCATACAGTCCATATTGCATGGTCTTCCTTTTCTGCGCCCTGTTGAAACGGGGTACATGTTTTTTTATTTCACTCGATTCTACCAACAGGGCAACAAGTTCACTGCCTGTAATTTCAAAATCAATACTGGCTATGCTTTCTTTTAACTCAATGGAACGACGTGAACCATTATTGCTCAAATGGCTCATCACCCGTTTCCGTATGTTTTTACTCTTCCCGATATAGATAACCTGTTTTTGATCATTCAGAAAATAATAAATCCCGGTTTCCTCGGGAAGGATATCCATGGTTTTCTTATCAAGGTCCGGGTGAAGGTTTTTAAGATTGGGTGAAATCGAGTTCTTAATGACTTCTTTCTGCTCCGGATTTTTTGCCCTTTCCAGCAGAAGTTCAAGTAATTGTACAGTCGCGAGGGCATCCCCGGCAGCCCTGTGCCTGTTTTCAATCTCAATTCCCAGGTTTGCACATAGTTTACCCAGGCTATAAGATTTGTGGCCGGGTATAAGTTTGCGGCTAAGCCTGAGGGTACACATATTTTCCCTTGTAAAATCGTACCCCAGGCTTTTAAATTCCGACTTGATGAATTTGTAATCAAAACTGGCATTGTGAGCCACAAGGATCTTGTTCTCAGTAATTTCAACAACCTGTTTGGCAATTTCGTAGAATTTCGGTGCATCCGTCACCATTTCATTGCTTATACCTGTGAGCGAAGTGATGAAATATGGAATGTTTTTTTCCGGATTTACAAGCGTGACAAATTCATCCACAACTTTATCTCCATCAAAAACATATATAGCAATCTCGGTGATTTTCTCGGTAGCGGGACTTCCTCCTGTTATCTCTATGTCAACTACTGCATATAACATTAGCAAAAAAACTGGCCAGGATACAAATATGATAATTTCATGATTAAGTTAAAAGGACAGATATGAACAACAGTATTGCTAAAATGAGACCTTATCCGGAAGGCTGGGGGAGAGGAATAATCACAGGTGTTCCGGAGTCAGCTGGTGAAATAATTATATCCCAGTTCATTGTACTGAACCTTCTGGGATAGATCCCCATCAGACTGGTTCCTGCGTAAACAAGGAAGAGATCAAAAATCAGCACGGTGGCCCCAACGAAAATTCCGTTAGACAAACCCCAGGCAATTCCTCCCAGTACATAATATACTGCAACTGGAAGAATAATCCCTGCACCAATCGTAAGTGCCAGTCCCAATCCCTGTTGTTTTGAATTATGGTCAAGGTAGCCTGAAATCATCATGATTTCTGACAGCTCTATCTCTTTGTCCTCAATTACCAGTTTCTCATTATCAATTGAAGAAACATCTCCTTTAACCTTCATGCCGTCAAACGTTTTAACCAAAACTGGTTTATCAAGGCGAATCGATTTGGATTTCTCCGGTTTCGATTTATGTTCAAGCCTGATTTCCTGGCTGTAGGAGGACAGGGTTGGAACCAGAATGAGAATAATATATATACAATAACGCAGCATATAGAATTGAATATAAACATACATAAAAAAGTGATTGGATCAGCATCGATACGTTGTACGATTACGGACATTTTATGATTGGATTCGTACAAATCTATATGGGGGGAATCCATGCCAATTATAAGATAAGGGTTTGTTTTACAACTAAATATAAAATATGGAACAATTCATGCAGAGTTTTCCACTATGTCGGAAAAGATCCGTAACGAAAAGGAGCTTCTATTAGTCCGTAAAAAGCTTAAACATATATACAGGGAAATTATAGGCCTGGTACTAAAGAAGGAGGAATTCGAGGAAAGGATAGAAGAATACCTTGAGAAGAACTAAACGATCCTATTAATTTGCGCCAAAAACCTCTTCTTCATTCAGGAATCCGTCAGCGATCACTGTCATCCTGATGTTTTCCTGTCCAACAGGAAAAATTGAGGGAACCAGCACAGCCGGAACCATTTTCGAACCATTATTAATTGTCGCAAGTGTATTTGGTATTTGCTGGTGTTGTGCTAGCATAATGGCAAATTGGGCAGTTGAGGAGGCAAGGGATTCGATTACTTTATATACTGTCATTGTCTGTGTCCCTTCTACAATTCGTCTGCAGGCATCCACCTGTGCGTCCTGCCCGGACAAAAGTACCTTTTTATCTAATCCTTGCTCTGCAAGTGCTCGAGCAACTCCTTTTGAAAGCTGGTCACCTGAAGAAATAATTGCATCAAGTTTCCCTCCTCCTTCCAGGAAACTATTCACAACCTGGTAGGCCTTTTCCGGATCCCATCCTTCAATATTCTGGTCTAAAACCACCTGAATATCTCCCCTGATTATCAAAGGTTGAAGAATATTCATTTGACCAATTCTGAGCAGAGAGGAGTTATTATCTTCAGATGCACCTCCGAGGATTGCATATTTACCTTTGGGTTTAATTTTTGTTAGGTATTCTGCCTGGATTTCCCCAATTCTGACATTATCGAATGAGAGGTGACAATCAAGATCACAGTTTTTTATGATTCTGTCGTACGAGATAACATGTATGTCTCTTGCCTTGGCATAATCTACTATAATTCCGGCTGATTCGCTGTTAACAGGAATAATGATCAGTACATCAAGCTTGCCATCATCAATCAGTTCCTGGGCCTGTTTTGCCTGTTCAGTTTCACTGCCATCCGCTTCCCTGAGCATTACCTCGGCTCCTTTTAATTCAAGTTGCTGGGTGAGGTACATAATATCTTTTGACCATCGTTCATGTGAAGGACCCATACTGATGCCCACAACCGGTTTATGTTCCCTGGCACAGGATGCGACCAGAATAATACTAGCTAAAAGAGTAAACAGAGTACGAGCTAATTTTCTCATGGCTATGATGAATTTAGTTACAGGCAGTTGAAAACCAATAGAAACCAAGATGTTCAATAAAGATATCTAATTCTCAGATGTAAATCAAGTGAATTCCTATTTACCGGATAATCATTTTTGATGTTTTGATTCCATCGTTGGTTTTCAGTTTAATTATATAGATACTGTTAGCAAGTCCCTTCCTGTGGAATGTAATACTATGTGTTCCGGCTTCGTTTTGAGCATTTACAAGTTCCCTTATCTTTCTTCCGGAGAAATCAAATATTGAAAGGTTAACTTTTGCAGAGACAGGAAGCCTGTACGTAATTTTAGTACTCTGATCGAATGGGTTGGGATGATTTGCGAGAACAACTCCCTGGCCAAAAACAATTGGAGTATTTATCGGTCTCCCAACAATTAATTTCAGTAATCTCAAATTCCAAGATCAGCGCAGGAAGTTATTATTTCACTTTCCGATACAGAACTTGGAAAATATATTTCCTAATATCTCATCTGTTGTAACTTCTCCGGTGATTTCGCCCAGGTAATGCAACACCTGCCTTATATCCTGTGCAACAAGGTCTGATGACAGTCCTGACTTCAATCCTTCAGCAACCCTTTCAATTGCTTCGCCGGCATGGGAGAGGGCTTCAAAGTGACGGGCATTGGTAATAATCACATCATCACCGCCTTTTTGATCACCACGGACCAGTTCAAGCAGGAGGGAGGCCAGTGTATCAATGTTCTCCCCGTAAGAAGCTGATATCTGAAGAACATTGTCTTCAGCTTCCATGTTATTAAATTTTGACGGATCAGAGAGGGCTGCAAGTTGCTTTTCGCTCAGAAAATCAATTTTATTAAAGAGGATTACAAGTTTGTGGTTTCGTACATTCTTGCCAGGCTGACTGGACTGGTTAATCCCTTTTGACTTGGAGCCACGAGATCCGGATTCTTCAACAGCCTGTCCTTCCGATCCGATCCTGGAGATTCTGATTTTAATCTTTCCGATCAACCGGTCAATCTCTTTAATTTCCTGCGTTGCATCAATCACATACAGCACAATGTAGGCTTGTTTTATCTTTTCAAATGTCTTTCCGATGCCAATGCTCTCTATGGTATCCGAAGTATTACGCAGTCCGGCCGTATCGATGAACCGGAAGGATAGTCCGTCCATTGTGATCACATCCTCAATGACATCACGCGTGGTCCCGGCAATCTCAGATACGATGGCCCTTTCATCATGCAGAAGGGCATTCAGCAGGGTGGATTTTCCTACGTTCGTTTTGCCGGTAATGGCAACGGGAACCCCATTCTTGATAACATTCCCCATCTGAAATGAATTCTTCAGCACAAGGATCAGCCCGGATATTTTGGAAACAAGTTCCTGAAGGTCATTGCGGTCTGCGAATTCAACATCTTCCTCACTAAAATCAAGTTCCAGTTCAATGAGGGAAATGAAATTCAGCAGTTGCTCACGAAGCCTGGCAAGTTCAGAGGAGAAACCTCCACGCATCTGATTAATTGCTACGCGGTGTGAGGCCTCGGAGCTGCTTGCAATCAGGTCTGCGACAGCTTCGGCCTGGGAGAGGTCCATTTTCCCGTTCAGGAAGGCCCGCATTGTGAATTCACCCGGCTCGGCTATCCGTGCACCTGCTCCAATCAGGAGCTCAAGTATCCGTTGCTGTATGAATACTGCCCCGTGACAGGAGATTTCGATCAGATCTTCACCGGTATATGAATGAGGTGCCCGGAAAAGGCTGATAAGTACCTCGTCGATGGTCTCTTCCCCGGAGACGATTCTGGTGAAGTGTATGCTGTTTGCCGGAAGCTGATCAATGTTTTTTCCCCCGGAAGGGAAAGCAACAAGTTTAGCAGCAATTGCATAGGTATCCTTACCCGATAGGCGGAGGATGGAAATGGCTCCATTGCCCGGCGGAGTTGCAATTGCACATATGGTGGCATTGTCGATCACAGGCGGTTGACAGAATCCTTTTTGATGTCAAACGAAGTTAGTGAATAATTCATTACTTTTGGGTTCATCAAATCCCAAAAACAAATTTCATGAGCGTACTTGTCAATAAAAATTCTAAAGTTATTGTACAGGGTTTTACAGGCGGAGAAGGAACTTTTCATGCTACCCAGATGATTGAATACGGATCAAATGTTGTCGGAGGAGTTACTCCGGGAAAGGGTGGGGGTACTCACCTGGATCGTCCGGTATTTAATACCGTGGAGGAAGCCGTAAATGAAACGGGAGCTGATGTGTCGGTAATATTTGTACCACCCCCGTTTGCTGCGGATGCCATAATGGAAGCTGCGGATGCAGGAATAAAAGTGATCGTAACTATTACAGAAGGCATCCCCACACAGGATATGGTTCGTGTACAGGAATATTTATCCACCAAGGATTGCAGGATGGTGGGACCGAATTGTCCCGGTGTTATTACTCCTGATGAATGCAAGGTAGGGATCATGCCCGGATTTATTCATAAAAAAGGTTCTGTGGGAATTGTCTCCCGGTCCGGAACCCTGACCTATGAGGCGGTTGACCAGGTGACAAAACTTGGAATGGGACAGTCGACTTGTATTGGGATAGGAGGGGACCCGATAATTGGGACAACCACTCTTGATGCCATTAAACTGCTTATGGAAGATCCTGAAACAGAGGGTATTATTATGATAGGGGAAATTGGGGGAAACATGGAAGCCGATGCCGCAAACTGGGTTAAGGAAAATGGAACCAAGCCGGTTGTAGGATTTATTGCGGGACAAACAGCACCGAAAGGACGGCGGATGGGTCATGCCGGGGCCATCATCGGGGGAAAAGATGATACCGCAGCGGCCAAGATGAAAATCATGGGGGAATGCGGGATCCATGTGGTTGAATCACCTGCGGATATCGGGTTGAAGATGAAGGAGGTACTCGGTAAGTAGAACCTCAGGAGATTAATCAGGGAAGTCCTGGCCTATCCGATCTGGTTTAAAATATATTTATTATTAAACTATTATACCTATGAAATTACTTGAAGGAAAAGTTGCACTGGTGACTGGAGCGAATCGTGGAATTGGAAGAGCAATTGCCCTTGGTCTTGGCTCAGAGGGAGCTAATGTTGCCTTTACGGATCTGGCCATTGATGATAATACAAAATCCCTTGAAGCTGAGCTTTCCGGTCTGGGAGTCAAAGGAAAGGGATACGCCAGCAACGCGGCCAATTATGAAGAGACCGAGAAGGTGGTTGCCGATGTGGTTGAGGATTTTGGGACCGTTGATGTCCTTGTGAACAATGCCGGTATAACCAAGGATACACTTCTTATGCGAATGACTGAGGAGCAGTGGGATGCTGTTATAAATGTTAATCTTAAATCAGTTTTCAATTTCACAAAGATTGTGCAGCCTGTTATGCTTAAGGCCAGATCGGGATCAATAATAAATATAAGTTCTGTAGTAGGTGTTGCTGGAAACGCCGGACAGGGAAATTATTCTGCTTCCAAGGCTGGAATTATCGGCTTTACAAAATCAATTGCCAAAGAGGTGGGATCCCGGAATATTCGAGTCAATGCACTGGCGCCGGGATTTATTATGACCGAGATGACCGACAAGTTACCAGAAGATGTCAAGGAGACCTGGATCAAAACGATACCCCTTCGCAGGGGAGGTACGCCCGAAGATGTTGCCAATACCTGTATTTTCCTTGCATCCGATCTTTCATCCTATGTAAGCGGACAGGTTATCAATGTTTGCGGAGCAATGCAGACCTAAGAACTCAGGTTTATTTGTTGAGTTTATGGTCGAGCTGTGGTTTGAGTGTGCGAGTTAAACCAATTATAGTTGTTTTCTTATTACTGCAGGCAGGATGTGCCCCTATGGCAGAAATCGACATCCAGATCATGGATCCTGCTGCCGTAAGCCTTCCTCTTTCTGTGCAGAATCTGGCTTTTATGAACAGGACTGTCTATCCGAGCTTATTATATCCGGATACGGCCAAGTGGACCGATGAAGAATTCTCTATTCTTGATACCGTAATGAACAACTGGATATTTCAGGGAGTAAAGAATTCAATGGATGATTCGCCTTTGTATGATTTTGAGTCCATCCGTATCGTGCAGGTCAGAAGATCGGATACTGCCGGATTGCTGATTCCCCTTGAAAAATCTATTTTGCAAAAACTTAAAAATGTTTCCAAGGCGGATGCTATTATAAGCCTTGAGTACTATTTCATCAAGGACAGCGTGCGAATGTGGAGTGATTATGAACTGGGATACCACGAGGCTTACTTGGGACTCAATACCATTACACTATGGAGGATATATGATCTGAACAATAACACCATCTTGGATGAAATTGCACTAAATGAAACAACAGACTGGTTTAGGGATGATGAAACGCTTATTGGAGCAGCCAGTAAACTACCACAGGCTGTTGATGGCATTCGGCAGGCTGCCTATAATGTCGGGGTGACTTATGGATTGCGCATCAGTCCCACCTGGAAGGAAACCCAGCGCTTTTTCTACTCCTCAGGTGGAATTGAAATGAGGCGGGCAGCGGGGAAGATAAATTCGGGGGACTGGTATGGGGCTGCAGAGTTGTGGAGAAAACTTGCATATGGAGAGCACCAGAAGACTGCCGCCAGGGCATGTTTCAATATGGCCCTGTTTTGTGAAATGGAGGACCAGTTAATCCTTGCGCTTGACTGGGCTGTGAAAGCATATACCATAAAGCAGGATAAACTGACTAAAGAATATATTGATCTGCTTAAGCAACGCTACAGTGACGGCAGACGCTTGAAAAAACAGCTCCCATCCAATTCTGAGTTCCTGCTGGATATTTAAACAGGTTCAGGTTGATTTGGGCACCGTCGGCTTATCTGAGAAATTTTTCCCTGTTCTGCAGGTTCAACAGGCCGATCAGCAGAAATACCACACTGGAAATCGACAGGATTATTCGGTTTTGCCTGATTGTTTCCATCCATATAACCTCATTGATGTTGGAAGGATTGTCGAAGGGATTCAGAAATACATTCCATTTTGAATCCCTTATCTCATCGGTAAGGATAAGAAAGATCAGTCCGATGACCACCATTACCACGGCAGTACCATTACCATTTTTGACGATGGTTGAAACGCAGAATCCGAGTGTTGCGGTGAAGAGCGCCAGAACCATTATCTGAGATACCATTTTAAATATGGGAATACTAACAAGGGCATAATGTGCGATAAATGCCAGTGGGAAGAGGCATATATAAACGATAACCATAACCATAAACAAGCGGACTAGCCAAACCTTATACCGGTAATCAGGGATGCCAAATATAATCTCAAGGGTTCTCTGATCTGCATCGTTCTGTATCCCGAATGCCGAGGGATAGAATACCAGAAGAACTGCCGGGAAGATCAGAAGACCGTAAACGTCTTCTGCTGAAAGATAATTTTCATCGAAAGCCATAATGGTACCTATGGCAAGGAAAAATATAACAGAGGCAGCTATAAAATAAATGAACTTTCCACCGAAGACTATCCTGATGTTATACCGTGCAAGGCTAATTAGATTATTCTGTATGTTTCTGAATCTTGTCATTCTGGATGTATCAGGCCATTTTCTTATGTGATTGGAGTAACCAGAGGTAGGCATCTTCAAGCATGGGAAGTTCCTCCTCGGCTGAATCAAAAGGTTTTTCTGCTGAAATACAGCGAATCCGGATCATGTCGTTATCCCTCATATGGTGCATTACCAGAAGGTCCTTTGACCTCTCTTCAAACTCATCTGCAGGAAGCATTGCCTTCCATACTTTTCCTGAAGCCAGATGTGTCATATCCCTGGGTGTACCGTTGAAAAGCACTTCTCCATTATTTATTACAGCCATTGTGGTACAGGAGCTTGAAATATCCTCAATTATATGGGTTGAGAATATGACGATACGGCTTCGGCTGAGTTCAACCAGCAGGTTTCTGAAACGGATGCGTTCCCTTGGATCCAGTCCCGCAGTAGGCTCATCTACAACAAGTATTCGCGGAAGATGCAGCAATACCTGGGCTATTCCGATACGCTGCTTCATACCTCCGGAATAGGAGCCGATCTTCTTATCCCGGCTGTCCCACATATGCACCGATTCAAGGACTTCCTTAATACGTTTTTTCCGTAGTGTAACATCTGTAAGTCCTTTCAGCATAGCCTGGTAATCAAGGTATGCAAAAGCGCTCATATTCTCATACATACCGAACTCCTGAGGAAGATATCCGATCAGTCCCTGAAGTTCTTCACGCTTTTCCTGGGTATCTATCCCATTGATCCAGATCTTACCATAACTTTGTTCCAGCACACCGCAAATAATACGCATCAAAGTCGATTTTCCGGCTCCGTTCGGTCCAAGAAGACCGAACATTCCCGTACCAATCTCAAGGGAGACACCTCGCAGCGCTTTGAATCTTTCCTTGTGGCTTCCTATTCCCGGTAAAAGCTTTACAAACCATACAAACCATCTGAAAATCTTCCTGACCTTGCTGATCTCAAGATTGTCTTTGCGGATTCTTTTTCCTGTATGCCCTATTGCAAGGATCAGATACCAGATCACACCTATCACGATTGTCAGAGCGAGATTGGACCATTCCAGGTGGAACAGGGCGAGTATTATCAGGGGACTGCCATAACGTATGATTGCCTCAAATATCATCAGCCATTTCCGATTGTATATTCTCCTGAATCCCATTATCACCACCAGGACAAAATACCAGGATGCAATGGATGAAATCAGTTTCCAGAGACCGCTGACCAGATAGAACCAGGAGAAGTAGAGAAGAAATATCAGCAGTGGGATCTGCCAGATGAGGGATTCAAATTTCTGCCTTGGTTCGTTTTGTTTCATCGCTGCCTGGGAGGACATTTTACTTCCCGTCTTGTAATCCCTTGCAGCCCTTCCGTCTCTCCCATAAATCTTCACAAGGTTGGCAATCTGAATACTAAGCTCCAGTTTGGGTGAAATAATGGTCTCCTGTGCTTTTCTGAGGCTGTTGGTTACAAACCATATGGCAGCCGGTACCCCAGCAAGAACCAGGATGCCTGTGGCCATCTGCCAGATAAACTTATCTATCGAAAATATTACGAATGCAAAACCGGCCAGTTCCATGGCGGCAGTCAGCAGTTTTAAAGGCACACTAAGACCTTTAATCCAGTTAAGAGAGTTCTCAATTCCGTTATACAGCATAGGGATAAAGACCAGTGTAAGCAGTGTGCTGACTGCCAATCCGCCAATGACTGTTACTGCGAACGGGGGACCAATGGCCTTGACGTATTCGGTGTTTCCCATCGCCAGTGGAAGCATGGCTACTATTGTAGTGATTGCGGTGATCAGGATCGGCCTGACTCTTGACATGCCTGCATGCAGAAGGGCTCTTGTCCTTCTAAACCCGTTTTTTCGAAGGATATTTACGAAATCTATAAGGATGATACCATTGTTTACAACAATTCCCAGAAGGATCATAAATCCTGTCAGCGTATTGGCATTAAAAAGTGAATTCCCGGTTACAGTAAGAAAGAAAAAGGATCCGATTGCCGCCAGTGGTATTGAGAAAATTATTACAAAAGGAGTAATGAATGATTCGAAAACAATTGCCAGGATCATGTATACAAGAAAAAGGGCAATCAGGAACAGGTTCCTGAACTCATCAAGAGCAGATTCCTCCTGTACCAGTTCAACAGCTACACCTGAAGGGATGTTGGCATTGGCAATAATATCCCTGACCTCTTCTCTGGCAAACTCAAGAAGTTCCTTGGAGTCATAAATCTCATCTTCATAGGAATATCTCAATTCTATCTGTTTTTCCTGGTTCACCCTGGAGATCTCCTGCATTCCCCTTGCATAATAGATATCTGTAAAGTTTTCAAGCTCATAATGGTTATCATCATTAGCATCAGGTATCTCCAGCATTCTCAACTCATCGAAGGTCTTCTCAGTCCGGGCATCCTCCAGGAGACTTTCGTCAAATTTGATCATAATCTCATATTCTTCATCCCCTTGTCCGAATGTAATACCGGATCCAACCTCATTCTGGAATGAACCAAGTTCGCCGAGAACCTGGCTGAGTGTCACATTATAATCTGTCATCAGCCGGGTATTGAAATCAAGGTGGACTTCAGGCTGGTTGTCACGAACTGAAAGCCTTACCCTGTCAATGTTTTCCAATTCATCAATGTAATCTTCGAGGGTCTCAGCAACTTCAACCATCAGTTTAAAATCCTGTCCCTTAAATACCAGGTATTCTTCATCATCACCAATGCCCATCATTAGCTGAAATCCGGCAGATCCGCCCATGCCTCCTCCTCCGCCAGTACGTGAACCACCCCCAGAGGTGGCTGTCAGGCTGATCTGTGTGGAAGGGGTTTCTTCGATCCTGTCCATAACGTCGGACTGGATAGAACCAAATGTTTTTTTATTAATATCCGCGTAATCATCATGCAGAATAAGTGTTATCACAGCCTCTTCTTCCTGGATATTCGATACAATATCCTTGATTTCCTCTATGTTTTCCAGTTTGGACTCAATCCCGGCAACCGTCTCATCTGTGAATTCAAGAGTACTCCCTGTACTCATCGTTACATAAATCTTGAACTGGTTTGTTTCAAGATCGCTTAGTTTATTGACCGATACCGACATCGCACTAAGGATAGTAACAAAGAACAGGACGAGTACTGCGATCAGGGTCAGGGCAGGATTCCTCAATGCCGTTTTAAGTAAGAAAAGATAAATCCGGATGCCAGGATTATCGAGAGATACTTTTTGATAAACCTCTTTCCCCCGGATTCGTTTCCTTGAGATTATTGCATGAACAACCATGGGTATGAGCAGCAGAGAGACTACAAGGGAAACGGAAAGTGTGGAAATGATGGATACGCCAATGTGTTTACCCAGCAACTGGATCATATAATTTGAAGTGAATGTGAAGGGAATAAATACTGCAATGGTTGTAAGTGTTGCTGCCAGTACGGAGCGCCAAACTTCCCTGGTTCCCTGCAATACCGCTTCAGCCGGTTTATAACCTATGGTCCTGAGGCGGTATATATTTTCAAGTACTACCACAGAGGTATCAAGCAACATGCCTACAGCCAGGGCAATTCCAATCAGCGTGAGGCTGTTGATTGAAACATCAAATCCAAAAAAGAAATTAAATGCTGAGTAAATCGAGACAGGCATGGCCAGTGCTACTACTGTTACCAGGCTTATGTTACGCAGGAATATCCATAGTACAAATACGGCAAGCAACCCACCCATTAAAGCCAGTTTGATGATCTGGTTTATGTTATCCTCCATCATTTCAGCGGTATCATCCTGGACAACTATCTCGATATCATAGGCCTGATTCTTTTTGTTCAGCCTTTCGATATCTTTGTGAACCTGGTGGGAGAGGTCTATGATATTAGCCTGAGCATCATTGATTATCATGATGGAAATGGCATCCTTTCCGTTTACCCGGCTGATGGTTTCTTCCTCCTTCTCTCCAAAATAGACTTCAGCAATGTCTTTGAGCTGAACCGGGTTAGGGCCACGTCCAATGACCAGACTTTCTATTTGTCTGATATCCTCGTACTCAGCATCGATGTAAACGAAGAATCGCTGGCCCTCTTCCTTTATCATTCCTCCGTACTGCCTTACATTCATATTCTGGCTTAGGATATTTCTTACCCTGGAGGGTGTAATGCGGTAGGCTTCGCATGCAGCTTTGTTCAGAATGATATCGACAGACTTCTGACGACCCCCGAATACATTCACAGCAGCTACGCCTTCAACATTTTCAAGTTCCGGTGCAATATTCTGATCCACAAAATTCCTGACCCTGTCAGACCCGCCTGATCCTCTGACCTGAAGGCTCATAAGGATATTGCTCATCTGTTCAATATCCATTTTAATAACCTGCAAATTGAATTCCTGCGGGAGAGTCCTGCCAAGAGCTGTTATCTGCTCATCTAGTTTCAGGTATGCATATTTCAGATCGGTATTGTTCTCATAGGAAATATAAACCATGCCTCTTCTGCGGCCGGCAGTGGATTCGATCAATTCAATATTTTCGAGTCCCGCGATAGCACTTTCAACAGGGATCACTGCATTCTGCTCCAAATACTCAGGGGTAACTTCAATGCGGGAACTGATCTGCACATACAGCATGGGCAATTCCGCATTGGGAAGCATTTCCATCTTGAGTTGCTGATAGGAAATAAAGCCAAGCATTGTGCTGGCTATAAACAGCATGGAAATCAGTGTTTTCCTTTTGATTAAAAAATTCATCCTTCTTCCCTGATATTCTTAGATTTTGACCATAATAATTCCATTTGTCCAAACAGCATGTAAATGCAGGGTATTACTACCAGCGTAAGCAGGGTAGAGGTTACGAGTCCCCCGATAACAGCCCAGGCCATGGGTGACCGGAGTGACGTGCTTTCCCCGAAACCGAATGTCAGCGGAAGCAAGGCAAGAATGGTTGTAAGAGTAGTCATTACTATGGGTCGTATACGTCTTTGTCCCGCAGAAATAATGGCTTCCTTTAGTTTCATCCCGGCCTTTCTGAACTGGTTAATTGCGTCAACCAGTATAATAGAATCATTTACTGCAATACCAACAAGCATAATGATCCCGATCACAGCCATAATGTTCAGTGCTTTGCCCTGAATATAGAATACGGCAATTGCGCCAACAACTGCGAGGGGTACTGTCAATAAGATTGTGAATGGATGGATCAGATTTTCAAATTGAGAGGCAAGTACCATATATACCAGTATAATGGAAAGCAACAGGGCAAATCCAAGGCTGCTCATTGCTTCCTTTCTCAGGGCTTCTTCACCCGAAATTGTAAACCTGTATTCTGGCGGAAAAACAACGGAACCAAGTTGTGAACTAATTGCTGCAGCCATCTTATCAAGAGGGATATCCCTGTCCAGATCGGCCGTGATTTTAATAATCCGGTTCTGATTGTTCCGCAATATTTCCTTCGGGGAACTGCTGATGCTGATTTCTGCAATTTCCCTTAGCAAGACCTCATTGTTGTTAACCTTTATGCTCAGGGTTTCAAGCTCCTTCAGGCTAAGGTCTTCGAGTTTTACGGTGATATCCTTGAGTTCACCGTCTATTTCCATTTGCCCGGCCCCGGTTCCCTGTAATTTCTCGCTCACACGGTTAATGAGTGTATTTACATCAATATTCATAAGTCCCGCCCGGTACCTGTCAATCTTGATATTTACCTCGGGGGCTCCACCCTCAACGGAGGATATTATATTTTGCAATCCTTCTACGTTCTGCAACTCGCCAATCACCTGAATACTCAAATCCTCCAGCACATCCATATCCTCGCCAATCAGTTCGACAACAACGGGAGCCTCCTCCGTACCAAGGATGGAATTCAGTGCTGTTTCTTCCTGTCTGCAAACCATATCAATATTATTGTTCCTGGCGTAATGGGATGTCAGGGTTTGAATAATAGAGGAAGCCGGTATTTCGCCCTCTCTTATTAACCTTACTTTCAGGGTTGCCATATTCTGATCATCGAAAACACTCCTGCCGCCGGTGCTCAGTCCGGAAGTGGGACCGATCTCTGCATATATAAGATCTACCTCACCATCAGCTATTTCTCTGATAAGGTTTTCAATGCTCTCAACAGCACCTGTGGTCCTTTCAAGGCTGGTGCCTTCAGGCATCTCAAGGTCCACGTAAAACTCCCTGGTTTCTGTTTTCGGCATGAATTCACTTCCCAGTTGCTTCATCATAAACCAACCGGATGCAATCAGCAGCAAGGCGCCGAGGAGAACCCAGACCTTGTATTCCAGGATCTTTTCGAGTAAGCGCCCATAGCGGTTAAATTGAATAGAACTCTTTTTCTTTCCCGTAAAGGGTGATTTCTTCCGGTAGATTCTTGTATAAAGCATTGGAATAATCAGGATTGCCACAACAAGGGAGCAAAGAAGTGAGAAAGCTACCGTAAATGCCTGTTCCCTGAACAGTTCACCGGCAGCCCCGCGGATATACACAATCGGGATAAATACAACTATGGTCGTGAGGGTTGAAGCAATAATTGCCCCGCCCACTTCAGAGGTACCGTTAATTGCAGCTTCTTCCCCTGTTTGTCCCTCTTCATGGTTCCTGAAGATGTTTTCAAGAACCACAATGGCATTATCCACAAGCATCCCGGCCCCCAGTGCAAGTCCCCCGAGCGTCATAATATTCAGAGTGAGATCAGCAAAATACATCAGGGTAAATGTGGCGATAATAGAGATGGGTATTGCTGCGCTGACTATTGCTGTGGGACCGATACGACGAAGGAAAATCAGCAATACGAAAACTGCCAGGATGATACCCGCGATGGCGCTGTCCCTTACTTCTCCGATTGCCCTGGAAACAAATTGTCCCTGGTCTTCAACAATGGTAAATTTGAAACCTGGCAGGGCTAATTCCATTTCATCAAGAACTTTCCTGAGCTCATCAACAGCCTTCACCGTATTGTACCGCATCTCCTTATATATGCTCAGTCCCACACAATACTCACCGTTCAGCATGACAGAATTTTCAAGATCTTTGGGTCTGAGTGATATGGTTGCAACATCCCCGAGTAAGACAGGGACTCTCTGGCCTTCGAACTCGGGACTGGGTGGTCCCAATCTTAGAATAATACTCTCAAGGTCATGGATCTGTTCCAACTCGCTAAGTCCCCTGACAATATACCGTTTCCCCATCTCAACGATGGAACCGCCGGATACGTTCTGGTTGAAGTTCTGTATCCTGCCGGAGATTGTTGAAAGATCCACATTATAGGATTTCAGGAGGTAATCGCTTGTAGCGACCATAACCTCCATTTCAATGGCGCCATTGATTTCGACATCTGCTATTCCTTCCAGTCTTATAAGTTCATTTCTTACATAGTTTTCAGCAACCTTGCGAAGTTCATTCAAATCATCCGTTTCGGTATGCTGGAATGCAACCAGCATTACCGGGTCAGCATTTGGGTCGTGCTGGGTTATGGTTATTTCCTCAAGGTCCCCTCCCTGTCCAATTGCCGAAATGGCCTTTGAAAGGTCAAGGAAGGCCTCATCCATATCCTTTTCCCAGGTGTATTCTACATCGATCTGTGCTACACCAACCCGTGAAACTGAAGATACATTGGTAACACCACTTTGCCTGATAGCAAGTGATTCAATGCGATCAACAAATTTTTCTTCCAGTTCTTCGGGTGGTAATTCCCCTGCTTTCAACTCTATGAAAAGTCGTGGATTATTCAGGTCCGGGAACAGATCGATCCCGAGCTTGCCAAATGATATATAACCCAGCAGAAGTGTTGCCAGGATTATCATACTAACCGATACAGGATATTTAACAGAAAACTTTGTAATGGATTTTAACATAACTCCCGGAGATTTAATTGCCTGTCAACCAACTATCTTAAAACTCTTACCTTTGAATCATGTCTCAGGGTCTCAAAGCCTTTGCTTACGATGCTTTCACCTTCCTCAAGTCCGCTCAGAACTTCAACCCGGTCAATGCTCTCCAATCCGGTGGTAATTCTACGCTGTTTTGCAACACCTCGTTCCACTACGAATACGGTTCGGTTTCTGTTCCGCGATACAATTATATCCTTTGGAATGACAATGGCGTTTTCAGAGCTGTTAATGACCATGTCTGCTTTTACAAACATACCGGGCAGAATCTTTTTATCCACGTTGTCGACATTTACAAAACATTTGAAGGTTCTGGCGTCCGGATCGATTGAAGGGGAGATCTGTGTAATTTCACCGATCAGTGTGTCATTAGGACTTGTATAGCTGGTTATGTAGACCTTAAATCCTTTATCCACGTTAGAGTAATACTTTTCAGGCAGGTTTGTCTCCAGGTACAATTGGCTGTAATCTATAAGTTTTACCATCATTGTATTAGCGATAACCTTTGTTCCTGGTGTAAAGTATGGAAGGTCTGCGATCACTCCGGTAAATGGAGCCTTCAATGACATTTTTGCAATGTTTATACGGCTGCCTTCAATGTCGTATTCCGTATTGATCAGGTTGATTTCAGCATTTTTGAGATCACGGAGGGTTACCCCACCTTTTTCATACAGTGACTTTTGCTTCTCGTACTCCTGCTTTGAAATTTCGAGATCTACCTCTTTGGAGCGGACCCTGAGGTTGTTTACATATTCCTCATCTTCAAGTTTGATTACTGGCTTGTCTTTGCTTACCAAATCTCCCAGTACATATGGTTTCCCGGTTGAAGGATTATTCTGGAGATTGTATTCACCGGCCATCTCCGAACTTAAGCTGACTTCCTTAACGGGGAATACTGTACCGGTAGTATTGATAAACTCTTCGATGGAAGAGTTGCTGGCTTCTATAACCCCAACGGGGACTTCTATTGAGGTTTCAACACTGAGATCGGGCTGTTTGCATGACTGGACCAGAATAAGTGCTGAAGCAAGTACGGGGATAATTAGTTTAATGTTCTTCATCTGTATATAGGTATTATTCAGTTTCTTCATCTGCCAGGAGTTCCTCCGGGATAATATTTATATTGTTTTCAAAATCATAAAGTGTCTGTATCTTCAGGTTCAGAAGTTCCAGTTTATAATCAATTATAGCGTTTGTCAGCGACATTTTCCGGTCGGAGAGCTGATTCTGGTATATTCCCAGATCCAGGCTGGTCAGGTCTCCGTTCCTGTACCTTTCAAGGTTTATATCATAGGTCAGTATTGCATTTTTCACTGTCTTTTGCTGAATGACAATTTGATTTTCAAGATTCTGAAGATTTCTGATAATTGCGCGGATGTTTACCTGGATATCTATCTTTTCAATATCCAGATCAATTTCGGTATTCTGGAGATTCGCTTCAGCAGCTTTAATTTCTGATTTTCTTTCTCCCCAGTCGAATATTGGAATATTTAGGGTTAGTCCCACAGCAGGAGTATTGGTAGGATTATCGAAGAGCTGGTCAAGTTGCTCATGGTTTGCTGTTATCCCGAAAGAAGCCGTCAACGAGCCGGCAAATTCATTCACTGTTTTAGCATTCAAAAGATTGAACATTGAGTTCTGAATACTGATCTCACGCTGCCTGAGTTCCATCCTGTTTTTCAATGCATGGTTGATCGCCATCGTTTGGTCTACATCAACTGAATCCGCCTGGATGATTGTTACAATTTCAAATTCATCCGTCAGCGGCATACCAATAATCACCTTTAGCTCATCCATTGCATTTGCCAGATTGAGTTCAGCAGTATAGACTGAAGACCGGCTGGTGGCCAGGTTCACTTCTGACTGGTATAGCTCCTCCACAGCGAGTAAACCACCTTCGACCTTGTTTTTGATAATTTCATGGCTGTCCGTGTTATTCATAAATTCTTCATTGGCAATGTCCAGGCTCATCTGCCTTGAGTAGACTGAATAAAAGCTCCTTGCAACATTTCGCTCCAGGTTCAACTTTTGTAACAGATATCGCAGAAGGCTTGACTCATAACTTAATTCAACCCTCTCGAGCTCAACCTTTGTTCTGTTATAGGTAAATATTGGCTGGGTCAGTGCAATTGAAAACTGGTTGTTCCAGGTCCTTGAAATGGGGTTGATGGCTCCTTGTGATTGTGAATTATTGTAATCATACCAGAATCTATTCTGAAGGGAGAGTGTACCGTCCGTAGGCAATATTCTCTGATTGATGGAGAACGTTCCTGAAGATCTGGCTGATTCATTCAGATACCACTCACTTGTTCGCTGATCAAATGAATTTGTCCTCTGATATTGAAATGGATCAAGTGCCAGACCAAACCTCGATTTAAGCCTTGCGCGCTGGGCGTTAAGCCTTTCCTGGTTACTGATCAGGTCAAGTTCAACCTGTTGCATGATTGGACTATTCTGGATGGCTATATCCAGGGCCCTGTCCATATTAAGCATTACCTGTGCTTGAAGTTTCCCGCCACAAATCAGCATCATCAGTGCCAGGGCTGGTATTCGATAAATTTTAATCCGGTTCATACTAGTATAGTTTTCTAATGTTTTCTTTTACCTGCGTACCCATTTTACAGCATCAGCGAATATGCGTCGCCCATTGGTTTTATTGGAAATTTCAATACGTGCAGTATCAGCGGGGAAATGAAATGATCCCAGTTTGTTCCATCCATCTTCAATATTCCTCAACCGGAATTCCACCTTCTCTGATCCTTCATTTGAGGATATCACATAATTATAGATCGTTCCATCATCGGCAAATCCCGCTCCCCTGCCATGTCCCTGGCCACCGCCGCTTTGTCCGCTGTCTCCTCCCCGGCGGCGCCGGTTAGATCGTCCGAACATTGCCGACATCGGGATATAGACATGTACATCGTAGAATCCCGCAGCCGGTAGTATCGTGGTCCAGCTTGCAGTATTGCCTCCTTCGCCTTTACGTGTTAAATGGGCGGAGCGAATGGACTCCCCATAAAATCCGGAGTGGGCGACAGGGGTCCATTTACTCGGTGTCCGGTAAGGGTCAATTGCATCATAGAAAATCTCATTGCTTTTCTCCTTGCGGGCTTCAATATATTGCTTCAGTTTACTTTCATTTGAAACTGAGACATAATCAAAACCCGGGTCTTCATTGTCAACAACAAATTCACCAGGGAGTTCGAGAGTGAGTTCCTTATCGGAGATCCGGTTGTATTCTTCAGTATCCATTGTCTTAACCTCTCTTGCAGATCGCAGGAATTTGCTGAATGTAGAAGGTATATTGCCTGAAATCAGGGTATTCACCGTCATTATCCGGGGTTGCTCATACAGTGCAATCTGAATGTCTCTGGTAACACCGGGGTTTAGTTCGTAAATCCGTTTCTCTTCTGTGGGACCACTGCCACCTCCACCTCCAAATCCGCCACCCATTCTGAAGGTAACATCAATCAGCCCCTTTACTTCTCCTGTGTTCCTCAAACCGAACTTTACAATGTAGACTTCTCCAATATCATCTCGTGTCAGGATGTATTCCGGATCGCTCATCAGGAAGGTCGGGGCTTTACCTTTGGTGTTGATTGTCTCGAAGTAAGGTTCGATTTCAACTTCAAACTCCTGGTAAAAATCCTTTGAGAATTGCTCAAAGCTAATTTCACGGAAAGCATTATCTTCCAGGTAGACATAAAGGAAATTATCAAACTCACTTAATCCAACCCGGTTCTTTAAAGCCAGGAAAACAAAGCTTCCTATCTGTGAAATTAAAGATGATGTTACAGTATTGTCCCAGTCTGCAAAAATTTCTGATATGGTATTTTCCTTCAGTGCCAGGTTGGCAATTTCGTTATCGTTCATACCTCCTCTGAAAGTCTGCATCATCTGGGTCATAAAACCTTCTTTCAGATACAGTTCCATCATAGAATTAAACATAGGAAAATCCGGGGCAGAGATACCGGTCATATAACTGTAGTATAGTGGAAAAACACAATAAGGATTCGTCTCATAACTTGTCCCCTGAAAATCAATCAACTCGTCTCCGCCACCCATTCGGTTACCTGACATTGATCGTGTCCGCGGTATACTCCGGAAAAAAGTTGAGGAAAGAAAACGCTCGAACATTCTTACTTCGATCTCCCTTGGCGTACGGCTTTGATTCTCCCTGCGGTTACGTCGTTCCTCATAATGTTTGTACCGGGCAAAATCAAGGGTACTTAATCCGGCTCCTTTCTCGGGCATTAATATTATTTCAGGCTGTATATTTTCAAAGGTCTGCACCTGGGGCCTTTCATAGGAATGAAATTGAATTGGTACTTCAACCAGGCTTATCCGTTTGAATGGGTAATACAGGTCAAGGTCTTCAACTTCATATTCAACCCTTTCGCTATGGATCAGGTTGGGGATGGTATCGATGATATTTGTGAGAAATTCTGAGAAATAATCATGGCCTGGCTTCAGGAAAAGGTTGTATTCAACATTTTCGTATTCCAGGCTTCTTTTTTCAAACGGTCCTATTATGATGGAAAAAGCATTTAGGTCTGTTTCAGGGTTGAAACTGTATTCATTCTTCCCCTCTGCATGCTCAGATTTACCAGGGGCAACCGGTATGAGTCCCGGATTAGGAATGACATTCAGGCTAAAATTAACGAAATCAAGCATCCCGGGCATGTAGGTCAAGGTATTAAACCGGACACCGGCAACGGGATACCATATCAATTCCGGGGTCAACAGGAGAAAATCCCTGTTAATTATCCCGGGTTTTTTATCAAATGTAGCTACCTGGTTCCGTTTTAGCTCGAGCAGAGTTTCTTTGGGAATGTCAAGATAGGCAATGTCTTCTGTGGGTATTCCTGAATAGTGGATTGTAAATTGTACCCTGCGCCTGGATTCAAGTCCCCCCGGGGGAATAATTTTAAGAATCTGATGATCTCTGACATAGGGTACGGCACCCTGCCGGGAGCTAATACTGTCAATATCAAAACCTGGATTCAGAGAGAAGATCAATGTATCCATGTTCAGGTTGTTCCTGTTTCGCACCACCATTGAAGAGGATACCTCCAGCTTCCTTCCCTGTTGGGTAAGGGATAAATCGTTTGAAACTACATCTACTTTGAGATTTGAGGCATACCTGTTGTTGAGTGAGAGGTATTCAATCCTGTTCCGGTCTACATTCTCATGCATGTCATAATATCGGTACCCTGCAAGTCCCCCGAAAGCAACAAACACAGCAAAAGCAACCGTATTCAAGGCATTCCATTTTCCAACCTGTGGAAGCCTGTCCAGAAAACGGATGGTTGCAAAAATAAATCCAATTCCTATTAGAAAGTATGACAGTCTGTGTAGAATAATGCTTTGCGGGTCACCGAAACCGATAAAATCAGAGTATACCATGGGAAGATTAAAGGCCATATAATCAAGCGAACCATGCATCTTGTCTTTAAAATAGAAAAGTGTAAGTCCGATGTAACCCAATAGTACGACAAAGGTTACTGCCTGGTTTTTAATAAGGATCATCAGAAGAAATGAAAGTCCCAGTATAAATACCAGTGTTGGAACAGATATCAAAAGAATATAATATACATAGGCTTCCCATACCACAGGAACATCCTGCCGGATAAGGTTAAAAACCAGGGCCATCAAAAGGGCGATTACTGCTAATCCAAGGAAAAGGGTTAGTATACCACTGGTTTTGCCAACAATATATTCACCGTTTGAAACAGGTCGGGTATAGATTACCTCGGTTGTATCCAGTTTTTTATCACGGCGCAGAAAATCGGAGGCAAGGAATACTGCAATTATTGCCTGGGCGACATTCAGGTAGAGTATATTGACATAGGGCAGGTTGGCTGGAATGGCCCTAATTGTCCATCTGATCCCTCCATGAAATCCAAACACACCCATATTCATGCCAAACAGGACCAAAAGTGCAATAATGGCGAAAATGCGAAAGAACCAGCTCCTGTAAAGGGTTTTCCTTTCGTATTTAGAGACCGATAATATGTTCTGTATATTAATCAAAGGTTCCAGTGATTCATTTTATTTTCCATGAAGTGTACATATGCATGTTCCAGGTTGGGATGAATTTCCTCGGCTTCAATATCATCAGGTTTCTCACCTACGAACTGGATTTCCCATCCTGTTCCGGAAGGTATGGTCGAGATAACAGGAAATTTCACTTTCAGATCTTCATATTGGTCCTCGCTTACCTTTGCCTTCCAGACAAATCCCTTTGTGTCCTTTACCAGCGTATCAGGAGGCCCGTCATATACAAGTTCACCATCATTCAACAGGGCCATCTGGTTGCAGGTACTTGAAATATCTCCTACAATATGGGTTGAAAGAATAATTATGGTATCCGTGCGACTCAGATCGGAGAGAAGGTTACGGAAACGTATTCGTTCTTCGGGATCAAGTCCCGTAGTAGGTTCGTCGACAATAATAATAGAGGGTTGAGAGATGAGTGCCTGTGCAATACCCAGTCTTCGTTTCATACCTCCTGAAAGCTTATTCGCCATCCTGTTTCTGACGTGAAAGAGTCCCACGTCCTCAAGCATCTTATCCACACGTTCCCTGCGTTGCTTTTTATCTTTCATTCCGGCCAACAGGGCTGCATAATCGAGAAATTCCCAGGACCGGTATCTCGCGAAAAAGCGAAAATCCTGGGGTAGGTAACCCAGCATTTTGCGAAGTTCCTTTCTGTGCTTGTTTATATCCTGACCGTTTATAAATACTTCCCCAGTACTTGACTCCATGATTGTAACCAGAATGCGCATCAGGGTTGATTTGCCGGCTCCATTGGGTCCCAGCAGTCCAAACATTCCTTCCCGTATGGTTAGATTTATATCTTTAAGGGCATGATGCCCACCTGGGTATACCTTATTAAGGTTGTTGATTTGTATTTCCAATTACTTCTGTCTTGTGATTTTGTGCAGTATTCTTCCTATCCGGCAATTAACGGATTTTCGGGGTTTGACTGTAGAAATGAAAAATGGTTTAATGACAAGTTGCTAATTGCTAAAGATAAATATTTAAACCTTTGCTTAGTATAAGAGTCTAATCTGACGATTGGGTTACAAAACAAATAATATTTTTTATAAAAACTAAAATGAAAAAAATGATCAACCTGAAAACAGCTTCGATACTAATGTTTCTGGCATTTCTAACACTCCCGATATTCGCACAGCAGGGAAGGGGACAGGGCAGGCAGATGAGCGAACAGGATATTAGGGACAATGTGGCCAATATAGCAGATACTCTTAATCTGAGCGAAAAGCAGGAAAAAGAGATCCTGGAGTATGACCTTAAATTCTATCAGACGATACAAAAGGAACGTCAAAACTTCGATCCCGAGACCGGTGACCGCAATGCCATACGGGCCCGGATGATGGAATTAAGAGACGAAAGGGATGCGAAATACAAAGAAGTCCTGACCAAAGAACAATTTGAAAAGTATACCAAAATTACAGAGGAAAGACGTGCTCAAATGAGGCAAAGAAGGGGACAGGGCCAAGGCCAGGGCTCTGGTGGAGAGCAAAGCCGTGGTCGCGGTAGAGGTGGAAATTAGACCGATTCGGCACTATACTTAATCATCTGTTTCCAGATTCCCGGAATTCTCGAAAGCTGAAGTATTGTAAGGGATATTGATGAAGATTCGATGACAATTGCTATCATTGCAGATTCTTAATTGTCAAATCGGATACATATGAATTCAGTAATCCTTTTTCTTATTATAGTTGGAATAGTTGTATTTAACTATTTGTTTTCCAGAATATTGGAATATCTTAATTCCCGTATGTACGGGGATCCGGTTCCCGGGGGACTTGAGGACGTATACAAGGCGGAGGAGTACCGGAAGTCAATGGATTATAAAAAGGTAAATTACAGATTCGCAATTCTTACCGGTACATTTAGTTTTGCATTGATACTTGCAATGTTCCTGTTCGACGGATTTGCTTTTGCCGATAACCTGGTCCGACGAATCACTGAGCACCCAATTCTTATTGCACTTCTTTTTTTCGGATTGTTGATGTTTGCATCCGATCTGCTAACCACGCCTTTCTCCATCTGGGATACTTTTGTAATAGAAGAAAAATTCGGATTTAATAAAACCACTCCAAAGACTTTTGTGATGGATAAGCTAAAGGGCTGGATGCTGGGTGCTTTGATAGGAGGGGGGATACTGGCAGCAATTATCTGGTTTTACACACTTACGGGCAAGAATTTCTGGATCTATGCCTGGATCCTTGTATCAGCTTTCTCCATTTTTATGTACATGTTCTATTCGACACTGATTGTGCCATTATTTAACAAACAGACTCCTCTGGAAGATGGTGAATTGCGTGAGGCCATTACCGAATTCAGCACAAAGGCCGGATTTAACCTGGCGAATATATTTGTAATTGACGGATCAAAGCGGTCGACCAAGGCAAATGCTTATTTCAGTGGACTGGGAGCCAAGAAGCGGATAGTACTTTATGATACACTTATTAATGACCTTGAAATTGATGAAATCGTAGGTGTCCTTGCACATGAAATCGGTCATTATAAGAAAAAACATACCCTGACCGGGATCCTAATATCAATTCTGCAAACCGGAGCAATTCTCTTTATCCTTTCATTACTGGTAGGGAGTCCTATGCTGTCTGAAGCACTTGGTGCCTCAGTTCCGAGCTTTCACATCGGGCTGATCGCATTTAGTATCCTTTACAGTCCGCTTTCAATGATCCTGGGAATTGGCGGTAACATCCTGTCGAGAAAAAATGAGTACCAGGCTGATCGTTATGCAGGTGAAATGCACAATCCCACAGCCCTGGTAAATGCACTCAAAGGCTTATCCCGGAAAAATCTCAGTAATCTTACACCTCATCCGGCATATGTGTTCTTTCATTATTCCCATCCGCCCCTATACCTGAGGGTAAAAGCCCTGATGGGTATTCAAAAAAATTAAAAGGAATGAAACTGAGAACATTACTTTTCTCCGCTATACTGATCATCAGTGCAGATATTTCCAGCAGCCAAGTCATTAGCATTATGACCTATAATATAAGGTATGACACGAGGGACAATGAACCCAATACCTGGACAAATCGAAAAGATTACCTTGGGAAGCAATTGCAGTTCTTTGAACCTGATATTTTTGGCATACAGGAGGGATTACACCACCAGGTTCAATATCTGGACAGTATTATGCCGGAATACAATTATGCAGGCATTGGAAGGGATGACGGAAAAGAGAAAGGAGAATATTCTGCAATATTTTATAATACCGAAAAATTTGAGATCCTGGACAATTCCACTTTCTGGCTGTCTGAGACCATTGATAAACCTTCTGTTGGATGGGATGCCTCAATGGAAAGGATATGTACATATGGACTCTTCCAGAGCAAAGAGTCCGGAGAAAAAATTTGGGTATTTAACACCCATTTTGACCATAGAGGTGTAGAGGCAAGGAAAAATAGTGCACGATTGATCGTTGAACAGATCAGTGCCATTAATACCGGCAACTACCCTGTCGTGTTTATGGGAGACCTTAACCTGACTCCGGATAGTGAGGCTATACTGTATTTATCGGGAATATTAAATGATACCAGGGATTCAGCCATTAAGGTCAGCTTTGGCCCCAAAGGAACATCAAATGGATTTAATTTCGAGAAACCTGTAACGAAACGCATCGATTATATTTTTACGAGCAGAACCGGGATACAGGTAAACAAATTCGCTATCCTGAGTGAATCCTTTGAACTAAGGTATCCTTCCGACCATTTTCCGGTATACGTAGAAATTGAATTTTAAAAAAATTGTATTTTTGTCCAGTATCGCCCGCGAAAATTTCGGGTACTACAGGGCAGCAATACCATCGCCTCCTTAGCTCAGCGGTAGAGCAGCTCATTCGTAATGAGCAGGTCGTCGGTTCAAATCCGATGGGAGGCTCTAAGGGGTGTTTTCTAAACACCTTTTTTCAGGGTGCACTAACACCCCCAAAATTGTCAAACCTTAGATCTAAAATAAGGTAATTACTTTCCATTACTGCGCACCAACATTTCAGCCGTTCCGGAATCCAAACCCCCTCAAAACGATTTTGAAAATCTGGAGATTGGGGACCCTTCAGAAGATTTTGTGTACAGAATTATTCAGCTTCACCTTCCTGAATTTCAGTTGACTATTACTTTGAATCTTTGTGAGTTTTAATAAATTATTAAACCCCCATTGTATGAGAGAATACCTGCTGAGCAGAAAGTAAGACATGTCTATCGTTCTATTAACCATCTTCTGCTTGGTATAATTAAGTACTGCACCAAAATCACAAATCTTTAGCCCATTCTCGATGGCGAATTCAGTCATTTTAGCAAACAGGATATCATAAGCATGGTATGTGGATTTGAGATTTCGGTCGAAGGCACCATGTAAAGCATTCAAAAATTGTCCCGTTTTTATGGCGGCTTGATATCCAATAAATTCTCCATCCAAAGTGGCAATGAAATAATAGACATTTTATTTATTTGTTAGTACAGGTCCGGAGGACCACCCCACCCCCAAACGATTTAGAAAATGGGAGCTTCAGTACCCTTTAAAATATTTTGGTGGAGAAATGGTGAAATGAGAAGGTGGGAGATTATCTGGGCTTCTTAAGCTTATTGCTCCGTTATAAGGACACAAAATCCGAACGTTTGATTTAAATTTCCAGGAGGTTCAACCAAAAATGGCTGCACCATACATCAGCTGTCCCGGTAGGGTACTATTGGGGAACAACAGGTTTTATAAAACAAACTCCTTTCTTTTTATCCATTTCATTATTTTCCACAGCATTTTTTATATTTTTTTCCACTCCCACAAGTACAAGGTTCATTTCTGCTAGGTTTCTTATCTGCAATTATAGTCTTTGTGTTTAGGTCAGGTAAAAAATGAACTAATGGTACGGGATTTTCGTCACTTCCAATTTCTAAATGCTTTTTATCATCAGGTATTGAATCTAAATCAATGATACCTGCTATAATGTATTTAAGGTTCCTGTCTCCTTTAGTCCCAAATTTTGCTGCCTGCTCAACTCTATCAATGTCAAAAACCACAACCGGACAATTGTTACAAAATCGACTTCCTGACAGGTTTGTCATAAATTCACCTTCGTCAGAATCAGATTTAGCACAAAGTAAAATCGTACAGTTTTCTTCAGTCAATCCAGAACCACACTCAGGACAGATGTTCAATTCACATTCATCACTATAATATCTTTGTCTTGGTATTGATAAATCAATATTTCCAGTTTTTCTCACAAAATAAATATTTAACAAGTTTTCAATATAGCAGTGCCATCTTCGCCCTGTTGGTAACGTTTGTACATGTACACTAGATGGCTTTATTTTCAATTTATTTGTCGAAAAAGTGTCTATGCTCTACCAAAATCAAATCGCAACCAACGGTTTATCTAAGATAATGAAATTACAAATTAATATGCGCTTTGCCTAGGAACGATTCACATTTTCCTGTATATCGTTACTGGGACTTGTACACTCAAAATTTTTCTTTGTCTCGTTCCAAGATTGGGTAGAAGTGAATCTATCGCTTGAGGGCAGAGCTATATCACTTACCTGAAATAATTACATGGAGCAAAGTATCATTAGCTTTATCAATGATTGGATTTGCAAAACTGTTTAAATATATCTGGGTTGTCTGCTGGTCTGCATGACCCAATGCCTGACTTATTATGTTTACGTCGATGCCCTTATCTTTTAGGATGGTAGCGTAGGTATGCCTGGCTACGTATGTTGTGAGCTTGTACCTAAGGCCCAATTCCGTTCCAATTATCTGAAGGTTTTTATTTACGATTTTCAAGACCGTCTGTATACGTGTCTTCTTTTGTTTGGCTGTGGGATACTTCTTGTCATTGAGAATAGGGAAGAGATAGTATGGGTCTTGCTTAGGTATTTTAAAGCTATTAGAAGGAACTACCGGGTATTTTATATCCAGACCCTGTCCCTTCCAGTTCCTCATCAGAATATCCTCAGAAACGTGGTTTAACTTAAAGGAAAATGTTTTAGTATGTCTTGTTTTAGCCCTGGTGAAAACAATGCGCCCTTCCCGAAAGTTCTCATATTTGAGATATGCAATGTCAATGAAGTTTATCCCCATACTAAGGAACGAGAAGAGGAAAATATCCCTGGCAAATTGCTCCACTTCGTTGCCGGGAGTGTAATCCATAATTTCTTTAATGACATATCCAGGTATAGCTCTTTTATCTGTAGCATTCTTCAGTTTGCTGATATCGTATCCTTTTGGATTAAGTGGGCTTCGGAAGGGATATAAGTCTCTGGGTACTATATCATCTTCAATTGCGTCATTGTATAATGCCCGCAAGGTTCTCATATATAAATGTACTACATTTCCTGTCAGCCCGTTTGAAATCAGAAATATTTCATATTCCTTGAGGAAACTAACCGTAATATCCATGAAAGTGAGGTCATGGTCCTTGTGAAAGCTGAAAAGACTGTTTCGGGTTGTTTTGTATATACCAGCATTACCAATGTTGTCTGTCCGTTCAAGATTTGAAATGGTTTTATTAAAATAATTCCAGACTGAAGTTTTATTTGTCTCTACCCTAAGATGCTGATTAAACTGCTCCCAGGTCAGTTTCCCGGCATCGTCAAGCTGCTGTGCAATTACATTTGCCTTTATTTCAAGATTAGCTAATTCCACATTTAGTATAAGCTTATTATTGACTACGAATTTGCTGTTCTTAAACTCGCCTGGATAGGCTTTATAGCCTGTGTGATAGTATTTTCTTTTCCCGTGGTAGGATACACGCAGTACTATAGGCCGGGAATTATCCTTATTAATCTTATTTGGATGCTCAAGAATTGTTATTTTTGCCATTGCAGTAAAATGAAAATAATCTAGATTTGGGGAGACAACAAAAAGGTTAAGTACCTAATTTGCAATAACAAGCGGGAGTAGCTCAGGGGTAGAGCATCAGCTTCCCAAGCTGAGGGTCGGGAGTTCGAATCTCCTTTCCCGCTCAACGGTTTCAGAGGTTTTACCTTTTCTTGGTTTACTTAAGGTTTACTTTTTATCAGCTTATTATGTTCCTCATACAGCTTTGCCAGTTTTTCCAGGCACTCAAGATTCTGATCCTTTAATTTCATTACATCCTCCATGTGCCGGGTGTGAAGTAGTTCGTTATGAGAAGTTAGTATTTCTATCCTCTGGCTTACTGTATTTCCTGCCCCCCCATTCACGGCAATGAAATCCAGGAGGCTTACCTGTAAAAATTCTGCCATTTTTTGAAATTGATCTATCCGACAAATCCCGGTTTTGAAGATAGTTACCATTGTGTTCCTGGTAATGCCAAGAAATTTAGCAAGTTGTGTCTTAGTTTTGGCCTGTTTATCAAGTTCTCTCTTGACTAACGATATATCAATTTTTTCTTCCATGACAAATATTTATTAACAAAATACCAAAAATAAATTTTATATGTCAAATAATTTACACCTTCGCACCATCAAATGTAAATAAATATCTCATTAATACAAAAAATATGAGCGATGAAGGGACGATTTTCAACATTTCTATTGAGAAAATGATTGACAGCGCAGCTGAGAGGGCAGCAGCTAAGGCCCTGGAATTACACCTTGAGAAAACAAAGCCAGCGCACCCCGCAGAGTTGTGGACTGCAAAGAAAACATACAATTACCTGGGTGTAAGTTACGCGACATTCAAAAAATTTATTGCTAAGGGTGTTATAAGTCCGATTTCCTTCGATGGGGTGATGAGATTTGACCCGGAGAAAATTATTAATAATGAGGCGGAGATCCGCAGCCGCTTATATGAGAGGTGAATCTCATTTGACCTGGATGTAGAATTGAATGAATAACCGGGGGTACATATCAATTAACCGGACTATCAGAGAGCATTGGATTTGGAAAGATCCTTATTACCGCTGGTGGTGTGATCTGCTAATGGAGGCAAAATATAAACCTGATCCGGTCAAAATAGGTTGGAAAATGATACCCTGCGGAAGAGGGCAGATTGTATGCAGTCAAAGGTTTTTTTCAAGCCGATGGAACGTAGACAGATCGAATGTAAGGCGGTTCCTTGACTTACTTCTAAAACATGAAATGATTTCGATTGAACCCCTAAAAGGATGTTCCAGGATGACCGTTTTGAACTATGAAAAATACCAATATTTGGTGACCCACTTAACAAGTTCAGAGACAGAGCCTTCCAGAGATGAGCGACCTACTTCAGACCCACCTGAACCAGAAATAATGACCCACTTAACAGATTCAAAGACAGAGCCTTCCAGAGATGACCGACCCACCCAAAGTAAAGAAAACGACCCAAATATAAATAAAGAAGATAGTTGTTTAAGGGAAAAAATATCTTCTCTTTCTTTTGAGCTAGACCAGACATCACAAAATGTCAAGGTCGAAGCTCCAAAAGATCTTGATTCTGAGTTTGAGAATTATCTAAATAAAAATGACTCGGAAAAAACTGAAAAAAAAATAACCCCGGCAGGATACGATAAATATCTCCGCCTGGAGGATAAGTATAAAACCTTCTCAATATTGAACGCGCTAAAAGGCGAACCCATAACTGAAGAGGAAACCGAAAAGGTGGAAACCCAGGTTAAGGAATATTTTCCAGAGCCAAAGAAATCGAACGATGAAAATTTCTGGAATGATATTGCTGAGGAACAAAAACAATGAATGAATACAATTTTAAAATAAATCCCTGTCCTGCTCCCAGGATGACCCAATCGGACCGATGGAATAAAAGGCCGGTTGTACAAAGGTATTTTGCTTTCCGGGATGAGCTGAAATACCTAGCATACTTAAACGGCTGTGAAGGGATTCCCGGCACACTGGATGCCATTATCTTTTCAATACCGATGCCGAAGTCATGGAGCAATAAGAAACGGGCAGAGATGGAAGGAACGGCACATACCCAGACACCGGATCTAGATAACCTACTCAAGGCGTTTTTAGATGCTCTCTGTCCCCAGGATAGCTATATACACTGTATTGGGAAACTAAAAAAAGTGTGGTCAAAAGAAGGAAATATTCATTTGAAAATTTGCAAAAACAGCAATGTCACATTACATTAAAATTAGAGCAGGATGAAACTAACAGAGGAGGAATGGAGAAGGGTTGAGATAAGGGAGCTATTTAACTCTCTGTCAACAGGGTTTTGGGAGGCTGATGAATTAATGGAATTGACAGCAATATTACCGAATGAAGTTATTATTAAACTGGCAGAGAGATTAGAGCGAAAGGATGCCAGGGACAGAAAACGAAAACAACGATATGAAAAAAGTAAAGGAAAAGCAGAGCATTAAGAAAATTGAGGCCATGCTTATCTCCCAGGCAGAAGATCACATCCAATGTACAACCAGGACCGGGAAAAAAATTGCATTACCTAAATACATAATGAATTAATATGACACCACAACAACTACACACCAGGGAAGAAATTGTAAAAGAAGCGAACAAGCTCGCATTTTGCTATGATCGAATTATGAAATTGATAAATCGCTGTGAAAGCGAGAAAAGAAGCTTGAAAGCATTGAAGAAATTACGAATGGCCCTAGAGACGTTTGAAGTACAGAATCAGTCCCTGGGTCAATTAAACTGAACGAAAGAAGTTTTCTAGGCGTTTTGTGGTTGAGGTGTAGGGAAACCGGGGCGGCTGGCATGACCGCCCTGGCTCCCAAATTTTTGAAGTTAAATTTTGAACAGATTATAATGGCAACAATAAATAAAGAGAGAGATAAAATAAAGGCATACCCCGTTGGAGGTACAGCTGTCACACCGCACAATACAAACGATCTTGCAAGGGACGGGTTATTGTGGGTAGGTGCAGGCGGTGATGTTAATGTAATAACCGTGGACGGATCTTCAATAGTATTCGTGGGTATTGTCGGCGGGACCTTATTACCGGTCAGGATTCGCAGGGTGTTAGTTACCAGTACCACGGCCTCAAATATGACAGTATTATGGTAATTGGATACATACGCTTTACAGATCCGTTCGCATTACGCGGAATAGGCAAAACTGGAAGCGGGATCAAGGCTAAGATTGTTACAAAGTTTGATGAATGGGAGCGCGGGGAAACCATTAAAGTATTTGACAATGGTAAGTGCGCGACTAATCCATACTTGCCAATAGATTTCTTTCAGTCTGAGGGATCTTGTGAGCCGTTAAATAAGAAAATGGAACCGTCTACCTGGACCGCAATAAAGAAGCTCATCAAGGCAGATCCACCGATACAGAGACAGGTACATACAAGGCCAGTGACGAAATGACAGGAATATTTAACAGCATAGGGGAAGGGGGGTATAAATCTCTGGGGAAACGCTTATATGTCATTCGCGCCATTCCCTCGATTTTATACGTGCAAAACCCCCGACCCCCTATCGGGTATTAAATTCTAAAAATGGAAATAATTGATCCCGATACATTGAAACGGCCTCCTCACGGTGACGAGTTACCCCGGTTGGTTAATCAACTAAAAGAATTAAAAGCTATGAAGCGACGGTTATTGTCAGATGAACCGTTATTCCTTTGTGTAAAGGGCGGGGGTATCTTTGGTGAACTGCTCAGGGCTGAAATCAGGGAACCACAGAAGCGATTAGCGGGGAAAATTGAGAAACGAATTGAACAGGTAGTTAAAGAGATTCGCCTCAAGACTGAGGCGTTGTAGTATTAATTTAAAATGAATTGACATGAATATAAAAGAGATTACAGAGGCTAAAGGGAAGCTCATTAAAGAGCTAAAGGAGGCGGTGAAAGCCGATTTAAAAGATTACGATCAGGGGAAGGTGGACAAATTAATGGAGGCGGTTGAGCAAAAAAACGCACAGATTAAAGTTTGTAAACAGGAGAATGAGAAACTGGCGAACAGTTTAGGCGCAACCCCGGATCTGCGTATCCACGGAAGTAAGGAAGTTTTGAAGGGCGGAAATGCTAGTGATCTTGAACAGTTCGCATCTGATATCATCAAAAATGAATTTGGAATAAATGTTCAGAACAGGGATGTACTCGAGTCCTCAGGATCGGGGCAGTATATTGTACCCGCTCCGATGAAATCATCGTTTATCAGCTATATAATTGAACGTTCACTGTTAGGCAGATTAGGCGTTCCTAGTGTTGGTGTAGATACGGATACCACGACCTACCCGGCAATTACAGCACTTCCAACGGCTGATATTATAGCTGAGGGAAATGAAGTTACCGAAACTGATCCGACGTTTGTTCCCAGGACAATGCAAACATATTCGTTCCGGGCAGGGACCATTGTCAGTCAGGAATTTTTAGATGATGCCATAAGCAGCCCTAAGATCATACTGGAACCAATATTCCAGACTATTTCACAGCATATTGATAATATGTACGTCAATGGTACGGGATCGGGTGAAATGTACGGAATCAATGACATACCAGGTCAGGTAGTACGTGCACACATGGGCGCCAATGGAGCCGCTTTGACAGGCTTTGAGGAATTAGGTTTACTCTGGAGAAAGCTACGCGAAGCTAATCAGGACGTAACTGCGTTTGTTATGGCTCCGCGTACGTTGAATGAATACAGGCTCTTGGAAGATGCTTACGAGCACCCCAAGCCTAACCCGTACGGGGACATACCAATGATCGAATCGAATCAGGTAAGTATTACACAAACTCAAGGCACGAACGATGCTGCAAGTTCTGTTTATGCAGGTGACTTTAAGCGCGGAACCGTTGCCGGGTGGAGATTTGGAGGCTCACACATAAAATTCCTGGTGGACAGGAGTACGTTAGCTGAATTTGGCAAGGTCCGTTTATACGGTGTTGTCAGAATGGGACTCATGTATCCTTATGGTGGTGGATCAATGGCACTGCTCAAAGGTGTTATCCGTCCAGCTGGTGATCTGACATAAAATATCATTCCTCCAGAGTGATTAGTAGTTGTT
>DRHS01000265.1 GCA_011053095.1 Bacteroides sp.
AAAATATCCGAATCTCATTTGCATAAAGTATTGAATATCTGTATTTTCGGTAAAACTACCAAAGAAAAACCCCGGTAGATTCAAACAAGTTTTCAACAATAAGTCACTGCATCTCAATCAATTAAAGGTTTACTTGCAGACACTAATTAGCAAATATGCTAATTTAAGAAAATTACAGAAAACTTAAATACGAATGTTCCTTATTTAAGAAATACTTGATAAATAAATGAGAAATCCCAGCGATTACCGGGATTTCAGTTTGTTTGTGGAGTCACCTGGAATCGAATCCTTGCCAAATCGAATTGATGCTTACTATGTTACAAATCAGATTAAAAACCTTGCTTCAGAAAGTTCTTTGCCGATCTGCTGTACACCCAAGAGAATTCTCCTGGTCTGGGCAGGGGATGGTTTCTTAATGCCTTTGATATATTGGGCTAAAAGACTCTGGTTCATGCCGATGCGTTCCGAAAGTGCCTTGGCATTTATGACTTTATAAAAAGAAAAGAAACTTTCAAGGTCATATTCAAATTTCAGATCATCAATTATATACACCTGACACCTATCTTCAAAGGCCAGGTTTATAGCTTCTAATATCATTGCTTTTAATTCATGAAAATCTTCAGATTCTGTTGCAATTAGATCATGGTCAATAATTGCAGTTGCACTATATCCCCTGTCCTCCTTAATAACCCTAATTGGAAGTGTACGCTTCTTCATTTTAGTCTAATATTTGCCTGTTTCAAAATGGCTTTTAGCAATCCCTTTTTTACTTCTTTTCCGCGGTGGTAGGGTAGGGTCAATTGTGTTGATTTTATGGGATGACGCATAATAATATGGCTTCCTTTTTGTCGTACTTTGATCCAACCATCTTTTTTCAGAGCTCTGAAGAGCTCACTATATTTTGTCATCCCAAAGGTAATAAATATATTACTTTATGTCATTTAAATAATTCCCAATCTCACAGACAGGAATCATTTACCAGCCCGGGTGTGCCTAAGTCGCCCGTACTGAAAACTGAGGATGAAGTGCACCAGGAAGTTCCCTGAACGGCATCTGAGGCATTCTGCAAATCCGGGTTTAGACTGATTGAGGCACCTGTGCCATCCGGAAAATCAATTCCACCATAATTTAGGGAGAAGATCAATTCCCCTGGATCGGTTTCCGTTCCCTCATTATATAATGCCAGAAATGCACCGGTATTGGGCAGAAGAATACCAGATCCATATATGTAAGAGTTGACGGCATTCGTCGAAAGATCTGCACGCTCGAAAACAAAATATTCCCCGGGTAACAAATCAATGGAATCAGTGATGATATGCCTGTTCGCATCATCCCTTCCCAGGATTAGATTCTTCAAGTTCACGACCTCATCTGAATTATTGTATATCTCGAACCATTCACCATCACTATCTGAAAGAGCCGAGGGATTGTACATGATTTCAGTTATCAGTAATTCTCCATATGCGATTGCACCGCTGGGATAATTGCCTGAATGATCTGTTAATATAACAGCCTCCACCTGTACCTGAGATGAATCCAATTGTATTTGGAAACCTGCCATACCCTCATCGACTGAAGTATTGACAAGCAACTCATAGTGCCTGTTTGGAAGAGGGTCAGGTATATTCCCGGTTAAGATTTTAAGGGTATCCGATCCGTCAGGCAGCTGATAGGTGAGCTCAACAGTGATTTCAAGCGGCATAGTCTGAAAATAACCCATCCTTGTTTCATTCTTTAAAAATACCAGGGATCCCAGTTCGGATGAGACTGTTGTCGAATAATCAGTAAAACTGTTTGTTACATTATCGGAATATTCCACTGACACTATGGTGTTGGCCAGTTGGCAATTTACCAGGACGGATTTCCGAACGTTACTGCTGATGGTAAAAACATCCGATCTCCCTGAATAATAGGGATTTTCAAATTCAGCCGGAAGGTTATTATCTGAATACGCTTCGACATAATAATTTCCTATTTCCAGCTCAATGGTATCCGGCATTTCCGAAGCATTCTCAAAGCTCATGATTTCTGTGCCGTCTGCACTGTAGACATTGACATTGAAATCTTCAGTCCGGGGCATGGATTTTAACCGGTTGCTCACCTCATTAATACTCAATGACAAACCAATGTTAACCTGGAGGCTGCCGGTTTCACGGGTGGGACTGAATTCATTTTTCTGACAGGATATTAAACTGATCCACATCAAACAAACCATTAAAGGATAAAGAGTTTTCATAGCTAATAATTTTTTGGTTAAGATTTTGAAGTAATTATTGCTTAATGCTGATTAAGGCAAATAATCAGCCTGATCCATCGTATTATTTTTATTCTACCGATACGAGGGAGAGGTGAAAAAGTGAATCAAATGATTTAGGAATACTGAAAGGGAGGGAACCTGGCCTCCATTATGGATATGTTTTCAAAGATATCCTGACCCGCAATTATGTATTGGAGTTTGTCAGTCTGTTTCGGGCTGAAACTATATTTTAATAAAGATTTTTCGCTTGTACAACCAGTAACAAATCAGCCACAGGGCAAAAGAGGCCAGGGAGGCTGTGATCATTCCAACCCAAACTTCACCTGCCCATCCAAAAAAAGTTGCGGGTAAGGGTTTAAGTATACTGTTGATCATGGTTGCACCGCCCATATGGGCAAACAGGTATATGAACAAGGGATTCATACCTACAATTGCAAAAAACTTAACGCCCCGCCTCATCTTCAGGACGTCAATCAGGTAGTAGGACAAAGCCAGGGCAAGCAATGTCCATCCGCCGCTTGCAAAAACAAAGCTGCTGGTAGATATTCTTTTTATGATAGGGGTTACCGGATTCAGGCCATATCCGATGGCCAGAGCGATTGTGCCGGCCAGAATCAGGGTGATTAATTTTCTCTTTTGGGTTTTGCTGCTCATCAGCAACTGACCTGCAAGCACGCCCCATATTGTATGTGCAGTTGTTGAAATAGCATTGATGGAGACCCAATGTCCCTTTGAAAGGTTACCGGAAATTAGAAGATCAAACCAGGCACCGAAATTTTTATCTGCTACAAAGGGCTGGTTGAATCCATCCACCCAGAACATGCGGTAAATAATTTCCATCCCAAGGATAAGGGCCAGGGAAAAGGCAAGTTGGAACCATGCTGGCTTTCTCATGATAAGGAAAGAAATCAGAATGGTTACAGAAAGCTGGGAAAGAACATTTTGAAAGTTGAATACAATTATTCCCAGGCGCTGGCAGAACAGCCACCATCCCAGGAACAGAAGAAGGAAACAACGAATCAGGATGTGCTTTAAAATCGCTCCGTGGGAGTCTCCCTTTTTAATTCTATTTGCGTAGGAGAATGGCATTGCCACTCCCACAATGAACATGAAGAAGGGCTGGATAAGGTCCCAGAAACGCAAACCTGCCCAGGGATGATGGTGAAATTGTGTACCCAGTCCATAAATGAAAGTACCTTCAAAATTTGCGGCGGTTAAAAAGTTGAACAAATGGGTAAACTCAATTATAAGTAGAAACATGGTGAATCCACGGAAAAAATCCAGTGACAACAGCCTGGATGAAGTATTATTATTCATTTTAATCAAATCCTCCGTACCACTTGATTGTGTTGTGACGGTAGATTTTGTCAATCACCTGGCGGGGAAGTTTCAATCCATTGAATTCACCTTCAATAAAGCGACTGGTCATGGGATTATCGCTTACCAGATATTCCCAGTCCCTCGACCAATCACGTTGCATACGCGCGTACAGGTCTTCAGGGGAGGTACTTTCCCTTTCAGCCATGTCGGTACCATAGAGTATTCTGTCCTGGTAACTGATGAAGAAGTTCCTGACCCTTTCCCTGTCCTGGAGAGTCTGGTAAAAGAGATTTCCCATCCTCGCGGACATGTCGACTGCTGCATTCGGAAAATCATCCAGGAAGCGGGCAATTTCATCAACGCTCCATTCCAGGCTTGCAAGGTGACAACCAATAAAGGTCAGCTCGGGATTCTTCCGCATCATTCGCTCACGGGCCATCATTTGTTCCTCATAGGATGGCAGTTCAGGGTGCAGGTACATATGGTATTCAGGATGGCTCGTAAAATAACCTCTATTGTTTGAAGTTACCATTTCGTCGATCGGCAACCAGCAATCCCGTGGCTCTCCGAGGTGAGCTACCAGTGGTATTTTTAATTCGGTCAGATGACTGAATATACTATCAAATTTAGGATGGTCAATCATGACGATCTTACCGTTCTTATCCCTGAATTCCATGCCGATATTCTTCCAGACTTTAACTGAGACTGCCCCCTCTTCCAGGCAGGAATCAATCCATGATATAGTCTTGTTTGTCCAGTTTTCATCGTCCCAGTTATCAAGGCAGAAGGTGGTAGTGTACTCAAAGTTATCCAGGTGTAATCTTTTCTCTTTATTGAGTACTTCATTTGCCGAATACACCCTGTCGCATTCCGCGGAGAAGGTATTGATGACAAGCAACCTGAAGTTGTCCTTTGCTGCCAGCTCAACCGCCGAACTTTCGCCGTTATAGATGTGAAAATGTGCATCAATTTTAGAAACATCAGGATAATCCTCAAGGCTATAATACTCCTGCTGGCAGGATATCGTTACCAGGGATATGGAAAGGAAAAGCAATAGAGTGAGTTTCATTTTTTTAATAATCTTGGTTGGTTAACAATAGATAAATATCGCAGTTTTTTTTTAATCAGTCAATTCAATAATATTTTTTTCAACGAGATACTGGATACTTTTGTGATGGTTCTCAATACATTCTTCTTTGCTGTCTGCAGCCAACAGTTCCAGGGCTGCGTAAGTAACGTTGCCGGCGGCCATCAATTCAAATATCCTCTCAAAAGGAAGTTGATTTTCCATAAGAATGGGCTGGAAATTATCCATTGCACCACATTTAAGATGGGTGGTAAACCATCGACCGGGGATCGTCCCTAAATATTCAGCTACGGCTCCGGGATCAGCAACTCTTCTGCAGGAGGACAGGAACGGATTGGCAGTATCAAACTGAAGTCCCACCATAGAGGTCCCGGCAAAAAAATCAACAAGTCCCAATTCATCTCCCTGACCAAACCAGGGTTCAACTATGTTCTCAAGAATCAACTGGACGCCCTGCTCTTTTGCTACTGCGGCACTGGAATCTGCGTATGCTGTTATATGATTCATTTCCTCACGGGTCCAACCCCTCTTGTTTTCATCGGCAGCAAATTCAGACCAGGACAGGATCGATCTCAGGATACCTGGCTCACCGAAAACAACAGTATTGCGTACACCCCGGTCAAAAACTCCCTGGAAATCGGGATCGAACAGGTCTTTATGAATTTCGTAAATGACTTCAACATTCTTTTTATTCGCGTAGCTGGCAAGAACACTGCAGTCCTCTTCACTGAGCTCCGCTGATGGGTCCCGTAACTCAATAAATGCAAAACCTTCAGCAGAAGCAAAATCCAGTATTTCTTTAAGATTATCCACGCCCAATGGCATGGCTTTCAGGAAATTCTGGGTGGAGAATCCGAGTTTTATGCCCGGATATTTTTCGGATACCTTCATTGTTGATTATATTTGATGGGATATAAAAAAAAACGGTAACCTGAATATAAGGTTTTTATACTAAATCTAATCAATCATTTAAGCAATTTGATATGTTTAAAACAAATCTAAGAAAGGAAATATCTGGTACTAATTCCTCAGAAATGAGCCGCGTCATCCCCTTATCCATCATGACGGTTTGTCTTGTCTTTTTGCTGGGGTATTCGCCCGGCATCCGGGCACAATCGACATCATTTGATTTGAAGATTGAACAGGTCACCTTCGGAACGAAACATCATTTCTTTGGGTATATCGGGCAATGCCAGACGATTCCCTGGAATGCCTCAGGCAGGTATATCCTGGGACTTGAGATCGACAGAATTGACCGTATGCCCAAACCCGGGGAAGCCGCTACAATAATCCTCATTGACACTCGAGACAACAACAAGATTATACGAGTGGACAAAACACATGCATGGAACCCTCAACAGGGAACCATGTTCTACTGGAACCCACTGGCCGCAGAAACTCAGTTCTTCTTTAATGACAGGGACGTGGAAACGGGCAAAGTATTTACGGTCATTTATGATATCGAAAAGAAGAAACGAGTACGCGAATTCCGGTATGATGATACTCCCATAGGCAATGGAGGAGTGGCTGCCGATGGTTCGGCGTGGTTAGGAATTAATTATGGACGCCTTGCAAGACTGCGTCTGGTAACCGGTTATCCGGAAGCATTGGACTGGTCTAAAGATGAAATCGCCCCGAAGAACGATGGAATATTTATTATAGACATCAAAACCGGTGAGAAACGACTACTGGTGTCCTATCATCAGCTCGATGAGAAGTTAAGGGAGCTTAAGCCGGAAATGGAACACAGCGGCCTGTTCATAAACCATACTCTTTGGAATCGGGATGCCGATCGGGTATATTTCTATATGCGAGCCGGATGGAGCGACAAACCAGGGAGTAGGGTTAATGTACCCTGTTCAATTTATTCCAACGGAAAAGGCTTGACCCTGCATGAAACATTTATCGGAGGGCATCCGGAATGGGCGGAAGGAAACCTGGTCATCGGAAGTGCTATAGACAAGGATGATGGTAAGGCCAGACAGGTTTTATACAACGTTGATACCAAGAAAATAACCGGGCAATTGGGTAATCCTGATATTTTTCCCAAACCCGGAGGGGATGTCTCTCTTTCTCCGGATGGCAACTGGTTTGCAAATGGGTATGGCAAATCCAATGAGAATTATTACGTGGTCTACAGGAGGAGCGACAGCGCTTTTGCCAGGAGTGAAGGGATTGACAAAGGATCATACAGCGGAGATATCCGAATAGACCCGGCCCCTCGCTGGAACCGGACCAATGATGCCATCCTTGTTCCTGGGATTACAGAGAATGGAACCCGGCAGATGTTTATAATTAAGGTGATTTCTCCCTGAGGATAATCCGGGGAGAAAGCGATCTTATTTAGTATAAGTCATTCAATCACTAATTTCCCTCTGTAGATTTTTGGTCCCCTTAACTCAATGAAATACAGTCCCGGTTTAAGATCAGCTCTCCTTACAACATATTCTGACGTAGTGATTCCATCCTTTATTCTATATACTTTTCCTGAAAGATCCGTCAAAACTATGCTGTAGGACTCCCTGGAAGGATTAGGAAAACTGATGGTAGTTGATTGACTGAATGGATTTGGGAAGAGCTTCAGATTTCCTGCACCGACCTTATCCAGTCCCGTGGGAATAATATAGATGGAGAAGGGAACCTCACAATAGTTACCGGCTCCATCGGTTGATCGTATACGAACCGTGTATTGGTTTTTTCTCTCAAAATCGAATGATTCAGAGGCAAGCAGCAGGTCTCCCATAAGAGTGAAGCTGAAATTGTCATCATCTCCATCTCCGGGTACGAATTGGTAGGTATGCGTGTCTATTGAATCTTTATCCTCTGTGATTAGTTTACCGACCATTGTTCCAGGAAGTTTTCCTTCTGCTATGGAATAACTGGTCAGGATTATGGTATCGGGAGGAAGCTGACCAGCTTTAAGTTTATTGTTATCCATATTTGAGAGTGAATGCTGGTACGGTCCTGTCCCGGCTTTCTTCCCGATTCCAGATGGTACACATGGATCAGGCTTCTCCACCGCGATCCTATAGTAAAGATCTCCACTTGATGGTTCCGGATCCGTCCATGAATTAAGACTTGCTGACAATGAGCCCATGGGATCAAAATTCAGTCCAGTGCTACTTCTGTAGATTCTATAAGTCTGATAATCAAACCCATAATATCTGTCCCACTGCAATTGAGTTGTATTGAATTCAGGATTTGTTGAAACGATCAGGTGGACAGTTTTGTGAGGACTACAAAGGTCGATATCCGTTTCATTTTCTGCTGTATCGATGGCAGTGATCTTGTAAAGATATGCCTGAACAGTTGGATCTGCATTTGTATCGACAAATACGCTAAGATCATCATATGGAATAGTTTCCAGAAGGTCATAAATTCCGGCTGCCACACTTTCCCTGTAGACATTGTATGCCATTATGGGAGCAATGGAATTCTTTTCCCACACCACAAGATTATTACCTGTGGTTTCAGATATGGTCGCCATGCAGATTTTCGGGGCAAGGAAGATTGTGGACGGTGATGTAGAATCCGTCCCGCAGGAATTGGAAATGACACAGGTGTAGATACCTTCATCCGAATAATCTGGCTCTGACAGGGTGTACTCGGAAGCAATTGCATCAGGGACAGGAATCCCGTTTTTATTCCATTGATAGAAAAGGGGCGTTGTACCTGCAACATTTACTTTGAGTGTGAATGGTTTGTCTGGTTCCAACCATTGACTTGCCGGTATGGTAAGTATCTCAGGTGCTTTTCTGACTACCAGGTAGACCTGGTTGCTGTTTACATTTCCATAGGCATTGCTGATGATACACTGGTAGTTCCCCTCATCCTGAAGAGTCACTGAATCATACTGGAAAGTTGGATATACAGCACCCGGAATATTCTCCCCGTTTTTTTGCCACTGGTAATTGACCGTATCCATGGTTTGGATCTGCAGTAAGATAGTATCACCTTCACAGGCTATCTGATTCCCTGGCTGATCAATTATTACAGCAACCTCATCCTGGTTCTCCGCGGCCCCGATATCTACCCTTAGATTATGTATTCTTGGGTTTGAATAAATGTCCTTCAAAGGTAAAATCAAGCCATTTGTATCCTCCATTCCCGCATTAATGCTGCCGGAAACTGGTTGCAATGAAAAATCTGCATTTATAGCTTCTATATCTGATCCCGGACCGGAAGTCGGATTTGTGAAATATGGTTCCGTCTGGATGTTATTTTCGAATGGAAAAATTGGCGAACCGCCCGGCCCGCTATTAATTCCATCCATACCATTTTGAATGTTACAATTGTAGAATGACGGCACAGAAAATCGATAATCAAAAAATATTTGACTCTGGCTATTGTCTGCATTTCCCCGGATAAGGTTATTGATAAATAAGGGACTCGAATTATTCAGGCTAATCCCACCGGCATCAACCTGCGCGTTGAAGCAGATTGTATTATTGATTAGACGGGCATTATCAGACGACTGGATCTCTATCCCTCCACTATGGACTGCTGTATTATTACATATGATATTACCAATTATATCTATGGATCCGGAAGCAGAATTCCCTTGCAGGCAACTGATGCCTCCTCCCGTGTCCAGGGATTTATTGTTGATTATCCTGTTATTCCTGATAATCCCGTAAGTTCTGTACATGAGAATACCAGCCCCCGAACCTATGGAATTAGAATTCCGGTATATCAGATTGTTTTCAAGGGATACCCTTGATCCATCACAGTATATTCCACCCCCGCTTGAGGCTGTGTTATAAGAAATCTCACAATTCCTTATTATTATGTCCGAGTTTTCAATAAACATACCTCCTCCTAGTCCCCCAGTATTATGTGAAATGGTGCAGTTAAGAAGAATTGGTTCAGACCTTACTACAAAGAACCCACCTCCCCCTTGTGATATGTTATTACTGATATTACAATGCTGCAGCCTTATCCTGGAAAAATCATATATCCCTATTGCACCCCGGTTTTCGGGGTCATTCTCATCCGTGTCTTTTGTAAATTCAATGCTGCAATATTCCAGGACGCTGGTGTCATTGTCAGACATATCTCCGCTTGAATTATTGAACCTGATCCCGCTCCAGCCACCGTCGGTCACAGTGTCAATTGAAAACCCGGATGTATCATAAGAGGTAAAAACTATTGGATATTTTTTTGTCCCCGGTGCGTAAAGTGTTCCAAGTACCTCAATGCCAAAATGACCCTGGAATTCAACCCTGGTGCCCGGAGCAATGGTTAGGATCTGGTCATCTTCCACAACTACATCTCCTGTTACCTTGATGGTGTCGGCGATCAGGAGGGTATCTTTGCTTATGCTTCCTTCAATTGAAATGCACCGAATGTGAATTTCAGATGCCCCTATATCGATACGTCCGTGTTTAATTCTATCGTCCCCGTAAACATCCAACTCTGGGAGATTGTAATTATCGATTGAAGGTGTCCCCCTGTTCAGGCAATTAGAGCTGGTATCCAGCGCCCAGTTAGCCGTTAATCCATCAAATCCATTGCCGGACCCTGCACTGGGATTAATGAAAGAAGGATTTGTTTCCAGGACTTCATAAAACTGTCCCTGGTAGTTGCCACTGATCTGACTGATGCCCCCCTGGATCACACTATAAGAAATATCCGGATTGGATATTCCCCCTACCGTATAGAGCTGTGAGCCGGGACCGGCATCATTCTGTGTATTTCCCCAGAGAATATTATTCACAAACTCCGGTTTTGCATCCTGGAGAACTATTCCACCGCCTATATCACCTGAATGGTTATTTGCAATGGTATTGTTGAGAAGCATCGGACGGCAATTAGCAATGATCATTCCACCACCATCAATTTTGCCAGTATTATTGATAAGAAGATTATTTATCACCTGCTGATTACCTTCATTAATATATATAGCCCCTCCCGAATTGGCAGTGTTATTGGAGAAGACATTATTTTCAATCCTGTCAAGGGAGCCATTGGAATATATTCCTCCTCCATTTGTAGTTACCCCCCCGGGAACAGGTTCAATTTCCTCAGTTTCATTATACGCAATTACATTATTCCTGATTGTGTTCTGTGAATTGAGGGAACCGATCCCGGCTCCTATGGTGGCCTTATTATATTTTATAGTATTATTTTCAATAACAGCTGCACTCTGCCAACAAAAAATACCTCCTCCTCCGGTGACGTGTATGGTTTCTTCTTCCTTGGTACTGAATACTATGTTATGATGAATATAATTGCCTCTGATCAGGGGCTTTGAATTAAAACTGACTATGCCTCCTCCACGGACATAAGCCATATTGCTGTCGATTTCATTGTTAATGATTTTTACATCAGCACCGGATCCGCAGGTGATCCCACCGCCATTGTGTAATGACATATTATGGCTGATCCGGCAATTTGATATCACCAGTCTTGAAAATTCCCTAACAATGATGGCACCTCCTGAACGAGTGAGCTCAATGACAGTGCTGTCAAAATTTTTCGAATATTGCAGAATGCAGTGGGATAAAAAGGAGGTGTCGTTATCATTCATTTCTCCATTAACCGCTTGAAACAATATTGAGTTCCATCCCCCGAGGGTGGTATCGTGGTTGCTGAACCCGGTTGTATCATGGATGGTGAATGTGATTTTCTCATTTGGTAACCCAATTGCCAGCAAAGTACCACCGATATGAAGATTATAATGTCCCTGAAACTCCACGAGAGTTCCCGGGTTGATGGTCAGGGTAATATCGTCTCTGATTTCCAGATTACCTTTCACTCTGACTGTATCGTACGACCAGACAGTATTCTCAGTTATTGATCCGGATACTTCAATGGAGGTTGGTTGTGCTGATGCGGAATTAATTGTGAATAGAGATAAACAGATTGTGATTGCAAACTGCAATGCAGACATGCGAACTATCATTGCTGGAATACTATGGTTTAGGTGCAAAATATGTAGAATGAAAATGATACTATCCTGAAAATCCCTCTTTTGGGAAACCCTTAACGAATACATAGAATCATCTAACAAGATATTCCAATATATTCAGAATGTCAAATACCTGGATCCAGGTGTAGTTTATCCTACTGTGATCACCATCCGAAAAATGAGTTATTTTAGTGGAGATTTTGAACGATCAATTATTAGAAAATATAAGGTGGCCTACAAAACGTCAAATTTTAAGTCTTTAGATCCAATTGTTCCTTCATGTAATAAGAAGATGTACAATTCACTTGAGGATGCCCAGGATATTATCCGGTATATTAAAGAAAACCGGGCGGTAAGGGACTTGGAAGCATATGAATGCACGACCTGTGGTATGTGGCATTTAACAAGTAAATCAAAGTAATACAATTTAAAAGAATCCACCTGGCTTATTACAAGAGAGAAGAAGCAGCTACTCCGTATTGAACATTCCGAGAATTTTCAAAGCATTTTTATTATACAATTTCTCCAGTACATCATCTGGTAGATGGATGCCGTAAATCATCCATCGAGCCTGGAGATGATGGCCTCCCGAAGGATCGATATACTCATCGTCGGTTTCAAGAAACCGGTAATATATCCTGTAGGATTCTGCGTTGGGAGATGTATCCGTCCCAAATAATACACGGTCCTGGTAACGGATTATAAACTTCCTGGCAGTATAGGGCTGCCGTCCAAGATCAGAGATCCGGGCATCAATATCCACATAAAAATTGGGGTAAACATCGAGCCAGTTTGCCACAATGTCCAATTCCTCAGGCAGGGTACCCATATGTGCTCCTATAAAAATGGTATTGGGATGCCTGGCAAATACCCTGTTGCGCTGCGCCAGTATCTCTTCTTTGGATGGAAATTGATCACCATAAAACGACCAATTGGGATGTGCCCCCAACTCATCATATCTCTCATTGAACTTATCGACCGGAGTAAAAAATGCTTTGGGATCTGAGACATGAATCATCACAGGGATCCTTAATTCTCCGCACTTTGCCCATATGGGATCAATCCGCGGATCATCAACCTGAACAATCTTGCCGCTTTTATCTTTGACCGTAAGTCCAAGATTCTTGGAAATTTTCAATCCTCTGACACCCATTTTTACTGCTTTTTCAAGCCTTTCAGCTTCTTTCGCTCCAAAGCCAGAGTCATCAATTTTACTGAAATCCGGGCGAAAAAATATTATAAATCTCTCTTTCGAAACGGATTGCGAGACTTCCAGATGTTCTTGATAGAAATCATCTTTTGACCTTCCGTCCAGGCTGACACATTTCCACACGCCTGCCTTATCCATTTCTTCAAGATACTGTTCAGTATTTTCAAGATTTCCGAGGTGGTTGTGAATATCGATAACAGGAAATTTGGGCTTTAATACTTTTGTTTCTTTTACTACCAGTTGGCTTTGTGGGCTCCAGTCCAGAAGCTTAAGATCTCCTGACTGAGCTGTGATAATACCAGGTGCAATAAGAAAAATCCAGCTCGCATACAGTTTAAACATTCGCATCATATTTCTTTAAGTAAAACTTATAGGTGGCTGCTTTTCCCATTTACCTCTTGTAAAATCTGGGAAGCTTACCGATTGGCCCTTATTGGCCACTGACATCTCGGATAAAGGTGAAACAGCGCTGCTTGTTACAGAATCGTAAACATCGAAAAATGGCATTTTTTCTTCACGAAGAGCTTTTGCAAGCAGATGCCAGGTCAGTGGTGTTACTTTTCCCCGGCCTCCATGCCCACGGATGGAACTCTCTCTTGCGGCAGGGTTGTAATTTTCTACCAGCGGGTGCCTGTATTCCTTAAGCCACGTTTCGGCATCTTCCCACTGATGTGATTCCGGACTAATTCCATCCACATATATATAGGGCCCTATACCGCGGCTACGAATAAATACGCCTTTGGATCCCTGAACCCTGTAAATACCTCTTGGATGAGGTGTATTGGTATCAAAATTCAGTGTTATGAGTTTGCCCTTCATTGTGCGTATGAGGCTGACATTGGTATCACCCTGAGCCATATTTTGTGTAGCATAGGGATGAGAACTCCCATATTGCTGTTCGGTATATTCATTGAGCATGGCGGCGCCTGAGCTCACAGAAACAAGATAATCCAGCCTGTCACCATGATTTATATCCATCATGGCCATCATCTTGTTCATGGGGTGATCAGGGTAAAGGTTCCCGTTTCGGTCGACGGAATGTTGCAAGCGCCAGGGTTCCTCTTCCGGATTGAATTTTACCATCCTCAGGTCGTGCACATAGCCGCCTACAATATGTATGATATCACCCAGTACACCCTGTTGTATCATATTCAAAACTGCCATGGCATAATCCGACTCTATCAAAGCCTGTTCAAGTGCAAGGGTTGCCCATTTGCCCGTTTTCTCAGAAGTTTCAACTATCTCCCAGGCTTCGTCGAGGGTAAGAATGATGGGTACTTCTGAGACCGCATGTTTACCGTTATTCATGGCAGCCAGGCATACCTGCCCATGCCATTTCCATGAAGTTGAACATATCACAACATCCAGGTCTTCCTGTTCACACATTCTCACGAAATCGGTATCGGTTTTACCGTATAAAGCCGGAGTAGACTGCCCGGCATCTTCAATCCATTTTTTAGCCCGGTACAGAGGAGTATCTTTAATATCACAAATAGCCGGAACCACCACTCCTTTAATTCCAAGTGCCGCATCAAGATGATAGGATCCGCGATTTCCGACACCCACAAAGCCTATTCGCAGTGGTTTTTCTTCATTTAAATATGACTGGGCCATTCCCAGTTGGGAAAACGCAAAGCCCCCGGCTGCAGCGGTGGTGACCTTCATAAAATTCCTGCGATCGATTTTATTTTTCATTTTCGTATGGTTTCATATAAAGATACTCAATTTTTTATGCACATTCCTATGCAGATAAGTTGAGTTTATATTGTAAACAGTATTTCAATAACTCAGAAAATATCCTTAAGTTGCTTTCCGGGAACAAGCCAGTATTGTATTTTACAAAATGAGACATAATAATGGTCTTCTATAAAAACAAGAAATTTTTAATTCCCCTGGTTTCTATTCTTTTCATTTTGTTAGTCTGTGGTGCTATTTACTTCTCACCCATAAAGCAACTGCTAATATTTTTACCTCAGGTAACAAAGGAACGGGTAGGTACTTTTACAAATCTTCAACCTGAAGCACAAAAAGGAGCTCATTATGTGGGATCAGCAAATTGTGCCGAATGTCACCAGGATATTTATGATAAGCAATCAGCCTCGATGCATACAAAAATGATCCAGGATGTAAAAAAGGATCCTTCAGTCATTGTAGGGGATTTTACAACCCTTCCGGTGGATGCTGATTTCGAATTAAAAAATGTAGTTTACACTATAGGTGGAAAATTCAAGCAGAGATATATGTTGAGAAAGGACAGGGATGGGAAAGAAGATTATATCATAGGAAATTACCAGTGGAATACTGAAAATTCAAATTGGCAATCCTACAAAGTCTTCAATGACTGGTATCATGATGCCTGGCCCGAAGACAATAAGCAGATACCTACTTCACATACATGCGATGGTTGTCACTTTACAGGGTATATGAGTACACAAAAAAGAGTTGAACCAGCAATTCATTGTGAAAATTGTCACGGTCCGGGAAGCAATCATCTCGAAGATCCCGTAAAGGAAAATATCTATATGGCAACAAGGCAGGATCCCATCCGTTCAATGGAGGTCTGTTTGCAATGCCATATGAGAAATGTGGATAAGCGACTGGATAGCACGACCATGGCCGATTTGTATGGTATTATTAAAGATTACGCCGAAGGATTTGAGCCAGGAATGTCTCTGGTGAAGTATAAAAAAGCCATGCCTTATCAGCCCGGGATTAATGATGCGAAATTTTACGGTAATGGTATTGGGTATAAAAATCGAATGCAGGGTAATGAGTACGTGCAATCGGCCATGTACAAGCACGGAATTACCTGTATGAATTGTCATGATCCCCATACCGTTGACAATACAGCACAGACTCCAAGAGGGGACAAATTTTGTATGTCCTGCCATAAAATGGGTTCACCGATCGGACCTCATCAATCAACCTTAACAGCCCACACGAAACATGAACCTGAATCCACTGGATCTTCCTGTATAGAATGTCATATGCCTAAAACCGGAAAACACACCGGTAAATCACCCACAACAGTAAGAACTCACGTATTCAGATTTATTTATCCAAAAGAAAGCCTGGAGTATGGTGTAGCTAATGCATGTAATAATTGTCATACTGATAAAACCCTTGAGTGGAGCGATAAAAAACTTATTGAATGGGGCATGACCACCTGGGAAAGACATTAGCCAGAGGGATAACTGTTTAACGTCAAATACACCTGGACAGATTTACCTATAAATTTAAGAGATACTATTTTCATTGTTGTAATAATTGACAAACAATTCAATACTTGCTCGTAACTCATACGGGAAAAAGTGGTTCTCCTATTTCACTAATACTTTTAATATGCTCAGGACCGATCCTACAACATCCTCCGATAATATCAGAACCTAATTCTAGCCATTCTTTCGCCATAGCTGCAAATAAATTTGGATCTGCTATGCCCATCCAAGTTTTACTTTCAGCATTATAAACTTCTCCTGAATTAGGATACACAACTATTTTTTTTAGGCCAGATCTTTTTTTTATAGATTTTATTAATCCAGAAATATATTTGGGGGCAGTACAATTAACGCCTATGGCAAAGACTTTTGGATGTTTGGCAAAAAATGCGGTACATTCCTCGATGTCTGTCCCGTCATTGAGATGATGTTCATCTTTACACGAGAAGGACATCCAAGCTGATTTTTTAGTCTCCTTCAAAATTTCTGCCAGAACCTTAGCTTCTTGAAAACTTGGGATAGTTTCACAAGCAAAAAAATCTGCATTAGAATTATCTAATGCTCTAATTCTGGATAGGTGGAATGCTCTTAACTTTTCATCTGAAACGCCATAATTCCCATGATATTCAGAGCCATCTGCTAAACAAGCACCATATGGGCCAATACTAGCTGCAATAAAAGGTTTAGCTCGATTATTCCCTGATGTCATAAATCGTTTTATTGCTGTCTCTGCCAAGTGAACCGATTTCAGTATATATGATTCAGCTGTAGTTCGATCGTATCCAATGGCCATGAATCCAGGGATAGAAGCCTGATAGCTTGAAGTGATAATGCATTGAGCACCAGCATTAAGATAATCTAAATGCACATTAATGATTGCCTCCGAGTCGGATTCCAACATCTTAGCAGACCATAACTTTTGATTTAAATTACACCCTTGTTTTTCCAACTCATTAGAAAGCCCGCCGTCTATTAGCAATGGATACTTAATATACATTTAATAATTATGTGATTATTCTATCACTATTTTCCCTCTGTAGATATTAGGGCCTCTCAGTTCAATGAAATATAATCCTTCCTTAAGATTGCCTTTCTCCAGCACGTATTCTGATGTACTAATATCATCCAAAATCCTACATACCTTTCCTGAAAGACCAATCAATACCATCTTGTAGGGCTTTTCGGATGGATTTGGGAAGCTGATGGTCGTGGATTGACTGAATGGATTTGGAAATGCTTTAATCGCCCCTGAATGAATCACTGCTAGTCCCGTCACCTCATCTACATCGATGATGTTTATTATGAAAGGTACTTCGCAGTAATTTCCGCCTTCATCGGTTGATCGTATACGAACAGAGTACTGGTTTTGTGTTTCATAATCGAAGGATTCTGAGGCGAGGAGCAAGTCACCTGAGATTGTGAAACTAATATTGTCGTCGGATCCATCACCCGGTACAAACTTATAAGTATGTGAGTCGAGCGAGTCTACATCTTCTGTGAATAATTTACCTACGACCATACCAGGAAACATCTCCTCCTCGATGGTATTACTGTTAATTGTAATAGTATCAGGAGGTAGCTGGCCAGATTTTAACTTGTTATCATCCATATTGGAAAGGGAATGCTGGTAAGGCCCGGTACCAGCTTTTTTACCGTTCCCCTCAGGGATACAGGGATCTGGTTTCTCGACAGCTATCCGATAGAATAAATTTCCAGTTCCGGGATCGGGATCTGTCCATGAGTTCAAGCTTGAAGACATTGAATGAACCGGATCGAAGTTGACACCTGTATTGCTCTTATAGATAATATAGGTCTGGTACTCGAAACCATAGTATCGGTCCCACTGTAATTGAGTAGTGTTAAGTTCCGGATTTGTGGACACAATCAGATGGACTGTTTTGTGGGGTTTGCAAAGGTCTATATCCGTTTCTTTGTTTGCTGTATCGAGAGCTGTGATCTTATAGAGGTATGCCTGTACCGTTGGATCGGCGGTCGTATCAACAAATACGCTTAAATCATCGTATGATACCGTTGCAAGCCTGTCATAAATTCCGGCAGCAATACTCTCCCGGTAGATATTGAATGCCATGATGGGAGCTATTGTCTTCTTCTCCCAGACAACGAGGTTGTGGCCTGTTGTTGGAGAAACCGTCACAATGCAGAGCTGGGGTGCCAGGAACATTGAGAATGGTTCACCCTTTGTAATACCGCATGCATTGGTGACAGATGGATAGTAAATACCCTGATTTGAATTATTAGGATTGTCGATGGTATACTTCAAAGAGGTCTCACCAACAATGGCCGAATCATCTTTAAACCATTGGTAAGAAATGGGTGGGACCCCGGTAGCGAATACCTGTAAATCTGCAGATTCTCCCTCAATGAGCCAGTATTTTTCAGGCTGAGAAAGGATAGTTGGCCTGGTTTTAACTATCAGGAGAACTGTATTGGATTTAACCGAACCATATGAATTTTTAACAATACAGCTGTATGATGCTTCATCATCCAGGCTTACAACCGGAACAGTCAGGGTTTGTTCAACTTCTCCAGGGATATCTTTATTATCCTTTTGCCATTGAAACTGTGCTACACCTGAAAAGCCAACCATGAATGAAATGCTGTCATCCTCGCATGCAAATTGATTTTCCGGCTGGATGGTGATTTGAACTGTCCCATCCTGATTTTCAAAAGCGCCCATATCAATTATTCCTTCAATTATCCTGAGATTTCCACCAAGGTCGGTTTTCAGTGACTCAAATTGATTTGTGTCTGCATTGCCCATATTGATACAAGGAGAGAAGGCTGAAATGGACCAGTCGGCCTGTAAAGCGTCAAAGGCCATTCCGGTATCAGGGGTCGCCGTAATAAAGCCTGGCAGGGAGTCGATGCAATTTTGATACACTCCCTGATAAACAACTCCACTGTCGAGTAAGAAAGCCTCCTGTCCACCATCAATGTCGTTATTGTAAAACCCAGGTTCTGCAAGGTTGTCTTCCAGATAAACCTCATACTTTCCGTTATTCCAGATGATACTGTTTTGAATTTTTGGCGATGATGCTACCAGTCTTATACCTTCATTATTATTAACAATAGTTGAATTGATAATAGTTGGGTCAGCATAGTACATATACACGGAGCCAAGATTATCGACTGATGTGTTATTGGCAATTAAAGAATTAATTATTTTCGAATTCTCATTTTGTAAATAAAAATAAATACCTGATCCTTTATCCGCCCTGTTGTTAATGATCTTACAATTCAATATCTGTGTTTTGGCCTGGCTGCAATACATGCCGCCCGAATGAAAACCCGGATTAAAGGCCACGTTATTGCTTATTATACAATTATCAAATGTCATATTGGAGCCCTGAGTCACGGCACCTCCTCCAACACGGCCACACCGGTTATCGGAAATGATGCAATTTTTCATTATGGCATTATTGGATTCATATAAATAAATCCCGCCCCCGGAACGATAAGCAAGGTTGCTTGTAATTGAAGTATTTAAAATTTTAATATTGGATTGAAAGGCCCATATACCTCCGGCATTTCGAGAGGATACATTGTTCCTGATGACCGAATGATCAATGATAAGCCTCGAAAATTGTTCAATGGTAAATGCACCGCCTGTTTCACCATAATCACCGTATGGAGTCTTCTTTGCGTGTTCAACGATGCAATAAGAGAAAATGGAAGTGTCATTATCGTTCATTGTCCCACCACCATTGGGAAAAACAAATCCCTGCCAGCCTCCTTCAATGGTTGAAGAATCAGTGAGATGAAGGGTGTCAGCGTAAGTAAACCTGATGGTATCACTGAATGTTCCGATTGCCCTGATCGTACCATGAACAAAAACAATGGAATTATCGGTGAATTCCACAAATGTGCCCGGATTAATTGTAAGCGTTACATCATCCTGAATTGAAAATGAACATGTCACCCTTACCGTATCAGCAATCCAGTTTGTATCAGACGAAACATCACCACACCATTCCATTAAAGAGAATTGGAATTCATATGAACCAATATCGACACGGCGGTTGGCCAGCCTTTTATTTCCTGCCAGATCAAATATTGGCAGGCTCAGACCTGTTGTGTCAGGATTCCCTCCATTGATCGCGACAGATCCTAGTTGTACTGACCAATCAGCCGCAAGTCCATTGAAATCTGTGCCTGATCCTGCTGAGGGTAAGGTGAACCGGGGATCCGATTCACTGGAATTGATAAATTCACCATTGAAGCTGACTCCGGACCCAAATCCAAAGTTTGTTATCGAGTCCTGAACGATGCAATAATTAAACACTGGTTGTGAATTTTCGTCTTGAATAAATACTTGTGATCCCGTGTCGCTTGCTTGATTTTCCCACACGATATTATTCATTATCACCGGATCACTGTCGGCAGTCAGATATACCCCTCCACCTATTACAGAACTGTTGTTTCCCACTGTATTATTTACCAATGTCGGCTTTGAATTATCGATAGAAACACCACCACCTTTATAATCACTGGTATTATTTACTATCAGGTTATTAACAATATCGGGAGAGGAATTATTGATCCAGACACCCCCTCCGGTGTTACTGGCTTTGTTGTTTGTAATGATGTTATTTCTTACATGGGTAGTTGCATTTGCCCAGCAGGAAATTCCTCCTCCCTGGACCGCCTGGTTATTTACTATGACATTATTAACAACACTCGGATCGCCATTATAAGTATAAACACCACCACCATAATAGGCTGAATTATTCTCCACCTTGTTGGCATAAATGAAAATATCGCAATCATCAGCATAAATAGCCCCGCCATATGTTCCATAATTGTTCCTGAGATGGCAATGACTTATCCTGAGTTTATCAAAGTTTTCATCCATGATTGCCCCCCCTGCATTGTCAGGATACAGATTAACATTGACACTTTTCCCATATTCCAGAATACAATACGATATAATAGATGAATCATTATTGTTCATCGCTCCATTGGCTCCCTCTGCCAGGGCGTTGTTAAACTGTATCCCGTTCCATCCTCCGGTAACCGTGTCAATATCATGAAAACCTGTTGTATCATTTATGGTAAAGGTTATCGAATCAGCCGGCAGTCCTTCTGCCAGTAGCACTCCGAAGACTTTTATTCTAAAGTGTCCCTGGAATTCAATGTACGTACCCGGAAGAACTGTTAATGTAACGTTGTCGGGTATGAAAATGTCGTTTGTTACATGAATGGTATCGGTCCAGGTTGCATTTTCCCAGATGGTATCCTGAACAGATATTACAGCTTGAGCATTTAAGAGGGAAGTGAATGCAACAATACTGAGACTTGATAAAATAAGTTTTAATGCTTTCATGGTTTAAAATCTTTGGATATATTCCCAGATGTGGGAATGAAAATGCTACTATCCTGAAAAGTCATCAATCGCGATTCTGAAATGGATTGATAGTATCTTAAATTAAATTATTCCAAAGTATTCCAAATTATTCAGAATGTCAAATTATTGAATCGGAGTAAGCTTCAAACAAAACCTCTTGTGGCAAAGCTGTAAAACCTTTCATGGGGGAGGGTGAAGGATAAAACGACTCCGTGAACTCCAACATTCATTCTAATAAAAAACACGCCCCCTAATCGATAGATTAAGAGGATTTTGCAGTCTGCAGGGAATCGAACCACGTATTACCAGGATGAAAACCTGGCCGGTTGGTTATACTTAATCTAAAAACAAACGACGCCTAAAGACAAAATTCCTTACCTTGTTTGTACCCTAAACAAGTTAAAAAAAATGAAAAAAACATTTCAACTTCTAATTATTGCAGGACTGTTCATGGCTAACCTGGCCTGCAGTTCTTCTGGAAAGGAAAACCAAAAAGACAATGAAGCCAGCGGCCCGGCTGCGACAGAAGACCTGGTTGCATGGTATCCGTTCGACGGAGACCTGGAGGATCGCTCTCAAAGTAATTTTCATGCTGAGAATGTTAATGCAGTGTGGACTTCAGACAGGTTCAACATGGAGAATATGGCATTGGAATTCAACGGCAGTAGCTCAGGGATATTATTAGATGAAAGGTTCCCGGAAGTGCTTACCGGTAGTTTTACCCTGACGATGTGGGTGTATTTTGAGGATGACAGCAGGGCTGTATTATTGGGCAGCTACAATGCAGCTAATAATGTGAATTTTGAGAAGCATACAAATAACAGGTTGAGAATATTTTGGAATAATGGAGAAAAGGATTTTTTCACACCTGACAATGTGATGTCTACGAATAAGTGGCATTTGGTAACATTCATCAGAGACAAAGAACAGGATATGTTTAGTATTGGTGTAGATGGCAAAGAAGTTGCAAAAATGATTGGTTCGGGAACAGACATAGCACCAACCGGTCCGTTTTATATCGGTAGGGATTCCAGGGAGGGATCAACAGTCACTTATGGAAAGATAGATGATGTCCGGATATCCAATAAGGTTTTGTCTCTGGAGGAATATAAACAAGCGTCCGTCAACCAGGGTTTTTATATTGTAAATATCACTGCGGTTAAAACTGAAAACGAGGCAAAGACCCAATCTGCAGCCTTAGAATACGAAGACTTTGCTACGGGTTATTTATGGATACCTGACTTTCTTTCACTGAGCGGGGCTGAATTTTACTCAGTGTATTTTGGACCCTTCTCCTCGCAACATGAATGTGAGCTTGCGGTTGAAGAGATCAGGAATAAATATCCGGATTCATACGGATTGCAGGTTTCCCAATATTTGACGCGTGTTCAAATTAATGGTGTTGGGAAAATTAAAGAAACCAGATACACTCCGGGACCAGAGACCGGGCTGAAAATTGTACATGATGAAAGCATGGGACACATGAAATCAAAAATTTACCTGACCATAGGCAACAAACAGGTATTTATTGCAGAAGTATTTGGTTTTGCCGAAATGGGGGGTGGAGATCCTCTTCCGGAAGGCACCCTGGCTTTCTGTAGATCGATGTACACCGGTGCAGGGACTTTTATTTGCGTTGCACCCTCTGAAAATGGAATCATGGTTTATAAAGGCTGGTCAGAAGAGCCAAGCGGGGAATACGATGGCAATATAGGCCCAAATTGGGAAGAATTTAAGGAACTACTGTATTCACCACCGGATGAAGAACAGTAAACTGATACAAAGCAATCCGCACTTTCCGATCCACCCGAAACTGAACCTGAGGGTTTTCTGACCTGTCAAAATGAATTGCACGGGTTCGAATTTACATATCCGGCAAAGATTGGTTTGACTGAAAGTGGAGGCAGGATGTGGTAGGGTAACATATACATACGAGCTGATTCAAATATTCTTACCTCAAAACACAATATGTGACAAGGAAGAAGCTTACCTGAGAGGGCCATCTCTCATCTGCTGTAATAATATACACTAAAATCTGAATTTAGCTTACGCAGGAATGTGGTCAAAGGCTGCCCTGTAATTTCACGTCCAACTGGCTGATATTATCCATACCCTCAGTGCTAAGCTTCGAATGACATGGGGCAACACTCTGCTGTAACGACTTGGATGAGATCCTTATCAACTACAAGGGTATTTTGCTATTTTCGCTTACTGAAATTCTGATTTAACAAATTACCCTGAGACCATGAAATTTCGTAATGACCTGCTTTTTATAATTGGACTTGCTGTTTTCTTTCTGCCTTTTTTTGTATTCCACGATGTCTTTGATTCATATTACAGATTTAACCTCGAACACGGGCTGGTGATGAGCTTCATCAAATTTGCCCTGCTTGCCACCCTGGGTGAGGTAATCGGACTCAGGATCAAGACCGGCAGGTACCATGAGAAGAGATTTGGACTCTTCCCCCGGGCCATTGTATGGGGATTCCTCGGGATTACCATCTACATGGCTTTTTCAATATTTGCGACCGGTACTCCTCAGTTTCTTCTGAAGCTTGGTTTGAATGATGCAGACACCCTGTTGCATGCTGATCTCAGCTGGAAGAAGGTACTAGTCTCTTTTTCTGTATCAACGGCACTGAACCTGTTCTACGCACCGGTGATGATGACTTTCCATAAGATAACCGACCTCCATATACGGGAGAAAGGCGGGACACTAAGGAATTGTTATTAATTAAATTGACTGTTATTGGGGTGAAATATTATAATTCCATTCCCCATGGAACGAATTGCCGATAATGCAAATTTCCTCCATTTGTTTTTCTGTTATATTTATACCCGTTTCGTAAATACCTTCATCAATCTCACATTCTACATCAAGTCCTTTGGCTGTTTTTGTTGATGCTATCAATTTGATTATAACCTCATAGCTAATCAATGGCCTGCCTCTCCAGTTTTTGGAAATATAAGAAAAAAGGCGGTGTTCAATCTTATTCCATTTACTTGTTCCTGGAGGGAAGTGAACCACTTGGATTGTCATACCTGTTTCGTTTGAGAATTTCTGTAATTCGAACTTCCATAACTTTCCCCTGGAACTGTTGCTGCCACCGCCATCCGCTGTTATAAGCAGCGAAGTTGCATTATTGTGATAATAAATTCCCATTTTATACCACCAGTTCCTTATACTCTGAACAGCAAACTCTGCCGTATCCTTTGTGATGCCAACATTGACCCATCCTTTATTGATGCCCATGTCATAAACCCCATACGGTATTGCAACACCTTCCGAATCTGTCAGGAAATCATAGGCGTTCACTTTAAG
>DRHS01000266.1 GCA_011053095.1 Bacteroides sp.
CATTATACGTCTGTAATTCAAATATTTACGAGGTAAATTACCTGGCTATATGAATTAGCAATCGTGGAGTATGAAATAATTGGTTTTTCTGACAAATTCAGATATTTCAAAGAACTTTTTTAAAGTCGTAAAGTAGAATTAATTAAAATATTAAATTGCCAGTTTAAAGCATATACATCTTCCCGGTGATGCATTACCATAAATATACGATTTAACATCCTGGGGGACTGATTGCAAATATTTTTATATTTTTAGGCAGGAAGGAACCAATTCATTGAAAGGAATACTAAGCAGGAATCTTTAATTTATTATCTCAAAAAAATGAATGAATATATCGCTGAAGTATTGGGTACAATGCTCCTTATTCTTCTTGGAAACGGGGCTGTTGCCAACGTTGTTCTCACAGGGACTAAAGGATATAACAGTGGCTGGATTGTAATTACTATCGGATGGGGACTGGGAGTCTTTGTAGCTGTAACTGTTGCAGGACCCGTTTCAGGTGCACATATCAATCCTGCAGTAACAATTGGCCTGGCATTAGCAGGCTTATTCCCATGGTCACAAGTTGCAATGTTCATCTTGTCCCAGGTTCTGGGAGCATCCTTAGGAGCTTTCCTGGTCTGGTTGTTTTATCGCGACCACTTTAACAGGACAGAGGATCCTGGTACCCAGCTGGGGTGCTTCTCGACAGGACCCGCCATTCGAAAGACGGCAAGCAATTTAATAAGTGAGATTATCGGGACATTCGTTCTAATCTTTGTTATTCTCTATTTTGCAGAACCTTCAATGAACATTCCCGGGATCGAGGTAAGCAAAATCGGCCTTGGAACTCTTGGCGCGCTTCCGGTGGCATTGCTGGTTACTGCCATCGGTATTTCCCTGGGTGGAACTACAGGTTATGCTATTAATCCGGCAAGGGATCTGGGTCCCCGAATCATGCATTCAATCCTTCCCATGAAATATAAAGGAACAAGCGACTGGGCTTATTCCTGGATTCCAATTCTCGGACCCTTTACGGGAGCTGTTATTGCAGCCGTCTTATACCTTGTACAACAGGTTCTGTTCACATAGAGTATATTCTTGATCCTCTCTAAATTGGGATTCCCGTCAATAAAACCATATTTGCAAAAACATATACCAAATTAATGAGTAACTTTGCACACTGGCACAAATTTATTAGAAATGAAAGGATTACAAATAGGAGACCTGTCAATTAAGCTTCCCGTAATACAGGGTGGCATGGGTATTGGAATATCATTGTCTGGTCTGGCTGGAGCAGTGGCGAACGAAGGTGGTGTTGGAGTAATTGCAGTTGCCGGCATTGGAATGTTTGAACCTGATTACAGAAAAAATTTCCTGGAAGCAAATATACGTGGACTAAAGAAGGAAATCCAGAAAGCCAGAAAAGTGTCAAATGGTGTTCTCGGGGTAAATATTATGGTAGCACTCACGAACTTCGGTGACATGGTTAGAACTGCCATTTCAGAGCGTATCGATATAATATTCGTCGGTGCCGGACTTCCGTTGAATTTGCCTCAGTTCCTCACCAAAGAATCAAAAACTAAACTTGTCCCCATAGTTTCCTCTGGAAGAGCCGCCAAAATACTGTGTTCTAAATGGAAAGAACAGTATGATTACCTTCCCGATGCCATTGTTCTTGAAGGACCAAAGGCAGGAGGACATTTAGGATTTAAAAGAGCTCAGCTTGAGGACCCTCAGTTTGAACTTGAAAAACTATTAATTGATGTATTGGAAGAGGTTAAGTTTTTTGAAGATAAGTACAACACAAAAATTCCGGTGATAGCCGCCGGGGGGATATATACTGGAGCTGACGTAAAGAAAATTATGGATTTGGGAGCTTCCGGTGTTCAAATGGGCACCCGGTTTGTTACTACGGATGAATGCGATGCTTCCTTAAAGTTTAAACAATCATATCTGAATTCCCATAAAGAGGATATGGCTATCATCAACAGTCCTGTTGGAATGCCGGGACGTGTTATTAGAAATGAATTTATTGATAAGATAAACAGGGGTGAGAAACGCCCGGTGAAATGTCCTTACAAGTGCTTAAAGACATGCGATATTGATTCTACCCCATATTGCATTGTAGCTGCACTGGTAAATGCCATGAAAGGAAATTTCTATAATGGTTTTGCCTTCGCCGGATCGAACGCGTATATAGCAACAAAAATTACCTCCGTTAAAGAAACCATTGATTCCTTAATCGGGGAATTCAAAGAGGCCCTATCTCTGGAAAAGTAATTCATTCACTTAGGTAGTCTCTGAAAATCATTCGAATTCCCAAGACTCGATTTCTCTTCGTCTGATTGGTACACCATGAATAAATACAAAGTTGTAATAACGGATTTAGGGTATTCAACCTATGAACCTGAAAAAGAAGTCCTCAATAAAGTAAACGCAGAAGTTGTACTTCATGAATGTAAAAGTGAACAAGAGATAATTGATTTCACTAAGGATGCAGATGTCCTGGTAACTAGAAGGGCAACTATTACAAAAAAAGTAATTGACAGCCTTACGAAATGCAAATTAATATCCAGGTATGGTGTGGGCTATGACAATATTGATACTGAGGCCGCTGCAAAAAGGGGAATCCCGGTCGCAAATGTACCTGATTATTGTATGGAAGAAGTATCTGACCAGGCTCTTGCTTTATTACTTTCCTGTGCCCGGAAAATTACCTTTAACGATAAAAAGATCCGCGATGGTGCCTGGAATATAACCGATACCGATCCAATATTCAGGATCAAGGGAAAGTCTGTGGGCATTATTGGTTTGGGAAGAATAGGAAAGGTTTTTCTTCGAAAAATACTAGCCTTTGAATTTGCTGAGATCCTGGTATGTGATCCATATATTGATAAACACCAAATTGAAGATTCTTCCGGGGTCAGAGTAGTCTCATTTGACTACCTTTTAGAAAACGCCGATTATATCTCTCTCCATGTTCCACTTACTTCCGAAACACAACATTTTATAAATGACAGGGCCTTTGACAGGATGAAGAAATCATCCATACTGGTTAATACAGCCCGTGGACCGGTTGTGGATCAGCATGCCCTTCACAATGCTTTGAAAACGGGCAAGATAAACAGTGCAGGAATTGATGTGCATGAACTCGAGCCGCTTCCAAAAGACTCCCCGCTTTTTACACTGGGAAATATCGTATTATCGGATCATTCGGCGTGGTATTCAGAGGATTCGGAGCTGGAATTGAAAATAAAAATGGCAGAAAACGTAGCCAATGCACTGACCGGAAGAGAAATACAAAATATTGTAAACTTATAATTTCATAATCCCTTTCAAGGTGCAACATGTCAGATACCGGCCAGGATTCTCAAGTTCCATCCTGATATCTGACAGAATCCAATAAATTGATTCTAAATTAGAAAAGGGCCTTTCCCACGAAAATTCCAGGAATAAAATTTCAGGAATCCCAATAATATATAATTCCTCCCGATTTCGCTTCCGGAAACTCATACTGAGAATTCTACCCCAAGTCCAGATAATAAAAGACCCCGAAGTATTATTTTATGTAATTTAAACATGCAATTTTAATCAAGACTTCGAAATCTACAATTTAGAAAGGAATAATCAAATGGGAAAGTATCTTATTGAAGTACCTCATGAAGCATCAGAATCTGCATGTGTAAATGCAGTACGAGTATTTATGCAAACTGGCTCACACTTTCTGACTAAGGCTGATTGGGGATGTCATGATGGTGAACATAAGGCCTGGTTATTGGTTGAGGTGGACAATAAGGATCAAGCCAGTCAAATTATTCCCCCCGTATTCAGATCGGAGGCTAAAATAATAAAGCTTCATACGTTCACCCGGGAGGAGATGGACAAAATAGAAGAAGTCCATAATGAAAAGCATACACGGTAAATCAATATTCTTATCCTTAGATTACCAATCACCATTCAACGAATATTTAGTAGCCAGGATCCGGGTCACAGCTTGAGTTAACCCATATAGGATTTTAACATTCTGTCTTTTGAGATATGCTTTAGTCTTTTGATCGCCTTTTCTTTTAGCTGTCTGATCCTTTCTCTGGTAATATTAAATTCCTCACTAATCTCTTCGAGCGTTTGGGAGGGTTTCCCTTCTAATCCAAAATATAGTCTGATTATTTCAGCCTCTCTTTCCGGCAAAGTACTGAGGACCCTGTCAATTTCTTTACTGAGTGAATCTGAAAGCAAATCTTTATCAGGACTGGAATCGTCTTCAGTTAACAGTACATCATACATGCTGCCTCCCTCATCATAAGATAGTGGCGCATCCAATGAAGTATCTCTCCCTGAATTTTTTATAGCCTTTAACACATCAATTGGGGTCAACTCTATTTCCTGAGAAATCTCATCGGTAGTTGGTTCTCTCTCATATTTTTGCTCCAAAACAGAAAATGTTCTTTTCAATTTATTTATATGAACGATTCTGTTTAAGGGAAGTCGTACAATCCTTGCCTGTTCAGCCAGGGCCTGTAGAATGGATTGTCTGATCCACCAAACTGCGTATGATATGAACTTAAAACCTCTTGTTTCGTCAAATCGTTCTGCAGCCTTGATTAAACCAAGATTCCCCTCATTGATCATATCAGGAAGACTTAAACCCTGATACTGATACTGTTTTGAAACTGACACAACAAACCTGAGATTTGCGTTTATCAACTGGTCGCGTGCATTTAAATCCCCTTCGTGAATTTTTCTGGCCAGATGAACTTCTTCTTCAGCAGAAATTAGTTCAATCTTTCCTATATCAAGAAGGTATTTGTCAAGTGATTGTGTCTCCCTGTTAGTGACTTGTTTGATGATTTTCAATTGCCTCATTAGAAGGGAGATTTGGACTTTTACTCTGGATTATCCTTTTACAAGGTACCATTAATATCGGGGGAAAATCTATTTATACCAAATTGTTTGCGGATCAGATCTAATAAGCCGTTGAAGATACAGAATATATAACCTTTCCAGAAGATCCGGCACAATCTGCTAAACTACCTCGTAAAAGAAATGATTACCTAATCCGGGTGATTTATTTTTATAACCTGCCCGGTATATATTTTGTTATTGGAATGAATCTGAATGAAGTAAGCTCCAGGTGAAAGTAATTGTCCAGATTCATCTGTTCCGTCCCATTGAATGGATTGGGATATATCTTGAGTTCATCACTGAAAGAGGAGATATCAAAAATACCAGTCGCTCCAACAGAGTATTCCAATTTCATGTCAGTGAAATTCGCTTCATTATTCGGCGTTACGGTCTGAGATACAGAACCTTTCGTAAATGTTACTGAAGTCATAGGACCCTGGGCATGTGCCTCCGTAAATTCAACCAAAACTTTATATTCGCCATCTTCAACCAGGGCACCTGATTCATTTGTACAATCCCATACAATGGTGTGAGTCTGATGGCTATTCAGGGTTGCAGCGGTTATAGCATCCACAGTGCTTCCCTTTGACTTGTTATTCCAGGTAAGTAACCATTCCTTCCTTTTATCAGCCTGCAAAAGTCTGGTCTTAATAAAATTCCCCTGCACATCTTCCACCCATATTGCTACAATATTTTTTAGAGACCTGTCACCATTGTAGGTTACAGTTTTTACAGTGAAAGATAAACTTCCATCGGTAGTCACAGAATCATCCGATATAAAGGATATAAAAACCAGAGAGATGAAAATCAAAAAAATATCCGGTACAGAACCAATACTGGATCTGGCCAAAGTCAGACTGTCTTACCAGTGATGTATTTGATTAACTTTACGTAAATAATTCTCAAACAGACTATTCTGGTAATTCAATCAATCATTAATAAAATTGAAGAATATGAAGAGCTATATTAAGATTTCGTTTATTCTATTACTTGTTGGCTGTAAACCCGGACCAGAAAGCGGCATTAATGTGGTGGAAATTAACCAATCCACAATTGGTCATCATATTGAAATCCTGGCCTCGGATGAATTTCTGGGAAGAATGCCCCTTACCGAGGGAGAAACAAAAACTGTAAATTATCTAAAAGATGAGTTTGAGAAACTTGGACTTTTGCCCGGAAACGGAGATAGTTATTTTCAGGATGTTCCTGTGGTAGGAATCACAGGATTACCCTCAGAAAAAATGTCAATTTCAGGTCCAGACAAGGAATTTGACTTTAACTACTTCAATGACTTTGTAGCCTTTACCTCAAAGACTGATAATGAGGTAAGCCTGAACAATTCTGAGCTTGTTTTTGCAGGTTACGGTATTGTAGCTCCGGAATACTCCTGGAATGATTACCAAGGAATCGACTGGACGGGGAAAACTGCTGTACTCCTGGTGAATGATCCGGGTTTTGGTTCCGGGGATTCAACTTTGTTCAAAGGGAATGAAATGACTTATTATGGACGTTGGACCTATAAATATGAGGAAGCTGCCCGTCAGGGAGCAGCCGGCGTGATAATTATCCACGAGACCGTACCCGCCGCATATGGATGGAATGTGGTTCAATCAACATGGACAGGTCCCCAATTAAACCTGGAAAGCGCTTCCCTGACAACTGATGTACAAGGATGGATTACCAAAGATGCTGCCACCAAATTATTCGAAGCATCAGGTTTTGAATTCAAGAAACTAAAGGAATCGGCAAGGGATAAAGATTTTAAGCCCCTTACACTTGGTTTGTCGGCTTCTGTGAAGATTACAAACCAGGTAAAAAGAGGTGTTACCAGGAACGTGGCCGCAATTTTTCCTGGGACTGAAAGAAAAGATGAATACATCATTTTTACAGCTCATTGGGATCATTTCGGTGTTGGAAAACCCGTAAATAATGATTCGATCTACAATGGAGCAATGGACAATGCCACGGGTACGGCTTGTCTCTTTGCTATTGCAGAAGCGTTCAAAGAAGTAGAACCTCCAAAAAGATCCATTGTATTTATGGCAGTGACGGCAGAAGAACAGGGTCTGTTGGGGTCTTTATACTATTCAGAGAATCCCATCTTTCCACCCGAAAAGACAGTGTGCATTATAAACATGGATGGGATCAAGAACTACGGACCGATGAAAGATCTTACCATTATCGGTTATGGACGCTCGGAAATGGATGAATATGCCAAAGATGCAGCAGAAAAACAGAAACGCTATGTGATGCCCAATCCTGAAACTGAAAAGGGTTATTACTTCCGTTCTGACCATTATAATTTTGCAAAAATTGGAATCCCGGCACTATATGCCAGTGGCTCTCACGAGCATTTTGAAAAAGGAATAGACTTTATAAAGAAAATGAACGATGATTTCAGTAAAAATCATTACCATCAACCATCTGATGAATTCGATCCACAAACATTCGACTTAAGCGGTATTGTATTGGATGCGCAGCTTTTCTTTGAAGTGGGTCTGAGATTGGCCAATGAAGATTACTTCCCGAAATGGTATGAGGGTAGCGAGTTTAAAGCCCTCCGGGAGGGCATGAAAGAAACACAATCAAAGGAAAATTAGTGAGACCTCATAAAAACTCTCCTTCAATGATTCTACAGTTTTATAGTAGAATTAAATACGCTGATAATTGGTTAAGTGTAAGGTTTGTTTTAATTTAGTCTAAATTAATGTAGCTAGATTTCCACGCAAGCATTAATGAATTTATTAAAACACCATAGTGATGAAGCATATCAGTTGTGAAGAACTAAAAATGAAATTTGATCTTGAGGAAAACTTTAAACTTGTAAATGCCCTCGATGAAGCAAGATTTCGTGCCATGCATATTCCAGATTCTATTAATGTATGTAAGGATGAGGATATTCAGAATTGCCTTGCTTTGAATGATGTCATTATTATTTATTGCACGGATGAAGCGTGTAATAGAAGTATTATTCTATACCAGAAATTGGACTCTTTCGGATACCAAAAAATATTCAGGTTTGCCGGGGGACTCCGGGAATGGCAAGCTGCTGGCTATGAATTAGCCGGAGAAATGGTTGCGTGAATTCTATAGAAGGATGAGTTTTTGATGATAATTGGATTCTCCATCATTAATCCTGATAAAATATAAACCCGGGATCCAATCAAGGCCAATACGATAAATGCATAACTATTTCAATTTATTTCCATCTTAGTCATATAAAAATTGACGGGGACATCTTTCGAGTTTTTAAGTAGTGTACCCCAGGACTTGGATTCAGGATATTTTAAAATTTGAGCCAAACTTTCCGGTGAGATGCCTTTCTGGCCAATTTCATCCAAAAACGGATTTTTTGAGCTGAATATTGGGACTATAACATCACGTCCTACAACAACATTCCAGATTGATTTATCATACATTTCAGGAAAGTCACTTGAGATAAAGCCTGGGTTGCTCTCAATTATAATTCGTTCAGCGGCGGTGGCTTCCTCAACATATATTACATCAACTTTAACATTGGGATTAAAATTGCAGAATTCATCTGCCCATGTTTCTGTCAGATTATACAAATCAGGAGTACAATAAATACTTATTGAATTTTCAACCGAAAGTTCGTTCTGGGTCTCATCATTGTACCCGCTGGCGATACTACAATTCAAAAGTGATAAACCGATTAATAAAAATATTGAGTTTTTCATTTCTAAAAGGATTTAACTTATTTATTTTGAGGTCTTTAAAAGACTTTTTTTTCCTTGGTTCAATTCTTAGACACAATTTGTTTCAATGTACTTTTCAACAACAGTGCCAAAAATTTTATTGCTATGTATATCTTTGCTATTCAACTATTTAGCTCATTGTCTGTTTAAATTTTATACATAATGCATTGTTGAATTTTTAAACACTTCTTTCTGACAAATAACCTATCTCTCTATCTGGTAACTATTTATGTGTGGTGTATATTTTTTAAACACCTGTTGAAAATTGCAACAGTTGCATAAATTTTTCGAAATGAGATTTAATGTGATTTATTTATTTTCCATATATTTATTACTGAAATCCCTAACCATGATACCAATGAGAAAACATTGCATTATCCAGGCAGTCACTCTGTTACTTTCACTTTTAGCATTACAAAGCTGTGGCTCCAGCAAATCCATGTCACTGAATTCCGTAGAAAAAACTTCTGAACTTCGCCCTGGCATGCACTATGATGAGGTAGTTGAGTTGCTTGGCAAACCAAAATCCTCTCAAATGACCCAGGAAGCCTGGCTGGTGCGCTGGAATCTTCAGGAAATGTGGAAAGGATACGTTCCCTATGATATGGCTTTCGACCCAAATAGCCAGGAATTATTGTTTTGGTCTGCAAATGAAGAAGAATTCCAACGCCAGCAGGAGCAACTAAAGCAGGTTGTGGATGCGCTTGAACAGAGTAATGCAACAGCCGGTGGGAGTGCCTCTGCTACAGGTCCGAATGATCCGGAGTTAATGAAACAGTTTGCTGGGAAATACTATAGTTTTTCTGCTGTTGGAGGAGGTCAGACCGGAGGTAGCGAACGACAAATAATGCTCTGCCCGGATGGAACCTACAAGGAGTCTTCTGAGTCTGGGTATAGTTCTGGTGCAGGAACAGCTAACGCCTGGGGTTCAGCCTCACAGGGAGGTAGCCACGGCACATGGCGAATCACAGGAACAATGAATGAAGGTTCCATTACTACGGTCAGTCCGGAAGGAAATGCTACAAATTATAACTTCAGCCGCTGTGGTGATGATTGTGTTTATTTCGGGAATAATAAATTCGCCTGGGCTGGTCCACCTGACTGTTGAATACGTTGATGTCAACTTGCCAATGGGATACAGAGCATTCAGGGGATTAGGACTGGAGGAAGAAATATTGAACCACTTCCCCCCACTATTTTACCACTTTACAGTTGTGTTCCTGCGTGTTATCTGCATAATTTTCCCCTTCGGATCAAGCTGAACGCTTCCTTTGCTAAGATCTGTTCCATCAGGAATAATCATCGTAATATCAGTCCAGCGTGGTAAAAGGTCAAGAGGTGCTTCAAGCGCTGGCACCACTGCATTAGCAACAATTGTCCCCTGAGCATCTTTTAACTCTAGTATTGTGCCCGGTGTGGCAGCGGCACCAAGGCTATGGACGCGTACAATAACAGTGTTACCGTCAATCCTGATATCGGATGGCCCTATGCCAAGGTCGCATCGCTCCCAATATCCTTTTTCTGCAGGTTCAATCATTTCCAGGGACACTATGTTATACTTACGGGGAGCGAAGATCAGGTTCAGAGACTCACCTCGCTCAAGATTGACTACATATTCGGTCATGTCACTGTCAATCACCTGGTCGTCATTCGTATCAAGACCCTGTTTCACAATCCATCGTCCCGGATTGATATCCCAAACACACATTTCGGCAGTAACCGGTTCAAGCTCCAGGTTATAGGCTATAATGTCAAGGCCGGACCGGCTGGCTTTTGAAACGAATACCGCCACACTCTCATAGTTAGCCGGTGCGACGAACTTCCAGCTGACAAAATGCCGGGGATATACAAAACGTATTCGCGTAAGCGCGGTGCCCCCGAGGCGGTCTTCCTGGATTACAGGATTGAAACGTGATATGCGATCAATCCAGATACTTCCTTCGGTATCAATATATTCACGGATACCCAGGTTGACTATCTCCTTAGAATAACGATTTACCAATGTATCTTTATTGAAAACTCTCATCTCCGGAATTTTTGCCGGTATTGGTTCCAGGTATTTTTTATCGCCTGTTAAATGGTATGCAGCATAAAAGAGTGGCCATGGCTTGTTTCCTTTCCCCATTCCACTGTCTTTTCTGTCCTTGTCTGTAGAAAAATTGATTTCGGTGTACAAATAGCCATCACGACGATGATCCAGAATGCCGTCTGCAATCTCCCTGATCATCTGGTAAACCTTTGGGTTCCTGTTGTAACGGGCGAGAAGATAAGATGATTGGAGGACATGGTAGGAGCGGTTAACCGACCATTGCCATGGGTCTTCTGTGGCTATACCGGTAGCACCATAATATCGTGAACGAAAGTGACGATGTCCTGCAGAATTGATCTGTGTAATATCCTCCACCATCCGCAATGCAGTTTCCATACCCCGTTCTATATGTACCGGATTGCCATAGTCAAGAAGCTGAAGTTGTGCGTTGACCTGTATCCCATCTTCCAGAGCATGCAATTCATCTGTGAAAATAGTTGCAAGTCCGTTGGTAAAAAGGGGCAGGCTGTTCTGCCGCAGATTTGAATTATAAGGCATCCTGTCCTGATCATAATACGCTGTCATATGCAGCTGCAGAGACTTGAGAATCTTATCCGGGTTTATACCGAGAAAAGCTATACCCGGCCACATATTACAAAGGTCTCCGTCATCGGAGAGACCTCCGCCAAACTCCCCGTTTGCTATCTGTCGTTCGTTGATGTAGTAGGTACTGATTCGCTCAAGATGCCTGAGGTATTCAATCTGGAGAAAGGCCCATTCAGGGATTCCATCCGGACAAACCGGTATATGATAAGCAGGTTTGTCAGAACCTGTGACAGCATACCTGTATGTCTGTGCCAGCCAGTGATCGGGGTTTACAGACAGAAGATCCTTACAATCTGCAATGAACCGGTTGTACAGGTTAAGCCGTGGTGTTTTGGGTCGCTCTTCAACAATGTGGGCATAGAGGTCACGCATTTGTGTAAAGCGATCCAGTTCATGTTCCCTCTTTGCCGCCTCCCTGGATTTATAAACCATTTTTATCTGAGTCCCTTGCAGCAGCTCGGGAGTCAAATCAGCACCTGCACCAGCAATGGTTATATAGAGAGCCCTTTCTTTTGGCAAAATTCGGTCACGGGTATCAATCCAGAGTATGGGAGAATCACCCGGTTTAACTGAAAAACTAAAGTCGGCCAAATCGCGCATAGCCCATATAGGATCCTTTATGCGGATATTAACAGGGAAAACACCTTTGTGTGTTGGAGTAAGATCCATTACCGGTAGTTTTATTTCAATTCCGTCTAAGCCCACACCAGGTTTTTCTGTGTAAGGGATCATTATATGTATGAAAGGATATGAGTGTTCTGTTGCGGCCACGGATATTTGGTTTGTACTGCTTTCTGCAGGTACACCCAGCATCATTGTACGTTCATCAGCAGGGTACCTTCCACGGATGAAAGAGGCAAGGTCTGCAAGTGCTTTGTTTTTAAACTCCCCGGGGGATGTAATAAGGGTAAAGCTTTCGCTTATGGTCTCCGGGGCATGTCCCTCATCAACATTGTAAACTTCAAATGAACCAATCGGTTCCTCAATTAAAGCGTTGTCGAAGCGGATCTTGCCACCGAAGTGTGATTCCGGTATACGATGATATGACTTGACCTGTTTGGGGGAACGTACCGCAAAGGTATAATCGGGTCCGGGGCTGCTTTCGAGGGTCAGCTGACCCCATGCTTTACCCCATATCTCGATATGGTTCCAGGGTTCATCCGGCATTGTGAACCTGACCGACTGGCCTGACCCCGAGTAGCAGTCCCAGTCCGGCAATACAAAATAGTCATACCTGCCGGGCAACCTCGACATATTATAAACACCCGGCCAGGTTGTTTCCCTTATACCGTCATTGGCTTTCCAATACCAGCGATTTATATCAAAGGCATCATGAATTTCAACCTTTCTCACACTTGTTTCAGATGAAGGCAGCGTTGGTGGAGGGAGATTGGGCAGGTTCCATCCATGGCGTATCCACCATGCATCCCGCCAGCGACGTTCCTTCAGGTCACGGTTAAGAAGGGGAAGAGCTTTGGGTGATTTACCTGTGGACAGATCTGCAATGCTTTCATCAGAAAGCATGCGATCGTATATTCTCAGCTCATCCAGGTCACCACCTCTCATAAAAGAGTATGCACTCTGTACCTGATAGGGACTTATAATCCGGGAGTGCGGACCAAACTGATCAAGTCCGGCGTCATAAACAGTATTGTTGGTTGACTGTTTTGAAGCAAACTTTCCATTTACATAAAACCTGATTCCTTCGGTCTCATCCCATGAAAGTGCAATATGGATCCATTCATCCGGACCCGGGAATCTATCCATAAAATAAGAGATTCGGGTTCGTGTCAGGCCGATGTCGGTTACAAAAGCATCGAAACCAGATCCGTTATAGTCTATCCTCAACCAGACCATATCCCAGCTGGAATGGTCAGCATATCCTACACGAAAAATCGGAAATGGAGTTTTACCAACAGGATATCTTGACCGCCGGAAGGTTTTATGGCAGGTCAGACCAGCAGGATCTCCAAACCACAAGAACCTGGCTTGCTTTTTTACCTCTCAGGCAATAAAGGGTTTACTGCCGATTTTGCAGGCGGGGCACAGGATCTTCCAAACTTTCTGAAGGATGTGGCGATCATTCCCAATGGGGCATTTGGGCCTGGATTCAGTGCTGAAGACAGCCAGTTACTGTCTTACTGGGCTCCCGGGAACATCTATGCCCAGCGTGGCACTATTTCTTTTTTCTGGCGCTCAAGATATCCTGTTGGTAAAACTCCATTTCCGATTTTTCGTGTAGGATATGCTGACCATTCCAGCTGGGATATGGTCTGGTTGAGGATAGACTATAACGGATCTGGTTTCG
>DRHS01000267.1 GCA_011053095.1 Bacteroides sp.
CGAGGTCACCACTAACCTTGATGGACAGATCCATTCCACCGTGCCTGGATATCTGTTCGAGCATATGGTCAAAAAAACCAATGCCGGTTGAAACTTCACACATTCCGGTTCCGTCAAGGCTCAGGTCAATCTCTATTACCGTCTCAGAGGTCTTTCTAAGGACCCTGGATCGTCGATCGCTACGAAGGAGGAAGTTGTATATGTCTGCCCATTCAGGGGCTATCAGGCCGCAATTGTCCCTTAATCCCTCTTTTGTCAACTCCTTTTCCAGTTCTTCGGGTCCCAGGAGTATACCACCGGCTCCAAGATTTCTGGCAAGCTCTATATCTGTAAGCCTGTCACCTATAACCCATGAATTCTCCAGGTCATAGTCTCCTTCAATATAGGATTTCAGCATACCGGTTGCCGGTTTTCGTGTGGGCAGGTTGTCTTCAGGCATGGAAGAATCAATATGGATGGCATCAAATACAATCCCTTCGTTTTTTAAGGCTGTAAGGATTTTATCCTGCACCTGCCGGAATGCTGGTTCGGGATACTGCTCCCTTCCCATACCATCCTGGTTTGAAACCATGACAAGCTCATAATCAGTATTTTGCCTGATAAAATACAGAAAACGAAACACACCGGGAAGAAATTCAAGTTTTTCAAGTGAATCTACCTGGTAGTCCACCGGCGGTTCAACAACCAGTGTTCCATCCCGGTCTATAAACAATGCCCTTTTCATATCAATATGATTTCAATAATTCGATTAATCTGTTATTCTCGTCTTTTGTTCCGACCGTTATCCTGAGGCAACCATTGCAATGTGTCTCGCGTGACCGGTTCCTGACGATGACACCTCCACCAGCAAGAGAATCGTACAATGTGTCAGGATTTTCTACTTCGACCAGCAGAAAATTTGCATTGGAAGGATGCACCTTAAGTACGATCCTTAGTGCCTTCAATTCCTTTTCCAACCGATGCCTTTCTGAAAGTAACAATTCCACCCATTCCTGTTTCTGTGCTTCATTGTCAATCAATTCCAGAGCTTTATCCTGTGTAAGCATATTCACATTATAGGGGTATTTTACCCGGCCCATCAGGTTGATCAGGAAGGGGTTCCCCAGCGCCATGCCCAGACGTATCCCCGCGCCCGCCCATGCTTTGGAGAGTGTTCGCAGTATCACCAGGTTTGTGAACTTCCCGAGAAGGGAAATGAGTCCCTCTCCGCCCGCAAAATCAATATAGGCCTCATCAACAACAACAATTCCTTCGAATCCTTCCAGAATCTTTATGATCTCGGACTGATCAAGCAGATTGGATGTCGGGTTATTTGGTGAGCATAAAAAGACCATTTTCGTAGCAGGTCCTGCCTTATCCAGGATTCGACCTGCGTTCAATGAAAAGTCAGGATCAAGCTCTGCAAAATCCACTGCAACATCATTGATATCCGCACATACCCTGTACATTCCGTAACTTGGATCCATAATAATAACCCGGTCTGTACCGGGATTGCAGAACACACGGAAAAGGAGATCAATTGCCTCATCACTGCCATTACCAATGAACAGTTGTTCAGTTAATAATCCAAGCATAGAGGACAACTTCTCTTTCAGAAGTTTTTGTCCCGGATCCGGGTAGCGGTTATAGGGGCTGTTAAAGGGACTTTCGTTTGCATCCATAAGAATAGCATCTTTCCCTGTGTACTCATCCCGGGCGGATGAGTATGGAATCAGTTCAAGAATATTATTTCTTACAAGTACCTTTAGGTCTGTCATTTACTTCTTATTATTTGAAATTTTACTTAACCTTAGTTTAACTGCCATGCTATGTCCTTCCAGTTCCTCTTCAGCAGCCATTGTCATAATTGACGGTCCAAGGTTTTGCAATCCTTCCTTACTGATTTCCTGAAAACTTATCTTCTTCTGAAAATCCGTAAGTCCAAGTCCACTGTAAACCCTCGCATACCCTCCTGTAGGAAGGGTATGGTTGGTCCCGCTTGCATAATCACCTGCAGATTCAGGGGTATAGGGACCCATAAAGACTGATCCTGCATTTAATATACGGATACCTACATCACCGTAGTCCCTGCATGAAATGATCAGGTGTTCGGGTGCATATTCATTGATCATGTCTATGGCCTCATCAATACTTCTCAAAACGACTATACGGCTGTTTAAGAGTGACTGTTCTGCCATCTTTTTCCGGGGCAGCACTTTGAGCTGTTTTGCCAGCTCAGCTTTTACCTTCTCTATCAGCCCTGCATCCGTACTAACGAGTAGAACCTGGCTATCGGTCCCGTGTTCCGCCTGTGAGAGAAGATCAGCCGCCACAAATGCGGGATCCGCAGTCTCATCGGCCATTACGGCAACTTCTGAGGGACCGGCAGGCAGGTCGATCGCTATATTCTCAAGGCTTACCATTTGTTTCGCAACAGTTACATACTTGTTGCCGGGACCAAATATCTTATCAACCCTGGGAATACTTTCCGTACCATATGCCATGGCAGCAATTGCCTGGGCTCCTCCAATCCGAAAAATCTTTTCAATGCCCAGGATCCGGGCACAGTACAGAATTGCAGGATGTACCTTACCATCAGCGCCTGGTGGGGTACAAAGTACAACCTCAGTGCATCCTGCAAGCATCGCCGGTATACCCAGCATCAGAACCGTTGAAAAAAGCGGAGCCGTTCCACCCGGTATATACAATCCAACTTTCTCCACAGGAACGGTACGTGTCCAGCACTTCACTCCATCGGTAGTGGTGATAAGACTGTCGTCTACCTGCTGTGCTTCATGGAATTTCTCAATGTTCTGCCTGGCCGTGGAAATCGCTTTCTTAAGTTCCGGGGATACTGCAGCTTCAGCTTGAAGCATTTCTTCATCCAATACCTGCAGATCTGTTAATTCAATACCGTCAAAACGCCTCGTAAGCTCAAACAGTGATTTATCACCTCCTGATTTCACTTGCTTCAGCAGATCTGATACAGTGTCGCGGAGCCCGGAATGATCTACAGCCGGCCTGGCCAAGATCTCCTGCCAGCTATCTCTGGATGGGTTGATGAAAATTTTCATTTCTCGATTAGTTTATCATATCAGGTTATCATTTTTTCAATCGGGATGACCAGAATTCCCTGGGCCCCGAGATCACGGAGGCGATCAATTATCTCCCAGAATTCATTTTCATTCAATACAGAATGTACAGAGCTCCAGCCCTCTTCCGCCAGAGGCATAATCGTGGGACTCTTCATCCCCGGAATCACATTGATAATCTCATCCAGCCTGTCATTTGGCGCATTCAGCAGAATATATTTATTGTCCCTCGACTTACGAACGGCCCGTATCCTGAATAAGAGTTTGTCCAGTATCTCCCTTTTTACGGGATCCAGATTGGGCCGGGCCACCAGGACAGCCTCAGATTTCAATACAACCTCAACCTCCTTAAGTCCATTGCTGACAAGGGTGCTACCCGTACTCACAATATCAAAAATTGCATCCGCCAGTCCGATCCCCGGTGCTATCTCCACTGAGCCGCTGATCACATGGATCTCGGCATCAATATGATTCTCGGCCAGGAAGGATCCAAGGATATTAGGGTAAGAGGTGGCAATCTTTTTGCCATCAAGCGTTACAACACCATTATAATCAACACCCTTCGGAATGGCAATAGACATCCTGCACCTGGCGAACCCGAGCTTTTCAATAACCTCAAGCTCATGTGACTTCTCCCTGATTACATTCTCTCCTACAATGCCGGCATCCGTAACCCCGTCAAATACATACTGAGGAATGTCATCATCTCTCAGGAAAACCGCATCAAGCGGGAAGTTCTGTGATGATGAAAGTAGCTTCCTGTTCCCGTTTGCCAGGCTTATCCCAGATTCCTTTAACAAATCCAGTGATTTCTCGCTTAATCTGCCTGACTTCTGTATCCCAATGCTTAATCTTTCCATATTTATATAAAAAAAAAGGTTTGCAGATCCTGCAAACCCAGTTTAAATAAGATTATCAGTTTTTCTGCATACCACACGCTGTCATCTGTGATGATGGTGATGGTGATATGCAGTTGAATAGTACATTTCCTGTTAGATTGATGCAATATTAGAAAGAAAAGTTTAAAATTTCAAATTTCGTGGTCTAAAATATGATAAATAGTAAGTTTTGACTCAACTGCTTGATAAATTTGATCAGCATGAATTTTCAATAAATGTGGAATGAATTATATTCGTAAAATTATCTCTGTTTTCCTGTACGCGAATAGCCGTGTTGGCCCAGTTGGTTCAGATTACATTTCTCTCAGAAGTTTATTAGCGGGGCTTTTTTGTATGGAATCCAGCAGTCCCTTCTGAATATCCGAGAAAATATTCAGTTGCTCACTATCCTCTGCCATCAGACGTTCATCACCTCGCATATCAAGCTTCTCCACCATGTATGCCACAGTGATTTTGCCAATATCAAGTGATGGAACATATGCATTTACCTTGGGACTCTCAGTGGAGGCCTCAATAAGCAGGTGACCGTCCATCAGGTCAAAAATAATATCCCTTGCCAGTCTGACGGGAATGCCCAGATCATGACTTAATTGTGATGAGGTGTATGGCTGCCCCCCTTTTTCAAAATTCTTAATGATGGTATACATGACAAGGAAGGTCAGCAATCTCCTGTTATAAGGTGTTATATGCAATGATTCTGCCTCAAACTCGTATTTTTCAATATTCTGGTAGGCGAAAGAAATCTCAGCTCCCAGCAGTACAATAAGCCAGGAAAGCTGCATCCACACAAGGAAAAGCGGGAAGGCTACAAAACTGCCATATATAGCACCCAGTCTTCCCACCTCACCCTGAAAATAGAAATATACATATTGGGTGACCTGGAATATAATCCCTGCAATAATTCCTGCAGAAAAACCATATTTAAACTTCACTTTGGTATTTGGCATCACCACGTACAATAAGGTGAACAGCAGGAATATAAGTCCATAGGGTATTAGCCTGGCCACAAAAAGCAGGAGGGGACCGGCATATTCCAGTATTACCGATTCACTGTTTGTTCCCAGGTTGCTTACAAAACCGGTAATGGTAGTGCTGAGGAAAAACAGGATGGGTGCGACCAGCATCATGGACAGGTAATCCGCAAATTTTCTTGCAAAGGGCCTGGCTTTCCGGATCTGCCAGATCACATTGAAGGAGTTCTCAATATTCCCCAGTACCTTCATTACTGCCCAGAACAGAAGTATAACTCCGACACCTGCAATGACGCCCCCGTTGATATTCTCAAGCATGGAATTTGCAAATTCGAGTATATACTCAACCACATCTGCCATTTCCTCATTCTCGGCAACACTTGAGCGTATCTCATTTTCCAGCTTTGTCTTGAATTGGAATCCCTTGGCAATCCCGAATGCCATGGCGACAATGGGAACAATAGAAAGCAGGGAATAATATGTCAGTGCAGAAGCCCTCAGCTGAATCTGATTCTCCCTGAACTCCTTTATTGCCAGGATGATGATGCGAAGCTGCCTGAGGAAAAATCCGAGAACCGGCGGATACTCTTTTACATCGATCTGCCAGATATCAGTGCTGATGAAATTAATAATCCTTTTAATCATAATTATTCCTCCTTGCTTACAGTAACCTGTTCACCATCAGAGATTTTCTTTAGAACTGTGGAATCGCCAAGGATATTCCCGAAAACATTCACGGGACTGTAGGCCCTGGGCTTTTCCCCCATACTTACGGGCGTGGGACCAAAAAATATACAGAATGCATCCCCTGCCGGCCAGAAAGCGAGAGTTCCGACTTCAATCTCCTGTATTGCATCCGGTTCCTGATCTACATGTGTTGAAATTGTGAAATAGATTTCATCCCCCCAGACATTTGCTCTTCCTTCCACAGGTAAATTATCCCATATTGCTGTTGCCGTTTCAGAATCATTCAATTCTGCAATTAGCCTGATATCCCCGGATACAATGCTTATTTTTCTCATCTTATTACATTAGCCAGAAGCCTAAGTTAATTAATTCAGTGGAATAATTAATCTATTGAGAGTGTGGTATATCGAGAGTTGAAATAACGGTATTAAATGTCTAAATTCGCTACATAGGGGATTGCATAACAAGCGTATGTATGCAGGAATTCACAGAGAACAGAACATTTAGGCTCAGCAAAGGGGATAAAAAGGCCCTGATGGACATCGCAAGGAATACCCTTGATTTATATGTTTGCGGGGGTAAGATAAACAGCCTGGGGGAACAAAACTACTCAGCAGCTCTGAATACCCATACCGGGGTTTTTGTAAGCCTGCATAAAAATGGCAAGCTCAGGGGATGCATAGGACGGTTACAGCCCGACAAACCCCTTTACGAGCTTGTACAAGACATAACCATCTCAGCTTCTGCAAATGACCCCAGATTCAAGCCCGTTGAAGAGGATGAACTTGATGAGATTGAGCTTGAGATTTCCGTTCTAACTCCATTACAAGCGGTTGCTGACACTTCAGAAATAAGGCTGGGACAGCATGGAATCTATATTAGAAAGGGATCACATTCGGGAACCTTTCTTCCCCAGGTAGCCAAGCAGTTTGGATGGACCCTGGAGGAATTCTTGGGGCATTGTTCGCGCGACAAGGCCCATATTGGTTGGAAGGGGTGGAAGGAAGCTGAACTCTTTATCTACGAGGCAATCGTATTTGTTGAAGAAGACTGCAAACCTTAGCAGGATTGGTCAATGATCAAAATCTTATCCCTTCCTGAGCAGTTTCCTGGCAATAGCTTCCCACTCTTCTTCCAGAGTCATATCAGGCATCTTTCGGCCTGAATCAGAATACCAGTAAGATGCATTTCCCATGTCACCTTCTACCCTGTGCAGGTATGCATGTACCCAGGACCCATCCCTGGTAAACTCATTCTGTGCAATTGTATGGGCACCCTCCCAGTCGCCCGCCCCATCCAGCAACAGTGCCTGGAGCAGAGACGGTATATCGTCCGGAATCTCTCCCGTCTCAAGAAGTTTTTGGAATTCTTCGAATTTCATTGTTGAAGTTTTGACAAAATTACAAAGAAATCTTCACCATGTAAATAGCAGTATATTACCTTTACAGACAATATGAAAGCAGCTGTAATTTATGAGTATGGGGGACCGGAGGTTTTTAAATATGAGGACATCCCTGATCCTGATATAGGAAAAAATGAAATTCTGGTAAAAGTTTTTGCTGCGAGTGTTAACCCGGTGGACTGGAAACAACGGAAGGGCAACCATAAGTTTTTCCTGAAGGCAAAATTTCCTGTTGTTCCCGGTTATGATGTCTCAGGGATTGTGGAACGTTGTGGCAGTGATGACTGTGACCTTAAACCCGGGGATGAAGTTTATTGTCGCCTGCGCCGCAAATTTGGTGGTGCATTCGCAGAATATGCAGCCGCTCCTTTGGATGCCAGTGCCCTGAAACCCAAGAATATTGACCACCTGCATGCAGCCGGCATTCCGCTTGCCGGTCAGACTGCACTTCAGGCGCTCAGAGATAAAGTAAAAATCGAACCGGGCATGCATGTTCTGGTAACAGGTGCAGCTGGCGGGGTTGGACATTTTGCTCTCCAGATTGCTAAACTCTATGGAGCTGAAACAACTGCAGTCTGTAGCTCGAATCACCCGGAACTATTGAGAAGGCTTAAACCCGATCACCATATTGATTACAGGACCACCGATTATCTGGCAGCGCCTGACAGGTACGATGTGATCTTTGATGCTGCGGGTGTTGAATCTTTTCTGAGTTGCCGGAACATTTTAAAAAACGGTGGTGTCTATATTACCAGCCTTCCACGTCCCAAGCTAATTATACATAAACTGCTGTCTGTGTTTTCCCGGGGAAAAAGGGTTCGCACATTATTGCAGAGGCCGAGAACCCGTGATCTCGACACCCTGGCAAAAATGGTAGATGAGGGAAAGCTGGAGGTAATCATAGATTCAGTACATTCACTTGAAAACGTATCTGAAGCTCACAGGAGGGCCGAAGAGTACAGCAGCGAAGGAAAGATCATTGTGCAGGTCAGATAGGTTCATGACCACCCGTCGGGTTTCTGGTTCCCGGGTTATCAGGCGCTCGCATCCATCATTTTGCGAATCTTCAGCAGGGTAATCTGTTCATATGCTCTGTCAAGGTCTTCTCTGATTCTGGAAGGGTCTTCAACTCCATTTCTTTTGCATTCCTCAAGCCTTGTAATGCAATCTTCGTAAGTTTTAATCTGCTTGTCCAGGTTCATGGTGTAGTAGTCTTTATGTTAGTAAGACGACGCAGGATAAAATCCGTTACAAATTATCCTAAGTGCAAGTAACAAAATCTATATTACCAGGGTATTTAACGCAGGTTAATAAATCTTAAAAATCGTTAAATCAATAATGAATCTGCTTCCCTTTGAAATAGAAACCGGCGTGTAATCCACCGTTTACACCCCATATACCACCTGATTTATTAGCCCAATCACGTGTAGCCTCCATATAGGGTGCAATGAAGAACCTGTCTGAAGTAAAAATATTGAGTCGAATCCCTCCAACCATATTTAAATTCCAGTCTTGGCCATTTCCACCATACCCTTCCTCTATATACTTAAACCGCAGGAGGCTGATATAGGGTGAGATCTCAAAATGGCTGGTCACAGGAATATGAATGTTGAAATTTTCGAATGCCAGACCCAGCATAACGGCCCAGATCAGAAAGGCTTCTATATCTGAATTTTCAAGCAACATATTACCTCCGGCGATGATTATTGCAGGGACACCGATGATCCCCGGCCCGAAATGAAAATATCCCTGTCCAGCTGCCACATTCGCATTCAGGCTGAAATACTTTCCCAGAAAAACCATAGAGTTTAGTCCCCCAACAACCCTGGGATAGGCATTTGGATGGTTTATATAATTTGGAGAAATGGATAGAGTCCAGTCCCTCACCTCATGCATGACAGGTGTCGGGTCCTGATAGAAATCTTCCTGGCCAATTGCAGAAAAGCTGCAAAAAACCATAGGCAGAATACTTAAAACAAGTCTATTGAATGGATGTAAATTCAGATTCATAGGATCTTGCTAATCATGCTCAATTTAGCAAATCCAGAGCCAAATACTACACTTTCAGAATCTTATCATTCATTTTGCCCCGCCGGTAGCCTTCAGGATCTATAGTAACCTCATCATAGCCGATAGAGCGCAGGTAGTTTTCTACCTTCTGCCTGGTCTGGGGTTCCAGGAGTTGCGGAACCTGGCCGGGATCTACTTCGATGTTAACCGCATTTTCCTTATGCCTTGCCCGGATATCACGGAATCCAAGATCGGTAAGATAATTCTCAGCCTTATCAACCATTTTAAGTTTCTCACGGCTGATCCTCTCCCCGTAAGGAAATCTTGAAGAAAGACAAGCAAGTGCATCTTTATCCCAGGTGGGTAATCCCATTTCCCTAGATAGCTCCCTGATCTCATCTTTCGTCAGGCCTGCTTCCTGAAGAGGACTCCTGACACCTCTTTCCTTAAGGGCCTTCATTCCCGGACGGTGATCACCCAGATCATCCATATTTGAACCGTCGACAAAATTATTGAAACGCTCTTCCTCTGATATCTTCGCTATACTGTCAAACAATTCACTTTTGCAGAAATAGCAGCGGTTTATGGGATTTTTAACAAAATTATCGTCCTCCAGTTCATGCGTATATATTACCTGAACCAGGGCGCCCATAGATTTTGCAGAGGAGATTGCCCGCTCGTACTCTCTTGATGGAAATGTCGGGGATACCGCCAGTACACCAAGACTTTTCGATTTAAGAGTATCGCTTGAAACCTTGAGAAGAAAGCTGCTGTCGACTCCGCCGGAGTATGCAACAGTAACCTCTCCCATCTCGGTTAATATTTGCTGCAGTTTATGTAATTTTTTGTGGCTGTTCATGGTTTATACCGGAATAATATGGGTTTATTATAAAAACTTAAAGATCCTTAAATCATTTAATAAATCAAAATTTCTTTTCAAACCATACATTAACATTTTTTAATGTGTGCTCTCTTGTATCTACGAATTATTTCGTATATATTTGCTACGAAACTATTCGTACATTCTGACATGACAGCTTCCCTTCCATCAAAACCAACTGATTCAGAACTTGAAATACTGAGTGTAATCTGGCAGCATGGTCCATCTTCCGTCCGGTTTATCAATGATGAACTCAACGAAAATAAAAAGGTTGGCTACACAACTACCCTGAAACTCATGCAGATCATGAACGAAAAAGGACTTCTGGACAGGGAGGAAAAAGGAAGGATGCATATATACAGAGCTACATTAAAGGCAGAGGAGACCCAGAAACAATTGCTTGACAAAATCGTGGAAACCGCCTTTGGCGGATCAGCCATGCAACTGGTTATGCAGGCTCTTGGCAAGCATCCTACCACACCTGAAGAGATCAGGGAGTTGAAAAAGCTTATCGATAAAATAGAAAAGGACCAGGCATGAGTTTCTTTGATACATTTTTAACAGGACCTGTGAGCGATGCAATCGGGTGGACGATTTTTCATTCACTATGGCAGGGAGTTCTGATAGGTATCCTGGCTATGGTTATCCTGCGGATACAGCACAGAGCTTCTGCCCAGTTCAGATATCTTGTTGGGGTAATCTCCCTAACTGCGGTCCTGATGGCCTCTATTCTAACATTTCACCTTGAGTACCAGCCTGGAACAACAGTGGAAGGAGGATTTACCCTGCTTCAGAGCGAATTAGCCGGTACAGAGGGACTTTCAACCGGCATGGCAATTAATTCAGGGCGGATGGGCTACTTTCAGGAGGCTCTCAGCTCATCCTTCCCATGGATGACGACAATATGGCTATTGGGAGTATTTATCCTGTCTGTGAGGCTGGCAGGTGGATTCTTCCATGTTAACCGGCTCAGGAGCCGTGGTGTTTCTCCACTTTCCGGGCAATTGGCAGATCGATTTGTTTCTCTGGTTCGAAATTCAGGCATCAGGAGGAAATTGAGTTTCATGGTTTCTCAGGGAATTTCTGTAACAATGGTAATTGGTGTATTTAAACCTGTTATACTAATCCCTGCAGGAATCATCAGTCTTATGCCCATAGAACAGCTTGAAGCTGTAGTAGCACATGAAATAGCTCATATCCGGAGGTATGACTTTTTAATAAACATTTTTCAGTCACTCATCGAAGCCCTGTTTTTTTATCATCCGGTAGTCTGGCTTCTTTCTTCGCATATTCGACAGGAAAGAGAAAAATGCTGCGATGATTATGCAATGTCTGTATGCGGCAGGTTATCGATCTACGCCAGGGCACTTGCCGGACTCGGAGAATTCCAGGCAAGAACTGTAATACCTGCAGTAGCACTTAGTGGAAACAAGAACAGAGTATTAAATAGAGTTGAACGGTTAATAAATCCAAAAAAGATGAAGAATAATGCAAACGAGAAAATCATTGCGGGACTCCTGATCCTTGGGTCCGCTGTAATCATGACATTAAGCACCGGGGCAAGTCAGTCCCTGAAATTTGACCTTACCTCCCTTGAGAAGGACACAGGTAATACATATGCCGAGCCTGAAATCCCTGCTGAACCAGCTGTTTCTGCAGAACCGGAGCAAGTTGCCGGAACAGCGCTTTCCAGTATATCAGAGCCGAGGGCTGTGCACGAGATATCCGCTGTATCGGAACCGAGAATTGTCCGGGAAGTACATGATTCCCTTCATGGGCATGATCTCAAAAACATGGATATCAAAGACAACGTGGTGATGCAGGAGTTTATAACCAAGGACGGTACAGGAAAATCCATGAAGTTCGTAATCAAAAAGGGAAAGGTGGAGGAGCTTTATGTCGATGGTAAGAAAATACCCGAATCGGATCACTCCAGCTACCAGAAGGAGATAGACCGCACCATGAAAGACCTGCAAACAATGGAAAAGGAACTGCTTGAAGCCAGACATGAACTGGAAGATCTGGACTGGGAGGAAATGCATCATGAAATGCAATTTGAAATGCAGCATTTCAAGCAGCATGAGATGAAAGAGATCCAGGAAGAAATGAAACAACTCCAACAAGAACAATTTGACATTCAGATAGATGAAAAAGAAATGCAGGAGGAGATCACAAGGGCAATGGAAGAAATAGAGATTAACAATGAGGATATGCGTAAAGAGATGGAGTATGCCATGCAGGCTATGGAAAAACATAAATCAGGTGAGCATGCCAAAAGTGAGGAAGAATTTATGGAGATGGAAAAAGCCATGGCCGAGGCAATGGAAGAGTTGGGAAATATTAATGTGGATGAAATGATGGCAAACTTTGAGAAGGAGTTACAGTCCATCCAGGAATTTGATCACCAAAAAATGCAGAAGGAAATCGAGATGGCAATGAAAGAACTTGAAAATATTGACTTCGCTGAAATTGAAAAGCAGATGCAGGAATCCATGATGCAGATGGAGCATGAGAAAATCAATATGGAAAAGGAGCTAAGAAATATAGATGAGCTGATCGAAGAACTCGAAAAGCTCGAGTTGGAAAAATAAAACATCCAATGGGGTAGCCAGCCCCTGCCAGAGTGTATCCTGAAAATTCTTCAGGATGTCGGAGGGCTGCCCGCAGGGTCGCCCTCTTTTTTTTAAAAGGCTTCGTGTTCGGTTCGCCTGATTATCTCATCCTGAAGATCTTTGCCAAGATCATTGAAATAATCACTATAACCCGCCACCCTTACAATAAGGTCGGAATGTTTTTCCGGTTCCTTCTGAGCTTCCAACAAGGTCTCGGCAGTTACAACATTGAACTGGATATGGTGACCGTTCATTTTAAAATAACTGCGTATCAGCCGGGTTACTTTGTCCATGCCCTCCTCTGTTTCAAGGAATGATGGAGTGAATTTCTGGTTCAGGAGTGTTCCTCCTGTCTTAAGATGATCAATCTTTGCTGCGGAGTTCAGGATGGCTGTGGGACCGTATCTGTCGGCGCCCTGAACCGGGGATATTCCCTCCGAAAGAGGCTCACCAGACTTACGCCCATCGGGCATGGCACCGATTACACTACCAAAATAGATATGGGATGTAGTCGGAAGGAGATTAATCCTGTAGGTGGCGCCCCTGGGACTCTTCCGGCCCTCAACCGAACTGAAGTAGTATTCAAAGACCTGTTTCAGCAGTTCATCGGCATAATCATCATCGTTTCCGTATTTCGGGGTATTATTCAGGAGTTCATAACGAAAAGCTTCATAACCCTTAAAATCTGAAGACAAGGCTTCCATCATCTCCGGCATTGTTTTATTCCCATGGTCAAAAACATGGTATTTCAAAGCGGCAAGACTGTCTGTAACGCTGGCAGTACCTACGCCCTGTATGTAATTTGTATTGTACCTCGCCCCCCCTGAATTGTAATCTTTTGCATTGGTAATGCAATCATCGATCAGGATAGACAAAAATGGTACCGGCAACTTTTCGGCAAAAACCTCCTCAATAATATTGCTTCCTTTCACCTTGATGCTGATGAAATGATCAATCTGTCTGCGAAATGCATCCATAACCTGATCAAAATCCTTAAACTTGGCAGGATCGCCAGTTTCCGGTCCAATCTGTTTCCCCGTACGCAGGTCTAATCCATTGTTCAGGGTTATCTCAAGCACCTTGGAGAAGTTGAAATAACCTGTCAGTATATAGCACTCCGTACCGAAGGCCCCGGTCTCAACGCAACCACTAGCTCCTCCCCTTCTGGCATCCTTGATTGATTTACCCTGGCGTGTAAGCTGCTGGATAATTGCATCGGTATTAAAACATGATGGCTGGCCAAAACCAGTTTTAATTATATCCAGTGCTTTCATCACAAAATCATCCGGATTTTTTTTGCTTATCTGCACCATGGAACTTGGCTGCAGTATTCTCATTTCCTTAATAACTTCAAGGATCAGATAAGACAGTTCATTCACTGCATCATCACCATCTTCTGTGAGTCCCCCAACATTAATCAGGCTGAAATCTGTATAGGTACTGCTTTCCTGGGCTGTTACACCCACTTTGGGTGGTGAGGGATGATTGTTGAATTTAATCCAGAATGACTGAAGTATCTCCCTTGCCTTCTCCTTATCAAGGGTGCCATTGTCCAATTCCCGCTGATAAAAGGGAAAGAGATGCTGGTCGAGCCGGCCGGGATTAAAGCTGTCCCACGGATTAAGCTCTATGATTACACCGAGGTGTACAAACCAATAGTACTGCAGGGCCTCATGAAAGGTGTCCGGCTTTTGGGCAGGTACCTTTCTGCAAATGGCAGCCATTTCCAGTAGTTCTTTACGGCGGACCGGACCGGCATCAACTGCAAGAGTTTCAAGTGTATCCGCATGTCTTTCTGCAAACAATATCATTGCACGGGCAGTTACTTCCATCGCTTCAAGTTCTTCGATCCCTGGGGATTCCATCGGGGTACCAGCCTCATTGGAAGTCTTCAGACGGTCGATACCGGACCGGATATCTGCAATAATATCAAGCATACCCTGCCTGTAAATTTTGTCTCCCAGCACCGTATGTCCGGGTGCCCTCTGTTCCTGGAACTCTGTAAAAACACCTGCTGCATAAGCATCTTTCCAGTCCCCGGGTAAAATCTTCATAATCCGTTCCCTGTTGCTTTTTCCCTCCCAGAAGGGGATTATCTCATCCCTGAAAGCATTTCGTGTTTCTTCGTCCACAGCAAATGAGACTTTCTCTCTTGAATTCAGAATATCCAGATCATCCATGGTATGGATACATATTTCGGGATAGGTTGGCGTAGCCTTGGGCCAGGGTCCTCTTTCACCCACAATTAGCTCTCCGTCATTTATGCAAATGGACTTGTTTACCAATATATACTCGAAGCATTTTGCCCGCTGCATGGTTGGAGGCAGTTGACTAATACCCGGCTGCTTAAAAAATTCTGTAACGAGTACTCCCCTTTCAGCAGATAGACTGTTCACAGCTGTAAGGCTCTGTTCTCTTAGTTTTTCGATTCTTTCGTTCATCTCGTTTTGTTGTTATTTTAATCTTTAATTCAGGAACTATCCACCCACCCGGGTTCGGAAACCTGAATCCGAGAACAATTGTTTAATCTCAGCTATTCGCTTTTCTGAAGGGGTTTTAAACCCATTTTGTTTGTTCTCCTTATTAAATCTTTTGTATTTATGGGTGCCGAAGGGATGGTACGGAAGGATGTCAACTGCTTTAAGGCCATTTAGTCCCCTGAGAAAATCCCTCATTGGTACCAAATCCTGATCCAGATCATTGAAGCCTGATACTACCGGGATCCTCACGACTACCTCAGTACCACTCTCCGCTGTACGTTCAAGGTTTTCAAGTATTTTCCGGTTGGGCACTCCCGTATATGTTTTATGTTTTTCTGAATTCATGCTTTTCAGATCATAGTAGATAAGGTCCGAAAGTTCGCAAACCTTCTCCATCCGTTCAGGTGTCGTGTAGCCACTGGTATCAACAGTAGTATGGATGTTTCGTTCCCTGGACAATTTCAGCATGCGAAATAATGCATCCGGCTGGTGAAGGGGTTCTCCTCCGGAAAAGCTGATTCCCCCGTTCGATTCATCCATAAAGACCCTGTCTCTTTCCAACTCATTCATCAGAATATCCACATCTTCCCATCTACCCACTTCAACCTGTTTCTCAAGGAGTACACCGTCGAAGATCACATCTTCAGTGAACAGTTCAGGTCCGGCGCTGATGCTTTCCGGATTATGACACCACCAGCATTCAAGGGGACAGCCCTTGAAAAATACTGTGGTCCGTATTCCGGGACCGTCATGGATGGCAAAACGCTTTATATCAAAAATGCAAACCTTCATTCCAGGTATTTATGGACGAATAGGACTATTAGTGGGAAGAAAGCGTAAATGTTAGAAAATAAGGCAGCAGAACAGACAGCGTCCCTGCCTCGTGTACATCCTTGTTATGTGGAAAGAAAGTATCACCTCTGGATAGTTTTTGTAAATATAGTTCATCGAACACGAATAATCAAGAAGTTTTATCAGCCTGGATTTGTTTAAGAGTTGTTAAAACAATGGCATTTGTCAGCACGGTGACAGAAGCCACGGCAGTCAGGCATTAGTTTAGCGTGAACGTTAAATTTAAACTTACAGAAGATGATGAAAAAAGGATTGTATCTATTAGCAGCCATCGCCATTATGGCTTTCGTCCCGCAATCAGTAAAAGCACAATGCGGTGAGGAGGAAAAAAGTGAAACAAAACTTGTGGCAGCAGTTTTCCATTCCGATTATTGCGGTGCATGCAAGAAAATGAAACCTGAAGTTATGGCATTGCAACCGAAGCTCGAAGGAAAAAATGTTGAATGGGTGGACTTTGATTTCACTTCTGCTGAAACAAAAGCTGCATCAAAGAAGAGGGCAGCTGATCTGGGCCTTTCAGAGCTTTATGCTGATAACCAGTCAACTGGTTTTGTTCTGCTCATCGACTCTGAGTCTAAGGAAACTGTAGCAAAGCTTACAAGCAGACAGAAAACGGATGAAATGTACAAGATTGTAATAGAAAAACTCTGATTAGTTAGTCAAAGTTGTGTTGTGTTTGAAATGGGACCGGGCAGCTACCCGGTCCCATTTTTTTTATTCCTTACCCCATTCAGAGTTGGCGAGTTCCCATATATTCAGGTATCCTATCTTGATGATCTTTACCATTTTATCCCAGTTAACCTTGTCTACATGGTCATCAGGCTGGTGATACTCAACCGGGAAACCGGCCTCGAAATACATTATGGGAACATCTTCCCTGGCAAATGATGAATGATCACTACCACCACTGGGTCTTTCCTGGGCCCGATACTGAATGTCGAGTCCGAGTTCATACTCCTCATTGTGTTTGTTGGTCATTTCCTCAAATTCCGGATGGGCCTTGGTGTAGTTCATTGAGCATATCACCCCAAGCGAATCATTTGAATCATCACGGCTGATCATGTCATAGTTCAGATATGCCAGCATATTGCAATCATTGTATGGATGTTGCGCAAAGTATTTTGATCCGATAAGACCTTTTTCCTCAGCTGTCCATGCAGCAAAAACCAGGGTTTTTTCGGGTTTCACCCCTGTGGCCATAAATGCCTTCGCGATGGTCATGGCTCCGACGGTACCTGAGGCATTGTCATCGGCACCATTCCAGATGTATCCGTCTTTTATACCCATATGATCATAATGTCCTCCAACCACTATGATATTGTTCGTATCCTTTCCCGGGATGATCCCTACCACATTACGCACCTTAACGATCCTGGAATCAACGCTTGTTTTAATCCGTACCTTTTTTCCCGAAACTTCGGCCGAAGCCGGTTTCATGGTTTTTTTCACTGTCGCGGCAAATTTTTTAGGATCAATTCCGCTGCCATCACGTAATGAGTTCAATACCCGGTTTGAGATGGTAACACTGGTCGGATTGCCGGAAATCTCATTGCCCGGCAGTCGCATCCTGCCACCACCATAAGGCGTCGGAGTCGGATCTGTGCCTTCATACATCCGGCTGTTATAGCGAAAGGGAATATTATCCGCCCAGTACCCTGCTATAAGTGAACCCGTACTTAGTCCTGCCCAACCTATTCCAGACACGTTTACTTCAATGATTGCGGCCACACCTCTTTCTGAAGCATCTTCATTTTTACTCAAGCGTAATCTCCAGCTGCTCAGATTTCCGTCGGGATTTATCTTCTGGTATGCAACCGAGGTGGTATCATCGTGTCCCGGATATCCCGACAGTCTCAGGATAATTTTATCCTTCACATCAACATTTTTAAAATCATCATATCCGAGGTCCTCATTCACATATCCGTATCCGACAAATACTATGGGTGAAGTCAGCTCTATGCCAATATCAGAGGTTGATACGGAAAAATCCGTCCTGTTTTTAAAATGAAGAACCTGCTATGCTTCTTTTGATCCTCCGTAAAGGGAGAATTCCTGCAGCTCTCCCGGTGAATATTCAATCAGGCTAAAACTCTGGTAATATGTTCTCTCCCGCCATGGTTTTTCGCCTCTCCGCCTGCCTGCTCTGTCCGGCCATTTCCTTTCAGTGTCCCCTCCCGGTTCAAGCCCGTACACCTTGAAAATACTGGCAATATAGTCAGCGGACATGTAGGCCCCTTTTTGGCCAGTTCCCCTGCCTTCTGTCCAGTCAGATGCGAGGAATTCAAGTTGTCCCTCTACAGCCTTTCTTGTAATTGCATCAAGTCCCTTTTCCTTCTCCTGCCCTGAAATTTCTGAAATTATCAAGCTTGCAAGTACGCATAGTAACAGTCCTGGTCTTGTCATTTATTGAATGTTTAGATAGATTAATTTGAGTGAAATTGTGTCGGATGAATTATAGCAGTATGGAATTAAAAAGGAGCTTGTAGGTCGCATGGGTGGAAGCCCGGAAGTTCGGATTGAAGCCAAAGAGCACAAATTGTCCCTCTCCCTTACTCATCCAGACCATGAGTGACCTGTTGCTCAGGAGTTCTTCTTTTTCAATATACCCACTTACGAGGATATTCTTCTCAGGTGTCACTCCAATGACTCTGCGGTCCATGTCAAATCCGGGTACTGAGGTCCGGAATACAGGCCGGCCGCGATAAAAGACACCCACACTGGATGGCATGCCATAGGTTGTGGGGTGATCCTGCTTCAGATTGATCTTAACAAGTGAGCCCGGACAATAGAGTCCACCATCCGACAGCTGTTTGGACATATCGCTGAAAGGAAGCCCGAAATCTTCTGTTTCCTTTTCCCGTTTGATACTCAGTTTCCCGCTAAAAAGCTCTGTTGACTGTCCCCAGGAAACAATCACTCCCCCATTATCGACAAAGGTCATAATATTCTCCATTCCCTTTTTACCAATTCCCTTGGCATGTTCCGGAAGAAGATTCATTCGGTATTGCCCTCCCGAACTGCCATAATTCCCGTCCATCAGGATTGATTTCCTAACGCTTGGAAATACAACTACATCGTAATTCTCAGCGAAATCGGTTTTCTCAAATTCACCAGGTTTAACCACGGTAAAAGGAACATGATAGGTGTCCAGCACATAGCGGGTCCAGCCGGCATCCATATCGTGAAAATTGGTTTCAACAAGTGCGATCCTTGGCATGCGGATGCTTTTTGCTGAAGCGGGAACTTCATTGGCATAAATTGGATCAACACCAAGATCTCCCAGCACTTCTTCGAGGGAAACACTCTTTTTCGCTACACTAAGGGCAAAACTTCCCTTTTCAACCTTCTTTCCGTTAATCTCTGTATCTTCTGTAATTCGTGCCACATTCAGTCCACTTTCAAGTCCCTTAAAAGCTGCCATGTAACTTTCATTCAACCTTGCGGGAAGGATGGCAACCGCAGAAGCTTCAACATCAGTACGAAGGCTGTAATCTCCCTCGATCTCAGTAATCGATGATTCAAGTTCCGTAAAACGCTTGTTCACCTCCCAGCTTTTCACGCCCATATGCAGGGGAAGTGACCAACTGGTAATATCATAGGGCTGGATTACTGGTCCCCCGGTAGTATAATGCCTTACCGGGTATTCCTGTACTTCGAGGACTTCCTTGATAAATGCCCTGAATGGCTGGGCCAGAGGAACTACTATGGATCCGGGTTCTACTACATTATGGCCAAGTCTAACTTCCTGCCCTGTTTCGTAGACCTTAATACCATGCTCCTTAAGCAGGTTTACAAGTTTTACAAGCTCTGATGGATCATGCTGGCTGGCCGGCATAATATAATAAAAGGGTGCCTCTGTTTGTCCTTTTGTCACCTCCCTGACAGCCATATTGTTCCGAAATGCAAGCACATCGTGACGATGCTTGGAGGCAGTTTTCATCAGTGAGTAGGTTGAAGACATTTCGTATTCAATAATATCGGATAGCTTCCACCAGCCACCTTCCCATGGGTGTGGCAGATTGATGCTCTTTTTGTGCTCTGCAAGTCCCTTTCCGCTTACCCTGATCTCATTGGGTTCAACATATACAGGGGTGGCTGTTTTGCAGCTGGCTGCCTCGGTAAGCATTCCGATCACGTTTTTCCATATACAGGTCTCCGTTGATCCTGGCCAGTAGTCATCGAACAGATAATGAGTAGATACCCCATAAAGGCTGTCTCTCGTCATATCCTTTAACATGTTCGATCCGAAAACACCGGCCCAGGTCCACAATTCTGCATCAACATTCTGGGCAATCGGATCATGGTTGGGAGGAACGAAATACCTTGTTCCTGTCGATCCCATCTGGTGCTTTTCCACCATTACCTGGGGGAACCATTCGAGATTATAAATACCGGCAATTGCCTTTGTATCTGATTGGGTAAGAGTTACAAAGTCCCTGTTATTGTCATGTCCGACATACTTGTGGTAGACTCCTGGCAGGGAAGCTCCTTCATACTTTGTCCCCTTGTATTTGAGATAATTATTGACGATCATATTCATCCCGTCCGGATTGTGGCAGGGTACCATCATATATACTACGTCATCCATCCACTGGAGTTTATTTTTATCCTCAGTGGTCACTAAATCATAGGCTATGAGTGAAGCAGATTGAGATGGTCCAACCTCACCGGAATGCATGGAGAGAGTGCCAAGGATAAATACCCTTCCGCTTTTAATCATTTCTTCTTTTTCCCCGGAAGGGATATCCGGATCAAGGGCCAGCCTTCGGTTGATCTTCTTCAGTTCATCCAGCCTGGAGATATTTTCTGCAGATGAAAGAAATGCAATATACATTGTCCTGCCCTCGGGAGACTTTCCAATCTCGACCATTTTCAGCTTATCGGAGGCTGCATCGAGTTTTTGCAGGTAAGATATCAGCTCCTCATAGGTAAATAAATTACGGTCGGAGCCAGGCCCGAACCCGAAATAATCGATTGGCTTTTGCTGGGCATTAATAGTTGTCACCAGTGCAAAAAGGCAGGTGGCCAGAACTACAGTCAGACGGTTTTTTGGAGTTTTAATGATCATTTTAGAGGATTTAAGGTTATGCATAAAGAAATCGAATTTAGTATTTTTTTTTTGCATGAAATTCCCGGAGTGAGATATATCATCTTCGAAGCCGATATATTGTTTTGTTTGCTTTCGGCTTTGATAAGAATTTAAAATCAATTAATTTATCACATTGAATAATTTTACCTATGGCAGACTCAACAGAGGTCCTCAAATACCTCAAACTATCAGTAAAAGTTGAACAGGAACCCGGTGAAGAAATCCGGAACCATTTAAAGAACACTGCATTAGGGACCCCGGGAAAACTACGCTACCGGCACACAACATTTGACACCAAACTTCCTTTTCTGGGAAGGATTTTTTTTATGATTCTCAGAAGGTCCGAAAAATTGCTTGGCAGTGTGGCTTTCAGCCTGAGAGAGGTACAATTAAATGATAAGTCCCTTGATGTATGGTATATACGATATTTCTCCATCCAGGCTCCCTTGCGGGACTCCACCTTCAAGAGAAAAAGACTAAAGCGATCGGAAAAGAAAAAACAAAAAAAGAGCAACAAAAAACCGCATGGTGACAGCCTTCTGAAAAAATTTTCTCAACCATACTTTGATAAGCCGGATAAATATTTTCAGGGCAAGGAAACAGATAATGCTCCCAGTCTGATATACGCCTATGTTGAGAGAGAGAACCTGCGCTCCTGGAATTTTTCAGAATTGGTTGGATTCGAGACAGTTGGGAGAATCGTCACCAGTATATTCAGCCGCTATAGTCCGAAGAGTCATTCCGGGGTTTCCGTGATTGAAGACAACGAAAAGGAGATTCATCTTGAGAACTTAACGAAGTTTTATGAGGGACATACATTCTTCACCCGTCAGAATATTTACTTCGGGGATTATTACCTGGTTTACAAAAAGGATGGTGAGATTCTCGCAGGCTGCCAAGCCAATCCCGAGGTTTGGGAATTGTTGGATTATCCCGGTGGTATCAATAAATATCTGATGAAATACGCCACCCGGCTTCCGATTATCAGCAAGATGTTTGTTCCTGGTTACCAGAAGTTTATAGCCATAGAGGGTGTTTGGTATAAGGAAGGATGTGAAAAGCACCTTCATGCACTGTTTGAAACTGCCTGTGCAATGCATGGATTCTATTCAGCCGTAATCTGGATGGATGGTGAGAGTCCCGTTTACAAAAAAATCCTGTCTCTCGGCAAACTTGGAATAATTGATAAATTGCTTAAAACAGCTGAAGGAGACATCCGGGTAAAGTTCAATAACTATGTGGAAAAAGACAGGCAGGCCTATTATGATCTGCCTGCCTATATTTCATGTTTTGATATGACATGAGAAATTACGCTCCCCTTATCACTCCTCGGGTAAATCCATACTCTCGCCTTTCAGATAAATGTTAAGAAAATCAAGGATCTGGCCATAACCGGTTATTCGGTTATCCGTTTTGGCAAATCCGTGACCTTCGTCAGGGAATATCACATATTCCACATAAACATCATTTTTACGGACAGCTTCCACAATTTCATCCGATTCTATCTGCAGAACTCTCGGATCGTTGGCTCCCTGAAGTACCATAATGGGGTTCTTCACCTGATGGGCATGGAATAGTGGGGAAATATTGTATAACCTGATCGAATCATCAGTATGCGGATTACCCATTTCCTGGAATAGGGCATCACGGAAGGACCCCCACCAGGGTGGTATTGATTTCAGTGTTCTCAGCCAGTTTGTTACACCGAATATATTTACCCCTGCTTTAAACTCATCGGGCTCGAATGTCATGGCTGCCATTGTCATGTACCCTCCGTAGCTACCCCCGATGATGCCGATTTTATCAGGATCGATATAATCCTGGGAAGCAAGCCATTTCTTAGCCCAGACGCAGTCTTTGAGATCTTTGTCACCATGATTCTGATCGTCCATCCGGTAAAAGGTTTTACCATATCCGCTGCTGCCCCGGTTGTTTACTGCTATCACAGCATAGTCATGGTTCACAAGATATTGAATAAGAGATGAAAATCCCACACGTGATTGTCCCCCGGGACCCCATGCACCCAAACAAGTGCGGGGACAGGGTTATCAGGGGAAGCCGTTTTGGGCTTATAATAAATAGCAGGAATTTCGAGTCCATCAAAAGAGGTATACCTTATAACTTCAGAACTGACAAGGTCATCCGGGTTAATTTCCGGGTTCAGTGTTTCCGTAAGCTTCTTATAGTCTGATTCGCCAAATTCATACAGGTACATGTTCTCCGGTGTCCTGGAGCTTCCGACCATAAGACGCATAAGTTTTTCACTATCAGAAAACAAAACTGATTTAATATCACCATCCGAAATCTCCGGAAAAGGTATCTCGGTATTAGTTGCATTATCAAATATTAAAAGCTTATTCTTACCATCTTCATTAACTGCAATTACCCTGAAGGTTTCCTGTTCACTCAAAAGGCTGTACATTACATCCCAGTCTGACTCGTAAATTGTATTGCTGGTCCCACTCTCAATCTCATATTCAACCAGGGCCATAAACTCTCTTCCTGCATCTGAAAGATAATAGAAGTGTGTACCCTCCATGTTAAAGCCGGAAGTCCTATACTGTCCCGGCATTTCCGGATCCGATATCTCGGTCACCTGGCCGGTTTCCCTGTCCTTCAGGTAAAGCTGGTTACTACTCGTTGTAATACTCTTTGATAGGGCAAAGTACCTCTCATCATCACTGGCTGCCTCCAGGTTGAGTCCATCGTTATTCTCATAGATCATTTCAGAAGTCCATTCCCCTATCTTCATTTTATGAACATCAAAAAACTGGGGATTCCTGAGATTGGAACCGTAATACAGATATTGCTTGTCCCGGCTCCAGCCGTAAAAGGATGACTTCGCCTGCTCACCCGGTGTCAGATCTAAGGAACTCCCATCCTCGTTTAACAGATAGAGGTGGTTGATCTCATTACCTCCTTTGTCTGCCGAATATAGTATCTGACCTGTTCCAGGCACATAGCCTAAGGCCATCAGGGACTGATCGGTGGACTGGGTAACCTGCCGCTGTTCAGTATCTGCAATGGACATCTCATAAATATTGAAAATTCCAGTTTCATTGCTGCTGAACACAAGTTTGGTTTCATCCTCAGAGAATCCACCTCCACGGATGGTAATATTCTTTGACAATTGTTCAATTGTATATCTGGTAATATCCTTTGGTACCTGCTCAGCGCATGCAATAAGAAGAGGAATAATAAAAAGAATAGAAAGTTTTCTCATGATTGTTTACGGTCTTATGATTAATAGTTTTCTTCTCTGACCTGCATATAGGCTTGTGGATGCTGGCATGCCGGACACATTTCAAGTGCTTTTTCTGATTCATAGACATAACCGCAGACACGGCACTTCCACCATACCTTGCCGTCCTTCAGAAATACCTTGTCTTCAGATAGGTTTTGCAACAACTTCAGGTAGCGCCTCTCATGCTCAGCCTCAACTTTGGCTATCATTTTAAACGCTGATGCTACTTCAGGGAATCCCTCTTCCTTAGCGATCTCTGCAAAGGCAGGATAAAGTTTGGTCCATTCCTCGTTCTCTCCCTCGGCGGCTGCCTTGAGGTTTTCGGCAGTAGTACCCGTAATTCCTGCGGGATATGTAGCTGTAATTTCGCAGATGCCACCATCAAGGAATTTAAAGAAGCGCTTTGCGTGGGCCTTTTCCTGGTCTGCTGTCTCCTGGAAAATAGCCGCAATATGCTCCAAACCTTCCTTCTTGGCCTGTTTGGCGGCAAACTCATAACGGTTCCTTGCCTGTGATTCCCCTGCAAATGCTTTCAGCAGGTTCTGTTCTGTCTTTGTTCCTTTTAATGATTTACTCATGATTCTGGTAGTTTTAGTATGTATCTGTCAAATTTCAATAAAATCTTCCTTTTCTGTGCCGCAAATAGGACAAACCCAACTATCAGGAACATCCTCAAACCTGGTACCGGGTTCCAGTCCACTGTCGGGATCACCCTCCGATTCATCGTGAATGTATCCGCATGCCGGGCATTTGTATTTCTTGGAACCCGATGTTTTTTCCTCTGGTTTGGATTGGGTCTCAGATTTGGGATCAGGCTCAGATTTTGACTCAGGTTTTGACTCCGGCCTGGATTTATCCACATAGGTGGGGGCATTCTTAGGTGCCACTGCTTTCCGTACGTTGCGGTAATGCAGATAGGTGATGGGTTCTGCCTGTTCATCCAGGACCTTACTCTGTATAAGTTCGCCAATGAACAAAAGGTGTGTACCTACATCGATGGTCTCGACAACTTTACATTCCAGAAAAGCTATGGCTCCGCTGGTAACGATAGGCACACCTGATTCTCCATACATCAGTTCCACTCCATCCAGCTTATCTGAGTCCCGTCCGCTCTTATACCCAAATCGTCCGAATACCTCTGTGGGAGTTTCAGTATGCAAAACTGATACGGCAAAAGCACCCGTCTTAATAATAATCTCTGCCGTATAATTGTCCTTGCTGCAGCAGGTTGCAAATTGAGGTGGGGCTGCCGTTACCTGAAATACAGTATTGGAGATATACCCGTTGCCCCTGCTGTTGTCACCTGAACTCACTATATAGAGTCCATAGGAGACCTTAAACAAAGCTTCAATATCAATCATATGTGTCCGGTTTAGGTGGTGGCTGATTCAGCGAATAAATAAAATTACAAACAAAATCAGTCAGAATGATTCTAAACAATTCATGGTAGGGTATAAAGGAATGATCTATAGAACATATACAAAAAGAGAATTGAACAGATCCTGACTATCTAATTAATCTTAGTAAAAATGCCGGCATCAATTGTTCTGTTATTCACTACAATCTGAATATAATAGATGAGTCCAGTTTAAAAACATTCAAAATTTAGAGTTGCTGAGAATCGCATATTTGGAGATCCATTTGACAATTCCCGAAAAAACTCAAATATTCGAGTTATAAAATTTAAAAAAAAGTTTCGAGCGAAAATTTTACCAAAAATA
>DRHS01000268.1 GCA_011053095.1 Bacteroides sp.
AAAGTATACATGTAGTTTTTAGGATCGGCATCAAAAGCCTCTGAACCAAGCGGGGGGAAAAAGAAATCGGGAATAGAAAGTCCCACATAATAATCATCGCTGTACCAGTACACCCCGGCACCGAAGTTCGGATATATCAGGCTGTAATCCAGGAACCGTACGGGGTCCTCCTCCTCCCTGAAATGTGCCTGCTGCAAATCCCGGTTGTAACTATTAAAACCTGCCCGCAATCCAAAACTCAATTTGCCTGTCCCTGTTATTATCCGGTAGGAATAGTGACCATAAAATGCAAAGTTCTTATTTACTCCGAATTTATTTTGTACAATCATTAGGCCGACTGCATTTTTCTCTGAAAGCGGAAAATCAGCGGTTAATGAACCCATTCTTCCTGCTGCCTCAAGGTTTTTCACCTGAGAATTTGGCATATCAACCCAGTTGGCCCCAAGCATGGTAGTGAAGGACATGGATTCCCTTGCCCCCGAGTAGGCAGGGTTGACCAGCAGGGGATTAAGCATGTACATGTTTACAGGCGTATAGTTCTTAGTGTTCTGTGCCCTCCCGATTCCACAGATCATCAGAAATAAAATCCCTATGGTCGTAAGTTTCCTCATTGCACCTCAGTACGTATCAGTTCAAGGTAATTCTTGTAATTATATTTTTGTCCTGCATGCATCACTTCAATCATATAAAAATAAGTGCCGTCCGCTGCCTCGGAACCGTCTTGCATCCTGCCATCCCAGATCGCATTCATATCCCCTGTTCTCGGATCTACAAATACATCTGATTCGGTTACCGTCTTTACCAGGACCATATGGCGCGAGAATATCTGCATTATAAATTCATCCGCCCACTCCAGACCATCTAGGATTAGGTATTCATTGTACATATCCCCGTTTGGTGAAAAGGCAGAATACCTCACAATGTCTCGCCTTATTATTCTTACATTAATTGTGTCTACCGGGCATTCACCATTTCGTACCCACCACGAAAGATCCCGGCGGACCTCCTTATCCATATTTTCTCCACCAAGATCAATCTCAGAACTGTTATTATGAATTTCCTTTACAGGATCGCCTCCATCACTGACCTTCCATTCCGGGTCATCGACCCAGTCCCATGTCCCAAGTCCGATCTCAACAGTATCTGCCCACAGGGGCATAAACTGCCTGAAATAAACCAATGAATCAGGCCGCCCTTTCAATGTGGCCGGATCTGGTTGCTGGTAAAGTTCTACTGTTATTGTAACGCTGTGCTGATCACATACTCCGTTTTGCTGGTACCAGGTTACCGGGTAGAACAGGGTATCGTTTGACCATCCGGTCAGTGAAAAGACCGACTGGGGAAGGTTATCGGGAGTAAAAGTATATTCACTGTGAGCAGGTCCCCAGTACCTGTTCAATCCAATCCCTTCATTGACAGCTATAGTAGCTTCAGGACCGCAGACCCGGAAGGTGTCCTGGAGAATGGAGGGGGACTGGTCACTGTAGAGTATTGCCTGCTTCAGGCCTTTGTTGGCCAACTGCATGGTATCCACACATCCGTAGGCATCAACAATGCTGTCAATCATAACAGTATACAGGGTAGAATCAGATGTGGCACGGAATACACTGAAGTCCCCGCTGTAGGTATCCAAAATTTCTGTACCTGTTCCTCCAACTCCGTCATTATAATAAAGAGTAAAAGGCTGTAAGCCCTCGGTGAATGTAACAGGAATCACAATACGAATCTGGTTTGCACCGTCAAAACAAGAGGAATCTGTTGCCGTGGGTGTGATGGAACCCATAGGCCTTGGTTTAACAATAAGGGTAACTGAATCAGAAATGTGAGAGCATTTACCGGAGACAATGTACCTTCGGTATGTATATTCAGCAGCTGTAAGTACTTCCGTTTCGTAATTATTCTGATCGTTAGACAGGTCACCACCGGCCGGGGCAGCATTCCAATCGCCCGGGGGATCAGACTTCTGCCAGAAATAAACGAAATCAGCCGGATCGCCCGTACCGCCTATCAGTCCATCATTTTCATCCTGTCCCTGAATAAGTTTTGGAAGCAGTACACAATTATCATCTGCCAGGACCGTATCTGCCCAGATCAAATTTCCGACGATGGTATCATGAATATTCACCACTACGATGGATGATGTATCGAAGCATACTCCCGAAAGCACCCTTCTTCTGTACCAGGTTGTATCGTAAATTAGTTGGGCTCCCAAGTCTCGTCCGCTTGAAAAACCCTCTGTCCAGGTCGTCTGGTTTGTACTTTTATCCCATAAATAAGTGGGGGGGGGTTTGTCCCCTCCTCCTGCCTCTGATCCAAGTATCCCCTGGGAATCTGTTCCCTGGCAGATTGTATCATCTGCTGTTAGCAGGTTGTTGCTAGTGATAACGGGATCAACATAAAACCGTATAGCATTAGATGTATCAAAACAGGTTCCGGATACAACACTCCGGTAAAACCAGGTAGTCTGTGCCAGCTCCACCGGATCATAGGTACTGACAATGCTATCAGTCCTGGCTATACTCCAGAGGGAAGAATCCGTACTTTCATGGAAAGTATAATTATAGATCCCATCGCCTCCCGTAATCAATGCATCCGGATAGATGAGATTCGAAGGAGTTTCCGCACAAATAGCTGTATCTGGTGCAATGTTATTTTGGAGGATCTCTGGATCCACCTGAATTATAATTTCATTACTCATGTCGCTGCACCTTTCCTCCTTGCCGGATACAACCCAGCGACGATAATAGGTTGTCACGGTATCCATACTACCCGGTGAATAATTCACAGTCCCTGTACCAACTGGATTCCAGGCGGAGATATCACTTTTTGCCTGCCATCTGTATGTATAATTACCAATATCACCGCCAGTTGGGACAAGTCCTGTAATAGTACCCGCGTCACTATACTGGCACACAGTATCATTTCCATCGATAATATTATTATCAATAACTGGTAGAACTACCACGGCGAGTGAATCACTTATATGATGGCATACATGGGAAATTACCTGCCGACTGAAATAAGTTGTGTCTGTTAGTGGCCCTGAAATGAATCCTGCTGTAGAATCAATACCATCATCTGCAACGCTGCCAGCTTTTTTCCATGCAGGGTCATTGTCTGTCCTTATCCACCATTGATAATTATAAAGTCCATTTCCCCCTGAGAGTGCTGTGCCGAAATGTGACATGGGAGCCGGTTTCTGACCAAAACATACCGTGTCATCGGGTGCAATCAGGTTGTTCTGTATCCTGTCAAAAACGGTTTTCTCAATCCAGTTACTGGTGTCGGACTCTATGGGGGCGGTAGTTTTTGTAACGATTCTTCTATACCAGGTCGATTCAGTCAGAACAAGAGGGGAATAATTTTTGCTTGTAGCTCCGCCTACAGCTGCGGGTAAAAAGCCCATCGTGCTATCCTGCCATTCGTAAGTGAAAAGGACATCCCCTTTTGGCTGGGAGCCGATTATTGTCTCTGGTACAGTATCCTGGCATACATCCTGGTCTCCTGAAATAAAATTGAAGAAAAATCCACGCAGGGGTAATACAAGATCAGATAAAGTTATTCCCTCATTGCCGGGACCAGCATTTTCACTTCCACCGAATGGAAGGTGCTCCCCCCTTTCACCGCCGGACTTTATCTCCAACAGGCCTGGTAAAAGAACTGTATCATTGTGCCAGATCACACCTCCGCTTCCACCTCCACCTGGGCCATGAAATTGCAATGGGGTAGGATCATAGGTATTTCCACCCCTGCCACCAGAAACATCAATGTTAATATTCCCTATAACATTATTTACATCCAAAACTATAAATCCTCCTGCACCACCTCCGCTGCCACCAGTGAATGAGGTATCCGTAATAGATTGTCCTGATGCCAAAATATTAGCGCCTGAGGAGCCAGCAGCCAGTGTATCCGTAATGATTATTACAATACCTCCTCCATTCCCCCCTGGAGTTGCTGTTAAATTCGGTTCTGGAACAGAACTGCCACCACCACTTCCAAGGTACAATCTATTGTAACCGTTGGTAAAATAGGTAATGCCTATCCCTTCTCCACGTCCAAAATATTGAGGTAGCGAACACAAATCTGTTTCATCCCCTCCTCTTCCACCCCTGTTGGCATTTGAACCTCCCGCCCCACCGGACCATCTGCCTTCTCCTCCTCCTCCTCCTCCTAATACGAATGCATTCCCCCTTACAAATTCATAACCGTCATAGACTATACCTCCTCCTTTTTTGCCTGCAATATTTACCTCGGAGTCAAGCCGAAATGAATTATCCTGATTACCACAATCTGTTATTCCCTGGATTACCCGAAGAGTATCCCCTCCCAGGAATCCTTGTGATGTAACATCAATGCTGTATTGATCCAGATCAAGTTTCTTGGCAGCAAATATGGCCAGTACTCCACCAGTACCTTTGTCAGGATCCCAGGGATCAGCCTTCAGGTCGCCATCAAGCAAAAAAGAGTTGCCATAAGGAACCTTTATAAGTTGTGCTGTAAGTGGTATAGTATCATCTTGCGGATCGGGAAGAATCAAATCTTCTCTTAAGGTGCTTGAAAATATTACAATAGAATCATTTACAACTCTGTCAACCAACATGAACGAGTAAATACCAGTATTAAACAGATTCTTGACCGTTCCCCAAAAATTAGGGATGGGATGATCCCTATTATGTACTGAAGTACCTTTCATTTGCATGAAAAGTGCTAATTCAAAATTGTCCGAACCATCCCATATTGCACCTGCACCGTAAACGATAACACTATCCTGTCCATCGTTGGGATTATGGTTCCATATTGTATTAATTCTTCCATACTTATTGACCACACCACTGATGGTTTCCTGTGCAAGGAGATCCTGTCCGGCGGCAGATACCAGGAATAGAATGGCCAGCAAATATTTTACAGATGCTGCAATTGCTGTGGTTGTTATGTGGAGTAGATATTTAACGGGAATGAATATAACCTAATTTACATAAAAATGAAAGTATCAGGCAATCAATTTCAGCTTGCCCGGATTACAAGTCTGCCCTAATCCCTAAGGGTTTGCAATATAGTCATCTCAGGATTTCTCCTCCAGCATCAGGGGTAATTCTACGATGAATGTGGTACCCTTTCCCAGCGCGGTTTCGAATTTGATATTTCCTCCTGCATTTTCAATGATGCTTTTTACGATGGCCAGTCCCATTCCCATACCACTAGATTTAGTCGTGAAATTGGGTTGAAAGAGTTTGTCTCCCAACTCTTCGGGTATGCCTTTCCCGTTATCTGTCACCTTAACTTTCGCCCTCTGACTGTCTGTTTCAAGCTGTAACCCGATTTTGCCTTCCCTGTCTTCCGGGATTGCCTGTATGGCATTTTTCAACAGGTTTATAAATACCCTTGATATCTGCTCAGGGTCAGCAAAAACCACTGCCGGTTTTTCCAGATCGAAGGTGGTATCAATTTTTATCTGCTCTGTATTTAAAAACAGC
>DRHS01000269.1 GCA_011053095.1 Bacteroides sp.
CAGGGCAATAATTACAACTGGAACAGGTCTTATCATGACAGTCCTTACTGGACCGCAAACAAAAAGATTATGCAGCGGCAGCGTAACAGGGTGTACGGTAACGTAAACCTGGATTACAAGCTCACTGACTGGTTAAGTGTTCTGGGCAGGGTCGGTACCGACTATTCCCATGAAGTAAGGAAAAGACAATATTTCGACGGAACCGTGGATGTTCCTGCAGGAGGAAATTTCTGGCAGCAGACCAGGACCTATAACGAAACCAATGCAGACCTGATTTTCTCCGCAGCTGGTAATGTTACTTCAGATATCCGTCTGGGTGGATCACTCGGTGGAAACTACCGGAGAGACACATATCAGTGGACAGAGTTATCGGCCGCCGAATTAACCGTTCCCGATCTCTTTACTATTAGTAATGTGAAGGGGAATCCATCAACCGGTATGTATGACAGGGAGAAGGTGACCAATTCTGTATTCGGAACCTTCAACTTTGCCTTCAAAGAGTATCTATTCATGGATGCTACTTTCAGGAATGACTGGAGCTCTACTCTTCCGAAAGACAATTGGTCGTATTTCTATCCCTCAGTTAGTCTGGGCTGGATCTTTACCGAGACCTTCGGCATGCCGCAGAACATTCTTTCATTTGGTAAGATTCGTGCAAGCTGGGCACAGGTTGGTAATGACACAGGTCCTTACCAGATCATTCCCACATACTCAGGAGACAGTCCATTCGGAAATGTGACACCTTTCTCATTTACCAATGAACTCCCCCCGCTTAACCTGCTGCCTGAGCAAACAAGCAGTTTTGAAGTTGGTGGTGATTTCAGGTTTTTCATGAACAGATTGGGACTGGATATTACCTATTATAATGCCGTCACCGAGAACCAGATCATGGCAGTTGATATTTCAAGAGCTACCGGTTTCGGAAGCATGCGCCTTAACGCGGGTGAGATCCAGAATTCAGGTGTAGAGTTGATGCTGACTGGAAAGATCTTACAGAGCGGATCCGGGTTCAACTGGGATGTCAGGGTTAACTGGGCCAAGAACACAAATAAGGTTAATAAACTGTATACAGATCCTCAAACCGGACAGGAACTTGAATCTTTACAAATTGCTTCCTCATGGGGTAGTGTTACTATCCAGGCAATTCCGGGTGAAACCTATGGTGTGATCAAAGGAGGAGCCTTTGTTAGAGATGATAATGGAAGGATTGAGGTTCGTTCAAACGGAACACCTGCACGCAGTTCTACTCCTGAAATTATTGGCAATACCACGCCTGATTTCATCGGTGGTGTGAACAACATATTCAGCTATAAAGGGCTTACTGCCAATGTACTGATTGACTTTCGTAAAGGTGGTGATATATTCAGTGTTACCCACTGGTTTGGTGCTTATGCCGGAATTACAGCGATGACTGTTGATGGTGATCCTTATATCAGGCCAGCCGTTGAAGGACAGGACATTCGTGTGGGTGGACTGATCGTCGATGGTGTATTGGCAGATGGCAGTGAGAACACGATAGTTACAGCTGCCCAGGATTATTTCGAATCATACTGGGGACTCAATGAGCCTTCAATCATTGACGGTGGCTTTATTAAGCTTCGTGAGCTTGTGATCGGATATGACATTCCGATGGGCAATGTGTCTTTTATTGAAGCGCTGAATATCTCTTTTATCGGACGTAACCTTGGCCTGCTTTGGACACATGAGTCCAACGATATAAACATTGATCCCGAGACCGGATTCGGAACAAGCAACGATGGTGTTGGACTTGAGCATTACCAGCTACCTGCGGTAAGAAGCCTGGGATTCAAGATTGGTGTTAAGTTTTAACTGAATCCATTTATATTAAAATACAATGAAAATGAAATATATAAAGTTCAAAGCAATCTTAATACTGGCAGTTTTGCTGGTTGCAGGGTCCTGTACTGAGGATTTCGAAGAAATGAACGTGGACCCGAATAATCCCACCGCCGTACCGGCTACCAACATACTGGCCAGGGCCCTATGGGTCCATGCCGATGGAAACCATGACGAATGGTCACTTGGTAATGAACATGGTTCCTATGCGGGACATTTTGGTAAAATCCAGTATATTGACGAAGCACGTTACCAATTCAGAGAATCTGTTGTTAATAGTCGCTGGAACCGCTATTATCTCCTTTTAAATGATATTCAGCAGGCATATTTGCTTGGCGTTGAAGATGAGGATGTAAATATGCAGGCGGCTGCAATTACTTTCAGGGCTTATCTTTTCCACAAGATGACCGACGAGTGGGGAGATATTCCATATACAAATGCACTCAAAGGTACGGAAGGATTCCTGCTTCCTGATTACGACTCGCAAGCCACAGTATACGCAGGGATCATTGCTGAACTGAAAACAGCTGCTGGTCTTTTTGATACATCTGAACCCGGACTGGGTAGCGGAGACCTGCTTTTTGGCGGAGATCCTGCAGCCTGGCAGATGTGGTGTAATTCCATCCGCCTGAGGGTTGCTATCCGCATGTCAAATGTTGACGCGTCCGGCGCATCAGCAATATTCGCTGAAGTACTCGGAAATGCAGCAGCATACCCGATCATGGGCGCTGTTTCAGACATGGCAGCTATTAAGTGGACAAGTTCATCACCGTATCGTGAGCCCTTCTGGGAGAACCATTATCTCAATGCCAGGGATGACCACGGTGTGGCTACCTATATTATAGATGAAATGCTGGCCCTGAGTGACCCGAGGATCGCCAAGATCGCGAATCCCGCTGAAACAGATGGTGCTTACAGGGGTATTATTCCCGGACTTCATACCGATGACGAAGGATTTGCCCTTAATTCAATCTCAAGGATAGGTGACATGTTTGAAGGCCGTCCGGACGGACTAACCTACTTCC
>DRHS01000270.1 GCA_011053095.1 Bacteroides sp.
AACGCATATGTGGACCTGGCTGTCTTCTGGACAGAATATAACAATATGATTGAATTCGTATTCGATCTTTATCAAACCGATACCCTTGCGCCTCCGGGATTGGATGATTATGGATTCAAGGCACAAAATGTTGAAGATGCCAGGATTACCGGATTCGAACTGACCTTGTACGGCAGCGGCACCATCGGGAAACTTCCCCTGTCACTCATGGCCGGGTACACATATATTGACCCCATCGACTTGAATGCTGACAATACATCAGGAGACAGCAATTCAAAGTACCTTAAATACAGGTACAGGCATAGCCTGAAATCGGATGTTGAACTCAGTGTAAGCAGGTATACGATAGGATGTACTTTTACAGTCAACAGCAAGATGGAAAGGATCGATGATGTTTTCACAGACCCGCTTTTCGGCAATATTATTCTTCCGGGATTTCCTTCATACTGGGAAGAAAACAACACGGGATATGCTGTTTTGGATGCAAGGGTGTTGTGTAACATCACACCAATTTTAAGTGCCGGATTAATACTGAAAAATGCCCTCAATAAGGAATATTTGGGTAGACCCGGAGATATCCAACCACCTAGAAATATTACCCTGCGTATAACTGCTGACTTTTAGTACCATGTTTTCCTCGATTGCACCCCATGTCTCATGAAATTATGAGCCGGCGTTTCAGGCTTCCCATAATCTGAGCAGTACTTGACACAGATCTATAAATTAAGTATATTCATGGTTTCGCCACCCCTAAACATTTTATATCATGGTAACTCTTAAACAAAAACTCGCAGAAAAAATCAATCAGGAACGTCCCCGAATACGCAAATTGATCAAAGAGAATTGCGATACCGTTATTGACACTGTTACGGTTGAAAAACTCTTTGGAGGAATGCGTGGCCTCAAGTGTCTTGTCACCGATATCTCATATCTCGATCCGGATGAAGGGATAAGATATCGGGGTTATACCCTTCCGGATGTATTTAAAAAACTTCCAAAACCTCCAGGAGCTGAAATGCCTTATGTGGAGGGACTCTACTACCTCCTGTTAACAGGTGATATTCCTAATGAAGAAGAGACAAATGAACTGATTGATGAATTCAGGAAAAGAAGGATTGTACCCAGGTACGTCTATGAGGTGATTGATAATTTTCCCTCACTGAGCCATCCAATGACTATTTTTTCCACTGCAATCCTGTCAATGCACAGAGAATCATTTTTCGACAGGAAATTCCATGGTGGAGTCAGTAAAATGGATTACTGGGATTATACCTATGAGGATTCTCTGAATCTCCTGGCCAAACTTCCTGAGATAGCAGCGTATATTTATGCAAAGCTTTACCGTGAAGGCAACAGGATACAACAGAATCCTGACATGGACTTCGGTAGCAACTTCGCCCATATGTTGGGTAAGGCCAAGCCATATGATGAGGTTTCCAGGATGTATTTCATTCTTCATGCCGACCATGAAAGCGGGAATGTGAGTGCACATACAGGCCACCTGGTCTCCAGTGCTCTTGCTGATATTTACCTTTCGATCTCTTCAATGGTCAATGGACTTGCCGGACCGTTGCATGGACTTGCAAACCAGACGGTCCTCGAGTGGATCATGCAATTACATGAGAAGATGGATGGCAAACTGCCAAGCCAGGCTGAAATGAAACAATTTGTATGGGATATGCTTAACGCAGGACAGGTAATTCCGGGTTACGGGCATGCTGTACTCAGAAAAACAGATCCACGGTACACGATGCAGAGGGAGTTTGCTTTGAAGCATATGAAGACTGATGTGTTGTTCAAGTTCGTTGATCTCCTGTACAAGGTTGTTCCTCCGATTTTGAAGGAGCATGGAAAAGCCAAGAATCCCTGGCCGAATGTGGATGCCCATTCAGGTGTTATCCAAATGCATTACGGAGTAACGGAGCATGACTTCTATACCGTTATGTTCGGTGTGGGTAGGGCTCTGGGTGTCTGTGCAAATATCATATGGGACCGTGCACTGGGCTATTCAATCGAAAGACCTAAGTCTCTTACTACAGCAATGATTGAGGATATCATTAAAAAGAAGTAGTCAAGACCCCCTGAGGCCATTAATTATCATCCTGAACCCCTGGCTGAAATATCCGGACAGAAGGGTTCAGGATTTCTTATTCAGTCTTTAAAGCAGTAATACTGCCTTACCTGCTAAGTTTCAAACTGAAATTAAAGATGTTCAGTTATTTATAGCTGATTTAGAAGCCATGGTTTCCTACGGGTCAAACCTCCCTTATACCAAAAGCCAAAGCCTGTTTTTGCCTGAAAATTTCCATGGAGAAAACGGATATTTTTTCAATAGAAAAATCGAAATTATAGTATTGTATAAATATTTTGATATTTTTAATTGAACAAAATCCCTAATTATGCTAGAAGCATTCCAAGCCCTCGACAGTCTCAGACTGAACTTTTCCTCCGACAGCCTTCTTATTCTCAACCTTACAATTGCCTTTATTATGTTTGGTGTGGCACTGGACCTGAAGCCTGATAATTTCAGGACCCTGGCTTTGCATCCCAAAGCTGCAATTGTCGGGGCTGTTTCGCAGTTTTTGCTTATGCCATTGATGACGTTTCTGCTGGCCCTTGCCTTCAGAAATTTCATTACTCCTACAATCGGCCTGGGAATGATACTGGTTGCCTCCTGTCCCGGAGGGAATGTCTCAAATTTTTTCAGTTCCCTGGCAAGGGGTAATGTTGCACTATCTGTCAGCCTGACTGCCATCTCGGATTTCGGTGCAATCCTGATCACACCGTTTAATTTTGCATTCTGGGGCACAATGTTTACAAAAGCCTATGCATTGCTGAATGCTTCAGATTTGGTAAGACCGCTTGAGATCCCCTTCTTTCATGTACTCCAGACCGTTGTAATCCTTCTGGGGATACCCCTGACTCTGGGAATGCTCATAAACATGTACTTTCCGAAATTTACAAGCATAATACTTGTACATGTAAAACGCCTTTCACTCGTTGCATTCGGAGCGATCATAGCTGTCATGTTCATGAAGAACTGGGAATTTTTTCTGCAATACATCAAGTTTATATTCTTAATTGTACTAATCCATAATGCATTGGCATTGAGCCTGGGATGGTCTTTTGCCTCCCTCTTCAAACTTCCGCGAAGAGACCGGAAAACAATTTCCATAGAAACCGGGATACAGAACTCGGGACTGGCACTGTTGCTGCTGTTTAATCCGAAAATTTTTCCACCCGATATTGCAGTCGGCGGAATGGCGTTTATTGCTGCCTGGTGGGGATTATGGCATCTTATTGCGGGACTGATAATGGGTGGTATCTGGTCGGGTTTTAAGCTCGCTCCAAAAAAATCAGCTATTGCCTGAATAATGATAAACCTGGAAAGGAGATACCGATCAGATCGATGACATTCTTATCCTGGGCATCAAAATCTAATTCGGGGGCATCTTATCCAGCAGGTAATTGGTCATAAGCGTGTACAGGTGGAGGGTAGTTCCACTTCCCTCCCTGATTGAATGCGACCTGTTCGGGTAGGCCATCATGCTGAACTGCTTATTGTATTTAATGAATTCATTCATAAGCCTCTCCATTCCCTGGTAATGTACATTGTCATCCCCGGTTCCATGAATGATCAGCAAATTCCCCTTCAGATTCTTCGCGTAGGTAATCGGTGATCCCTTCTTAAATCCCTCCGGATTAAGCTCCGGGGTCTGCATATACCTTTCCTGGTATATAGCATCGTAAAGTCTCTGGTCCGGAACCGAGGCAACAGAGATGCCGGTATGGTAAATATCGGGGTATTGAAGCATGGCATTGAGGGTCATGGAACCACCTCCACTCCATCCCCAGATGGCAAGCCTGTTCTCATCAATGAAATCCCATTTGCCGATTATTTCTGCCACCGCTGCCTGATCTGCAGCTGCAAGCACACCAATCTGTTTATAAATGCTCCTTTTCCAGTCTCTTCCCCGGGGAACTTTTGTCCCCCTGTTATCAACACTCATGACTATATAACCCTTCTGATTCAACAGATGATACCATAAATTCCTCTTTCCGTAACTGTTCTGAACGGTTGAATTCCAGGGCTCCCCGTAGACAAAAAACAGAACCGGGTATTTCTTTACCGGATCAAAATTCCAGGGTTTCATAATCCAGCCATCGAGCTCAACGCCATCCCCTATATCCACCCTGAAAAATTCAGATTCGCCGGTTTTAACTCCTGCCAGAGCAGCTTTCAGTTTCTCATTATCCACCAAAACGCGCTCCGTTTTATGCTTCGGAAGACTTACCAGCCCAATCACCGGGGGAGTATCGAAATTCGAATATGTATGTACCGCCCATCTGGCATTGGGTGCAATATCATAAGAGTGGTGACCTGCCTCGGCAGGAGAAAGCTTTTCAGGCTCCCCACCACTGAGTTTTGTCCGGAACAGATATCTCTCTGTGGGACTTTCAGGTGATGCTATGAAGTAGACATATCCGCCCTTTTCGTCAATCAGTTCGATCGATATAACATCATATTCCCCATTTGTTATGGGTTTGATTTCTTTCCCTTCGCGGGAAACCAGATAAATATGCTTCCATCCGGATCGTTCGCTTATCCATGTAAAATATGCACCATCCTCAATCCACATGAAATCATCTACCACTTCCAGCCAGGCTTTATCTGTATCTGTGAAAACTGACCTGACATTACCTGTCCGGATATCTCCCAGCATTACCTGGTTCTGATTCTGAAGCCTGTTCATATATTGAAAAACAATCTCATGGGAATTGGCCGCCCATTCCATCCTTGGGATATAATTATTCCTCAGGTCCTCCCCGGTTTTCATCCAGACCGTTTCACCCCCAACAGCGGGCATCACGCCGATACGACATTTTGATAATTTTTGTCCTACTTTAGGATATGGAACAGTAATGATGTATGGATATAGGGAGTCTGTATTGTTAATCATGTAGAACTCCCGGATCACAGAGGCATCCATCTGCCAGTAAGCGATATGCTTGCCGTCAGGGCTCCATTTGAAACCATCTTTCATGTGAAATTCTTCCTCATATACCCAGTCAAATGTTCCGTTTATCATTGTGGCCGAACCATTGTCAGTTAGCTGTGTGATTTCTCCTGATCCCGGGACTTCGACATAGATATTATTGTAATAGACATAAGCGACTTTTTTTCCATCAGGGGAGAATTTGGCAAACTTCAGGTTCGAAGGGTCCGCAAATTTTCCGATCTGTTTCAGTTCTTTGCCGGCCAGATCCAGTATCCAGTAATCTCCCTTGGAATTCGTTCGCCATACCCTGGAGGTATTTGCAAAAAGCAACAGTCGATCGCCTTCGGGTGACCAGGTATAATTATCAATTGACAGAGGTTTCTCCTCACCGCCGGGGATGAACTCCTTACTGGTAACCAGTACTTCCTTTTTGCCTGTTTTTGTATTGTACTTCACAAGCTCCCGTCCGGAGCGATCGGCTGAGTACTCAAGAGCAGTATAACTTGATCCGTCACCCAGCCAGGCCATCCTGCCCATTCGTTCGGAGTTGAATTCGTGAGACTTATAAATTTTTTCAAGTGTAAGCATCCCCGGATCAACTTCCTGGGCTGAAAGCGAGAAACAGAGAGAAAGAAGTCCAACGAAAGTAAAAAGGCGCACACTATTTTTCATCGCAATTTGTTTTTGAAAACTGCGTTCAAAATAGGAAATCAAAACTGTTATGATTATGACCTATGTCATATTCTGTTTAAGGGAATCACCTTGAAGCTTCCATAGAGCGTGTAGTGGTATAATATTTAGCAATCATGTTAGGGATCTCCCATTCGGGCATATTCCCATTTTCAAGGTATTCAAGGTACTTGTTCATCACCTGTGCAAAATGTGCTTCGTGTCCGACTTTATACGAATCGGGAACCTGAAGCTTCCAGCTCTGATCAGATATTTTTTCAGCTGCCACTCCGGGGTATTTTGAAGCAATATTTTCTGTTATGACTGAACCAATAACTTCCTCCAGACCATCTGAATCCTGTACTGCCTCAATGTACAGGGTAGGTTTATAGCCCTCTTCGGGTCCCTGCCTGATTATCAGATTGCACTTTGTGCCCCTCATGATGGAGTAATGTGTATCACCTGTGCCTTCAGGGGCCTGATAATTCCAGACAACTGAAACTTTTGCATGAATGCCCTTAAGTGTGTACGACATTTCCCCATTGCATCCGTAGTTAAGCTTTCCACCTTCAAGGTATGAATTCAGGTATTCAGGGAATTCTGCCAGTCCGGTAACTTTTTCAAATTGTTCAAGATCCATTACTGTAGGCCATACCCTGGAATTTAACACTTCAATATCACTTTTATAATCTATTATCTGTTCGGGGAAGCACTCCCACTGCACCAGGTCAACAAGGTGGGTTCCGATATCGGCAAGACCCGTACCCTGCTGGGTCGCATCGAAAAACCAGCCGGGTCTTTTAACAGGAGAACCTGATATATATTTAAATATATGATGTATGCTTTCCTTTGTAATTGCGGGTTCATCAGGAGTCCCGGTTACCAGTTCCCCGAACAGCTCCGGGATCATCGAAAATTCTCTCTGAAGTATGGTGGAAATTTCATAACGCTCTGTCATTATATCGTATAGCAAAACTCCCTTTTCCTTCGAAATTCTGAAAGCTTCCAGGAGTAAGGGGAACTCATCCGGTGTAATGACCATGGGCTTGTCAGCACAGACATTCAGCCCGGCCTCTACAGCCTGTTTAATATATTCGGTCTTCCGGGAATTATTACCTGAAGTTACCATTACATTGCCGGGTTTTTCAGATAGCAATTTCTCGAGGTAATCAGTCCCGGTATAAAGTTCGGTTGACCAGGAGGTAGGTTCTTCATCTCTGGTATTATAACTATTTACACGGTTCTGGTAATCTTCAACATCGGGACCGGCAGGTGCATAGACATGCACTACCGGATCAACCTGTTTGTACATTGATTTTTGAACGAGTCCCGCATGAAAATGTCCAGGATTAACCTGTATTAAACTGATTTTATAATCTGACATATCCGATTCTGGCTTTGATGATTGTTTGCATGCAGTTAGAGTCAGAACAAGCATGAAAATTGTAAGAAATGAAACTGTTGCCTTCATTTTTAGTCTGGGTTAAGTTAAACGTGCTTAGTATGGTATCCGGTTAGATGGATTATTCAATACGCTGCCAGGTCTCCACCAATAAAAATCCTTCCCCTGTGTTCCCTATTTTCCCCGTGATCTTCAATTCATCTCCTTTCAGGGTGCATTTAAATTCCTCGGTTACCCCGACAAGATGTCCATATGAGCTGTATTTAATATGCTCGATATAGTTTTCCCCGTCGAACTCATATGTACCGAAATGTCCACAGAATTCATCATTTTCATCCCACCTGCTCATCGAGAAGTGAGGTGTGGCAAAAATCTTGTAAGAGGGCACTGTAAACTGGGTGCGTTCGATGATTGTATCCGGCAGATCCCATTTTGAATGGATCATAATCCAGACGCCTTCCAGCTTTTTTTCTTTTTGGCTGTAAGCACTTGCCATGCAGAAAAGAAGCAATGTAATAATTAGGGAGATCGTTTTTCTCATATATAATATTTTGTGAAAATACATCCTCTAACAAATCTAAAATAAAATATGCATTTAAACACTGTTTTTTGTGCTAATTACGTATTTTACAGAAGCCAAACGGCTGATAATAATGTAATGATGAATATGAAGTCAAATGAGAGGACAGGTCCCGGGATTAAAGAGTTAAGAATAATTCCCATAGCAGTAACCGATCCTCCATTATTGAATTCCGTCGGAGTACATGCACCATATGCACTGCGAACAATCATAGAACTTATCACGGATGACAATATTTCAGGAATCAGTGAGATACCAGGGAATATTGAGATTAATGCATTGTTGAAAAAATCAAGGGAGGTTATTATTGGGGCTGACCCCTTTCAACTAAACAGGATTCGTGCAGATATTTTTATGCAATTCGGTGACCATGAAACTGAGAATCGAGGTGATAATCCTTGGGACAGCCGGAAACTTGTCCATGTATACAGCGCCATTGAGGTGGCATGTCTTGATATTCAGGGAAAAATTTGTGGCAGGCCTGTTGTGGATTTATTGGGAGGCATGTGCCGGGAGAGTGTGCCCTTTGGTGCTTACCTTTTCTACAAATTTAAAGGAGCCGGGGGTGAACTTGGATATGAAGTTGATCCTAATGCTTCGGGCTGGGATGCTGCCAGACAGGCAGCAGCTGAGAACCCGGAAGAAATTGTTTCCCAGGCCAGGGCCATGATCAAAGAATTCGGATTTAAATCTATTAAACTTAAAGGAGGAGTTTTTCCGCCCCGGGAGGAAGTCAATGCAATCATCCATCTGGGAAAAGCTTTTGGACCAGATGTGCCTTTAAGGTTTGATCCCAACGGGGTATGGGCTGTCGAAACGGCTATTAAATACGGCAAACAAATGGAAGGTATACTCGAATACCTGGAAGATCCCACCCTTGGTCAGGAAGGAATGGCAGAAGTGAGACGTAACCTGGATATGCCACTTGCAACTAACATGTGCACTACATCATTTGAACAAATCCCTGCTGGTGTTCGTCTCTGGTCTGAAGATATTATCCTCAGTGACCATCATTTCTGGGGAGGGTTGCGGGAATCGATAAGCCTTGGGAAAGTTTGTCAGACCTTTGGAAAAGGGCTTTCCATGCACTCCAACAGCCATTTGGGCATCTCCCTGATTGCTATGGTTCATATGGCTGCTGCAATTCCTAATTTAACATACGATCTGGACACCCATTACCCATGGCAATCGGATGAAGTTATTACTGGGGGAAGAATAAGTTTTGACGAGGGACAAATTGCCGTACCCCGTGCCCCGGGACTTGGTATTGAGCTTGATCATGTTGCCCTTGAGAAGTTGCACAATGATTATAAAAATTGTAATATCACACATAGAGACGATACCGGTGAAATGAAAAAAGTAGACCCCGGCTGGGAATATAAGGCAATACGATGGTAGACATCACCCCTTGTAAAATATAACATTAAAAGCTTTGGACCCCTTAATTTTACTTTTCGTTGGAGTTACTGTTATAGTAGGTTGTATCCTGATACTAAAGCTGCATCCGGTTTTAGCCTTATTATTTGCCGCCATTATAGTTGGAGTATTTACCGGTGAGAATAATCTGGTTCAGTTCGCTCAAATTAAAGGAATGTCAGCAGCGGAAACCCTGGATCTTGTTAACCAGCCTGTTGGACAAAGGATTGCAGCCGCATTTGGAAATACAGCATCGAAAATCGGCATATTAATTGCCATGGCAGCCATAATAGGCACCTGTTTACTGCGAAGTGGTGCTGCAGACAAGATCATCAGAGCTGCCCTGAAGTTATTCGGTGAAAAAGGAGCTCCTGTGGCATTTTTAACAAGTGGATTCACCCTTGCCATACCGGTCTTCTTTGATACAGTTTTCTATCTGTTGGTACCACTGAGCAAGGCCATGACCCTGAGGTCCGGGAAGAACTACCTGTTTTATATTACAGCCGTTGTTGCAGGGGGGGCAATGGCTCATTCACTGGTGCCGCCGACCCCCGGACCCCTGTTTGTAGCTGCAGAAATGGGAGTGGATATGGGTGTAATGATGGTAGGTGGACTGGTTGTTGGGATGTTTACTATTACAGGCGGATACCTGTATGCAGCCTGGGCGAACAGGAAATGGACTATACCCTTACGAGACTCCAGTGATGTTACAATTTCAGAGCTGGAAGATCTGATGAATAAAGAGGATCGCCACTTGCCGGCTCTCTGGCTGTCACTGATGCCAATTATTCTTCCAATTCTCCTGATTTCCGGAAATACAATAACAAAGGCAATTCTGTCAGAAGGATTATTATTTTCATTGTTTTCCTTTTTCGGGAATCCTAATATTGCCCTTACCCTGGCAGCAGTTGTAGCATTGGGCACCCTTGCATGGAACGAACGTGACAGAACTAAGCTCAAACAATATATAGTCGAATCCCTGAAGGGTGCAGGTATGATTATCCTGATTACTTCTATGGGTGGGGCATTCGGCGGTACTTTACAGCAGACAGGCATTGGAGCCCGGATCCAGGAACTGGCCAGTGTTTACCATATTGCTATTTTACCGCTTGCTTTTTTCGTAACCGTATTAATGAGGACTGCCCAGGGATCTGCGACTGTTGCGATGATTACCTCGGTAGGTATTTTGGGTGGATTTGCAAGCATGGGAGATCTGGCTTTTCATCCTGTATACCTTGCCCTTGTAATAGGATGCGGTTCCAAGCCTATCCCATGGATGAACGACAGTGGTTTCTGGGTAGTTTGTACAATGAGTGGAATGACCGAAACCGAAACACTGAAAACTTTCTCCTCTGTGCTGACCATAATGGGTTTCATCGGACTGTTTGTAATTATAATCCTTGCGAAACTATTTCCTTTAATATGAAAAATTTAAAGAATAAATTAAGTGCCGGAGAGGCAGTTCACGGATGCTGGCTGAACAGCGGATCATCCATCAATGCGGAAATTGTAGGCAAGGCAGGATTTGACTGGGTTACGATTGATCTTGAACACGGTGTCGGGACCGAGAATCACTTACTTTATCAGCTCCAGGCTTTGAGCGGAAGTCCGACAGTCTCGATAGTACGTGTGGAAGCACTGGTCCGGCAAAGGGTGAGCCGCCTGCTGGAGCTGGGGGCCGAGGGAATCCTGTTTCCCCAGATTCAAAACAAAAAGGAGGCTGAGCAAGCTATCTCCTTCATGAAATACCCCCCTGAAGGAGTACGAGGCATGGCAACCATGTTCAGGGCCGTTGATTTTGGACAAAGTTTTGAGGAATATTATGCTGGAGCAAAGGATAATGTACTGGGCATCATCCAGATAGAAACCCTGGAAAGCCTGAATCATCTGGATGAGATCGCAAACATCAAAGGGGTAGATATCCTGTTTGTCGGTCCTGCAGACCTCACACTTGCTCTGGGTATCTTCAGACAGTTCGATCATCCCATGTATATCGATGCACTCAAAAAGGTGAATGCAGCAGCAATGAAAGCAGGGAAAGCCACCGGAACATTGATGTCCCATCCGGATCAATATGAAAAGTATTACGCACTTGGATACAGGATGTTGGGATGTGGCTCTGATTCCGTTTTCGTTAGCCAGGGGGCTTTTGACATGGCCAAGGAATTGAATGATCAAAAGGAAAAAAATAAGTAGGGTTTCCTGTCCAAGTCAAGTTATAATGGTTAATTTTTTTGCCAATATTATCTTCATCACTGAATTTTTCAAAAATTAGTGATTTCAACTCCATTTTATTTGTAATCATTCTACATAACAGCACTCCTTTTCACATATGGGC
>DRHS01000271.1 GCA_011053095.1 Bacteroides sp.
CACAACTACTTCTGGAGGGAACATTTCCATATTGGATGATGATGGGGATATCTGGGTGACCCCAGCAGCTATTGATAAGGGCTCCCTGCAAAGGAAGGATATCGTATGTGTAAAAAAGGACGGGACGGTGAAGGGACATCATAAGTCCTCTTCGGAGTTCCCTTTTCATAAAGCCATTTATGAGGCAAGGCCTGATATCAGGGCGGTGATACATGCCCATCCCCCGGCGATTGTTTCCTTCAGCATAGTAAGGAAAAGGCCGGATACCAATATCATCCCCCAGGCAAGGAATATCTGCGGTCCTATTGGTTATGCTGAATATGCCATCTCCGGTGGTGAGGAACTTGGAGAGAAAATAGCCGCAGAGTTTAAAAAGGGACACAAGGCGGTGATCATGGAAAACCATGGTACCGTGCTCGGTGGGGTGGATTTGAAGGATGCCTATATCCGATTTGAGACCCTGGAATTTGCAGCCAGAACCATCATAAATGCCAGGACCATCGGAAAGCCGGTGTACCTGACAGATGAACAGATCAAAAACCATGAATCAAGTATCCCCCCTGATTTGCCCGAGATGAGTGAGGTACCAGGGCGTTTCAGATTGGTTCAGGCAAGGAGGCTGGCCAGCCGATTATCCAACCCGTACCCTTGAGGAGTGGGAACACGTTCTGCAATTATGGCCTGAATGGGTATTTCGTGAGCCTGGAAGCAATGTACAACGCCCCAACAAAGAAATTGATAAAACGAATTTAACCGTGGTTTCAAAATACTAAATTTATACATACTACTTGAAAATGAAAGTTAAAGACAAAAATACATGTTCAAAGATTACAATTTTATTGTTAATAGGAATTTTGTCTCTGTATTCTTATATCATGCTCAAATAAATCCAACGAACAAACTTTTTCAGAAAATCTGGAGCGTTTGAATAAACCCAATATGCTGTTTATTATTTGTGATGATCTGAATGATTGGGTCTTGCATCCATCGGGTCATCCAAACGCCAAAGTGCCCAACATTGATAAATTAGCTAAAAATGGCGTCGTTTTCACCAATGCCCACTCTCCAGTACCCGTATGTGGCCCTTCAAGGCTGTGCTTAATGTCCGGAATGTACCCACAATCTATAAATACTTTTGGTTTTAATGCTTATGGCATTGACATCTCCGGCATAACCCGTTGCCTGTGCCCGCCACTGGTCTGCAAATACATAAATCACATTTGGCTTTTTATACTCTTTTTCACAGCTTACCAGGACTAAGAATGCTATTAGCAATGCCATTAACTGAATCTTCCTCATGATGATTATAAAGTTTATGCCGACGGCTTAATAATTCCCAAAAAATACAAATCCTATTTTAGTCCCACCTTTCCCTGTGCCTGGTAGAGGCTATCCAGTGTTTCCCACCTGTCTTTCATCTTTTCAAGTCGTTCCATGTTCTCCCTTTTCCATTCATCATCACCAAACCTGAAAAAGTCATCGGCCAGGTTGTTCAGTTCGGTCCGGTCCTCTTCCATGTTATAAAGCTGCCATCTTCCATCTATATCCGTGGAAATAACAACCTTCCATTTGCCCTGCCTCAGCGCATAATTGCCATGGTGACTGAAATATATTTCCCGCTCTGAAGGCTGGTCCTGCTTGAAAATGGGAACCAGGCTTATCCCGGGTATCGGCGGTGCTTCGTTGCCGTTTTTTTCCATCAGGGGCTCAACACCGGCCATGTCAAGAAAGGTTGGAAGGAAATCAATGACATGACCCATTGAATTGCGAATGCCTCCCTGATCCTTTATCCCGGCAGGCCAGTATGCGATTAACGGTGTGGCAATGCCTCCCTCGTGGGTCCAGAACTTATGGCGGCGGAAAGGCGTATTGCATGCTGTGGAAAATCCGGGTCCCAGGCAGAGGTAGGATCCGGATGCTCCGAGTGGCGTGTTCCTGTCGTGACCTCCTCCCCTGATGATCTGCTCGGCACTGGCCCCGTTATCTGAAAGGAACAGTACCAGCGTATTCTTTTCCTTTCCCATTGCTTCCAACTGGTCTATGATCCTCCCCACCTCACGGTCAATGCGATCAACCATGGCGGCATGTATTGCCATCTTGGTGGCATGGAGGTGTTTCTCTTCATCCGAAAGCTGATCCCAGGGCCTGGCAAGTCGCATTTCACCCGGGATGCTGTCTTTTAGCCATTCATCCGGCCAGCTCCAGGGGGCAGTAACAAAATATTCGAAGGGACTGTTTTCCCCTGGATCAATTCCAAGTTCCTTCTGTTTTTCATAGCGTTGCTGCCTTAGCTTTTCCCATCCCCCGAGATAACGATCCCTGTAGAGGTCTATCTCCTCCTGGGGAGCATGCAGCGGGAAATGGGGTGTGAGGTAGGCTACATAAAGAAAGAAGGGATCATTTTTGTAGTGTTGATCATGCTCACGTAAAAAATCCACGGCATAATCCGTTATGTTCGTGGTTGAATTAAAGCCCTCCTCTACTTTCACAGGTTGCAAGGGTATATCATCCAGGGAATGAGCCTCTGCAGTAAAGTGGTTGTTCCCGGAATTGTTGTTATAGGACCGGTCAAATCCCCCCTCTTCCACCTGTGTTTTCATATTCAGGATATGCCACTTCCCACTGTGGTAGTTCCTGTATCCTGCCTGCCTGAGATGATGGGGCAGCATGCAAGCCCATTCTGGGAACCTGTCGCGGCGGCCATCCACATTTACCTGCTGAGCATAGTACCCGGTGAGGATGGAAGTACGGGTTGGCCAGCATCGCCCGCAGTTGTAAAACTGGGTAAACCGGAGTCCGTTGCCAGCCAATTCATCCAGGTTGGGTGTATGGATCTCCCCGCCATAGCATCCGAGGTCAGAAAAGCCCAGGTCATCTGCCATGATAACCACAATATTTGGAGGATCTGTTGTTCGTGATTGTTTTTTCCGGGCATAGGTAAAACTTGCTGAGATTAACAGGATTAAGATTGTGTTGATGGTTTTAATAAAAAATTGTTTCATAATATGACCTGTTAGATTCTATTTAATAATATGTTATCACATCCTATTGTACCTTGTTCATCCACCCGTTCACCTTCATCCACTCCTGCACGCGATCCATAAAATGGTCTGCTCCACCCCCTTTTTCCACGAAACCATGCCGGCCCGTCTGAAATATATGGATCTCTGCCAGGGCACCAGCCTCCTTCCAGGCAACAAACAGCTCCATGGACTTTTCCCAGGGAATTATCTGGTCATTCGCCGCTGTAAAGATGCAGAGTGGAGGGGCATTTTCCGGGACCACGATAGGCAAGCCCTTTTTCGCACCTGCCCCGGTATATACAGGCACTGCAAAATCGGGTCTTCCATCTGTGGTTCCCATAACCGATGCAAGGGTTACACCTCCTCCGGCAGAGAAACCGATCATACCGATCCGATCCTGTTCAATTCCCATTTCCTTTGCGCCTCTCCGCACCAGGCGAACAGCCTGCTGCCCATCCTCGACTGCCAGCCTCCGAACATCCTGTCCATCCTGCTTCGTCCTGTCTTCCTGGTGGAACAACCTGTATTTGAGCACATATGCGTGCACCCCAATCTTATTCAGGTACTTAGCAATATCCACCCCCTCGTAACTTATCATCAGGTTCTGAAACCCTCCGCCGGGAGCAATCACCATGGCAGTTCCCACATTTGTTCCTGGATCGGGCGGATAGTACATCATTACCGGCTTGACCACATTCTGCACTATGGGAAGTCCCCTGAAAGACTCGGCGGTATTCTCTTCCCAGTCCCAATTTTCCGATCCGGGAGCCACACCTTCATACAATGGGATTACACTGGCGGGTTCTGGAAGGGATTGTCCCGAAACGGAATGGATCATTCCCAAAAAAAATGAGACCAATAATATTGCACATACTTTTTTCATAAATGTAAAAATTTGATATTCTGTATTTTTCACTCGCCCAACAATTCATGTAAGGTATTCCTGGCTTCCCGATCAGGATCGTACTGTATCTCGCAGTCATCATTCCAGACCATAACGGCTCCTTTTTCACTGTCAAAAGTTGGCCAGGCGGGTATCCCTGGATGATTGGGATCTCCTGTGCGGGCAAAGCGGACAAGGGCCTGGCTCATCTTTTCAGCCAGCCGGCGGGGCCGTTCACCCCCTCCGGTAATGGTATCCATCACATCTGTGTTATTGAACCAGAAGGCCAGGTCCGAATTATGGTAAGCCCTCGGCCTGCCTTCATAAAGAGGAGTTTTCCAATCAAACAGGTAATTGTAAACCGCTCCCCCGTTCGCTGTCTGCCTTTCTGACTGGAGTACCGCCCGTGAACGAATATCCCATGAAATAAACCCCCAGATCTCAACGGGTTTCTTCCCTGGAAAACATTTGACATAGGCATCGACGATTTCACCTGCATGTTCACCCAGGGCTTTACCATATGAGCTCATTCCATTTCTCAAACTCTCCTTCACACCCTCAATGGAGATGTCTTCAACCGTGGGATCATTGGCACTGTGGGAATATTCACTGGTGCAATTTCCAATGATCATGGGGATCCCCGATGAAATAACCGGTGCATCCGGATCAAAAGGATGCCGGGGGATATGCAAGTTATCCAGGCAGGGAATAAACCGATGTGAGGCACTGTTTGCTGATTTGTTAAGAATGGCCTTTGACTTCATGGCAAGCTGATAGAAATCCATCCATGGGAGCTCCTGCAGTTTGCCGGCCCGGGAAGCCGTCAGTCCCGCTTCTTTCAACACAAGTTCAGCCAGCTCTGCCTGCTGGTCATAATCCCCCGTGGTCAGTTTGGCCCCGCTGATGGTCATCGCCTTATGAAAGAGCCCCTGTGCTCCGGGCATGGCCATTAGGTTACTGACTTTTGCTCCTCCACCGGACTGCCCGAAGATGGTCACATTACCCGGGTCACCACCGAAATCTGAGATGTTTTCCTTCACCCATTTCAACGAAGCAACGATATCGAGCATGCCGGCATTCGCGGAATCTTTAAATTCTTCTCCGGCAATGGCCCCCAGATTAATAAAGCCGAGTGCGCTTAGGCGATGGTTGATTGAGCATACGACCACATCCCCACTTTTGCTCAGATTCTCTCCAATGTAGGCATCCAGGGCACCGGAGGAACCACCCAGAAAGCCTCCACCATGAAGCCAGACCAACACAGGCCGCTGACCTGCATCGTTAATACCGG
>DRHS01000272.1 GCA_011053095.1 Bacteroides sp.
AAAGCTGGGGTCCAGGAGCAAATGGAAGGCCTTTATCACCAATGACCTGGAGTTAGGGTTCAACAGGCTTATGGAGACTTATCACATAAGATGGAGCATAGAGGTGTTTTTCAAAGATGCGAAGCAGCATTTGCAGCTTGGAAAATGCCAGTGTAATAACTTCGACTCTCAGATCGGAGCAGCTACCATGGCCATGATGCAATACATTATGCTGTTACTGTACAAACAGATGCACTATGGACAAAGCATCGGCAGTATCTTTGATCTGTTGAGTTCTCAGGCAGAGGAGGAAAACATCACCCGGTATTTAATGGAGATATTCTGGGAGATCGTCCACGGGATAGGTGAAGTGCTGAAGATTGACTGTATGGAGCTGTTCGCAGAGATAATCCGGGACAATCAAAGGGCTGAGGAGATAATGAGGCTGTTTTCACCGGCTTTTGAGAAAAAGCCAGCTGCATAATATGCTAATGCCTCTGTAATGAGCTGTATAACAAGAATATAAGATGCATTTTGTGATAAAAATTACAAACATAAACAATTGATATATAGCATCTTAGATGCTAGGAAACTTGAGTTAATATATAAATGAATCATTTCATATATTTGTCTATTTGAGACCATAAACTGACAATGAAATATCTGGCAATAATCGCTTTTCTGGTTCTGGCTGGCAACATCCGGTCTCAGGACATGGTCCTTATAAAAGGCCGGATAGCTGATTCGCTTTCCGGAGATCCCCTGATTGGGGCAAACATTGTCACCGCAGGGAAAAAGGGGACAATATCTGATCCGTCGGGTAATTACAATATCAGTGTACCGGATGATCCCATCGTCCTGACTTTTCAATACCTTGGATACATCTCAAAGACAAGAACTGTAAAACCTGAAGGCCCTGATACGGTAATCCTCAATATACTCCTGAGCCGTTCCACAACACCACTTGATGAAATCGTTATCAGCGCTGGCAGATATGAGCAGCGGTTATCAGAAGTGATGGTCTCCCTGGATATTATCAAACTGGAAAGAATTGCAAACACAAGCACAACCTCTCTTGAAACCATACTCCGGCAATCATCCGGAGTTGAGATCCTTGACGGACAACCCAGCATTCGGGGGGGAGTGGATATAGCTACGGGGCGGGAAGCAGGGTTCTTGTCCTTTTGGATGACCTGCCGATCTTGTCGGGTGACGTGGGTGATGTGAAATGGGATTACCTTCCGGTGGAGAACATTGAACAGGTTGAAATTATTAAGGGTGCTTCTTCCGTGCTCTATGGATCTTCAGCGCTGAACGGGGTTTTCAATATACGGACACGATACCCCGTAGATGTTCCACAATCACGCGTCAGTGTGTATTCCGGACTCTATCTTGATCCTGCCAGGAAGGAGACTGTCTGGTGGGACAAGCGGCCATTTTTTGTTGGGGTGGATTTTTCTCATCGGAGGAAGATTAAAAATCTCGATCTGGTTGTAGGCGGAAACCTTTTCAGGGATGAAGGATACAGGGAGGATGAGTATATGGACAGGGCCAGGCTGAACTTTTCCCTGCGACAAAGAAGCACGGCTGTCAGGGGAATGAGTTATGGGATCAAAATGAACGGTATGCTGGTCGACAAGTCAGATTTCCTGCTATGGCGTGATTCAAAACCGGGAGCCCTGAGGCAGAATCCCCAGTCCGTATCTGCCTTGACAGGAAACCGGTTCAACCTGGATCCTTTCATTGAGTACAGGGGGAGGGCGGGGAACAGGCATAGTCTGAAAAGCAGGTATTTCCATATCGAAAATGATTTTGCGGATGCACCGGACAAGAACAACCGTTCAGATCAGCTGTATGCAGAATACAGGTACCAGCGTAAATTTGCAGACAGGATTGAGGCTTCACTGGGCACTGCCGCTACCCGGACTAATTCAGTCGCCGAACTTTATGGGGATCACTCAAGCATGAACCTGGCCCTGTTCGGACAGGCGGATGCGGCAATCATCTCAGGACTGAACGGTTCACTGGGAGTCAGGTTTGAGCGTTATGTTCTGGATGGTGTAGTTGAATACTCCACTCCTGTTTTTAGAACGGGACTCAATTACCAGTTAGCTGACAATACTTACCTCCTGGCATCTTCAACATTTTGTGCCTTGAATCCATAATCATCCAATCCCGGAGGCGCAAGGGTATCGGTTTGATAAAGATCGAATACGAATTCAATCATATTGTTATATTCTGTCCAGAAGACAGCCAGGTCCACATATGCGTT
>DRHS01000273.1 GCA_011053095.1 Bacteroides sp.
AGATGTGTATAAGAGACAGTGACAATACAGTAATGCTGCAGGAGCTGCTGGCAGTACATCCTGCTGCATCAGTTAGTGTGACAGTGTATTCTGTAGCCGCATCAGGTTTGGCCCAGGGGTCTGACAGTAAAGGATCCGACAGCGACTCTGCATGATCCCAACTATAAATATATGGCTCTATCCCTCTACCGATGCAGTGAGAGAGTTGTATACTGTCACCCTTAGAGATTGATCCTGCACATTCCGCCAGACAAAAGTTAAATTGCGATAAAATTTCACGAAGATTATCGGAAGCTTTATTTCCATTATTATCCCATACTTCCAGGCTAAGATTCAGGGAGTCAAATCCACTGATAAAAGTCGGGTGTGCGATCGAGGTATCATTTAAAAACCTTGATGCAAAATATGTTCCTGTCTGATCCGTATATTCACATGACCAGGAATAATACAGGGGTGGGGTCCCTCCCTGAATGCTAACAAAATTCCCAATTTGATATTCCTTAAAGTCAGACTCACAGAGGACTGTATCCGGACCTGCATCAAGGGTTATCGGTCCATTGTCGATGGCTGATATCTTTTCCACCAAGAACAGGCTATTATATCCACCTATGCTTTCAGAGAGTGGAAGATTTTCTCTGCGAATTTCTCCATTGACGGGATTGTATATCTGTACCGTATCTGTCAGTTCTGATTCTGCAGTAAGGGTTATTTCATTTTCCGAATCGTTAATGATATAGTAAATCCTTTTGCCATCCCTGGTGAACCGACTCATATTTAATTTATTGACGCTGGAACTTACCTGAATACTGAACTGGTTATCCCGGATCATAAGTAGATCGGGGAGGGGATTGGCAGTCGTCGCCAGGGTAGAGGAAATTTGTTGTACAGCTCCGTGTTCTCCTGCATTTGTGCCAAGCGACGGAACGGCATCCACCCAGTGAACAGGAATGCCTGCATCGGCAATGAACTGTAATTTTTCAAGTACATCCAGGGGTATCACCTCCACCCTGGGCATAACGATGCTGGAATAGAGATGTGTACCTGCCTGGACAAAATTTCCCACTACAGAGGCGTTCAGGATCGCGTCGGCAGTCAGATAATTAAAATCCAGCCCGTTTTGGATCATATCCACAGCCATTCGGTCAAGTGTATTCTGGAGGTAAGCATAGTTATTGGCTATTTTATTATGGGGCAATGTGGAAGCTATGTAGCTGGACTGAAATGTTTCGATTGGATAATACATGGCTATGGCTGCTTCATTCTTTGCACCCCGGAGCATCATGGACATTCTTGACAGGTAGTCTCCCATTCGGACAAATTCATCCTTCTCTTCCCCCTGGTATTCTTGATAGGGAATATAGGAGTTTACCTGGTTGACCCCGCAAAGAAAACTCATATTGATTGTCCTTTTCATATAGGGAATATCAGGTGAAAGATCATCTCTTCCGTATCCAATGAGGGGATCGATCAGCGCAGCAACCATCCCGTATTTATTTTCCAGATAGGATGCAGAGCTTATGAATTTCGGCATCCAGAATATCCAGTTTTGTTTGCCTGGCCTTGCTATGGGAAGGTCACAAGACGGAACATCGTAGTTTCTCATCACTTTCATGAAATCGCCGTAATATATGGCATGGTGGATCATGTATTCCTCGAGCAGGGGATGCCCGCTCAATTGCACACCATTTTCATGACACCATTCGGAAATCAGTCCCGAAAAATTCCTGGCCATTACCTCACCCACGGTCTGAAAGAAATGCAGTCTCACCATTCGTGAAGCGGATGATGTCCCCTCAAATAATGCATCCAGGCGGGGGATCAGATCGTAACCATGCATGGCCTTGAACTGGTTTGGAAGGTCTTTCTCCCACGGCAGATAAGCATATTCAGCCTCCGAACCGTCGTATTGCCAGTAGGTGGAGTTCAGGTTTGCTTCATTTGTATAGAACTTCTCTACCTTATTCCCGATGCTGTTGATATGATTGGCATAATTCTGATGAGTGAGTTCAATGAACCGTTTCATTGCGGCTTCGCTTAATAGGCTTGGGTAGTGACCCGTCCCTCCAAATTGAGGGTTTGACTGTGCCTGGGTATCCTGGTCAAGGATCTTTATTCCGAATACCGATAACTGCCAGGATCCCGACAGTCCGATTGTATCGATCTTATGATCCGCGATGGAAACTTCGACGGCATTTTCATAATCGGGCTCCCAATGCACGATCGGGATTAAGGTTGCATAGAAAAACTCCAGATCCGCCGGCAGGTCCATGTTTATTGCTACCGGTCCATTACCTTTCTGCGTGATCCGGATGACTCCACGGTTTTCAAGTTCCGGATGCCCCTCCACTACGAGTCCCCCGGCCGCACCGGTGGGATAGCCGCGTTCGTCGTGAATCCACACTTCCATATCGTTTTCAGTGGCCAGATCGACATCCGAAACAAGCACGTCCCATTTGGCCTCACTCTGCAGGTAATTATTATAGGATACATGGGTCTGTACACCCCCGAATCCGTAACCCTTCAACTGGTCAATGGTCCCCTGTTGAAATCCACTGCTGTAGTCGATCATCCTGTACTCGTTGGGTGGGGATGAAAAGAAGTAGTCGATGGTTTCAAAATCCAGGTTCCAGGTACTGTCATCAATGGCCGGAGGGGGATCGTCATATACTTCCACCTCGTTGATGCGGTACCACATGTCCGACCGGTCGGATTCGGTGCAGAAGATCCTGATTTTCGTGGTGTTGACCGATTCAAAACGTCGGCTTACCCTTGCATCCTCGTTTCCGCTCACAGAAGCTGCTGTCTGAAAAGAGATGCCATCCCAGTATTGGATATTAAATCCTCTGAGTGCCTGGTCAGGATCCGGGGAGGTATACAATACAACATTGCTCAGTCTCTGCTCGCTGTCCCATGTCAGATCCAGCCAGTGGGAATCCATCCTGGCATTTGAGTAAACTTCCAGTTCACTGATGCGGTAAAAGCTGCTTAAGCTGTCGGATTCCGTGCAATAGATCCTTATTTTGGTGGTGATAACAGCCTCGAAGTTACTGGTAACAACTTCTAAGGTATTATTGCTCACCGTATCCAGGTCCTGGTACGCTTCACCATCCCAGTACTGGACCGTATAACCCCTGATGGTCCAGTCCCCATCCCCCTGGGGATTCGTGTATAAGACCACCTTATTTACAATTTGTGAAGATGGCCAGGTAAGTTCCAGCCAATGAGGAACTTCATTTAGGGTTGCTGTTGCCTCCCATCCTGTCCATGCGCCCGTGATTCCATCTATTGCATCTTCAGGTGGTCTGCCTCCGTTTCCTGTATGGTAGGTGGATGCAGTGGCTACAGCATCAGGAGCAATATTAGTCTGGCCTGTGCTGGTCGTGTCAAGAGCCGTTGCAATCCATCCATTCCCCTCGGTGGTATCCCCGTCAATAGCCTCAGTTGCGGGGTGATCAACAAGAAATGTGTCAGCAGCAACGGAAGCAGTTGTTGCAAGATTTGTCTGACCGTATATAGAGAGGGAGCATCCCAACAGGAATACAGTAAAAACTTTCCTAAAATTGAATCTTCTCTTCATGTCGTAAAAGTACTGCAAACCAAAAGAAGTTGTTTGCTTGTATGTTTCCAATCGTTGTGATTATGTAACAAAAACGATCGGATTTGTTGGTTGTGCAATTATTTTCATTGTCAGGTATTCAGTATATTTATTAGAAATGAATTACCTAATTCACACTCAAATTAGTGAAGCATGAGAAATAAGATCGCATTAATCACAGTCCTTTTTTTGATTCTGGTACCTGTATCTCTCTCGGGGCAGTCCATCACACGCCTGGTATTTTTCAACCTGCAACATGAAGCCGGGACACCGGAGGCGGACACCTTTTTTGAGAATACCATGGTGCTGGGTGAGATTCCCAGTTTATCCGGATTCGCAGTGGAGAAAGTGGAGGGCAAGAACTTTGAATATGAATACGTTGTCCGGTTGGAATTCAGGGACAGGCAGGGAGTCCAGGAATATGTCGATCACCGGATCCATAAAGACTACCTGGAGAAGGTATGGAAGGAAAACATCAGCGGCGGAATGCTGATCGACCTGGTTGGGCTATAATACCTCCTCCGGTGATACATCATTGTGGATAATGTATGCGGGTGAGATCAGTTTTAGAGAAACGTCAGTTTCTCAATGCCGCCTACCACCGTGAAATTCCATTCAGCGGGCAAATCCGGGTCCATTTCCAGTTCGATAAGTATGACATTCTGCCCCGCCCTGAGGGTTGTATCCAAAATCAAAACCTCCCCGAAAAGAGGGTGTACGGATGCCGTGTTTTGTTTTCCACACCATGTTACTGTAAATCACCTTCCCCTGAAAATATCCAAGATAGGGAATGACGGCTTTCCTATTTTCAAGTTTCGTGATCCTGAATTTATCCTGGTACCGACCGGGTATTTCTTCATCCCGGTCCATACCCTGGCGATTGGTTTTAGAGGGATCCCGTTCATCCGGTTGGATGGCAGACTTCAGTGAGACTGCACCTGCCGCACCCAGGGCCATGGAAGCGAAGGCCTTTTTAAGGAACGCCCATCTTGAGCGGGCAGAATTTTCATTGATGCTCATGTCGTTTTGATTTAATATTCCATGGTGTTTAAATACTGAATTAAAATAGTGTTTTTTTCAGTTTGTTGGATGCATGTAAAAAAGGTTATTCAGGATAAGTGTCCTGTTTATTTTTCTTACTGTCCAGAATAGTGTAAATGTTCACCGCGATCAGGTCGGGGAGTATGAACATCCCCCCGTACTCACCTGAAGTGCTATTATGGGCATCCGGGTAACAGCAATCAAAATCCCCGTTAACATATCCTTCATAGGTATGTGGCAGATTATTAGGCCACCAGGTATAGTCCCGGTGATCTATCATCCACCGGATGGCTGCCATGGTGATACCCTCGTGATATCGGTCCCAGTCTATTTCCGGGTCGATCTCCGCCCAGAAAATGCCTTTGGCGGTTGATTCGGTGAAGACACGGAGTACCTCCCATTGTACATGGTCCAGTACCCAGTTGGCAAAATACCAGTCGCTTGAACTCAGTACAGGTTTTGTATTATAGAGCATGGGAAGCTATTGGGTTCACGTAGGTAATCCATTTCCTTTAGGTTATGGAGGCAATTCTAAAGTATATCATATTAAACCAGAAGAGTTTAGATGCTACACAGGAAGGCAGTAAAGGAAACAATCTTAGAATTAATCCGATCTCTACAGAAAGAATCCCGATTGGCAAGCCGGTTGAGCATCGTGTTTATCACGGTGCGCCAGATTTCTGCACGGGCAAATATCAGTCTGTTAGTCGTTTGCACGAATACTCACTGATGTTAATCTTCCAAAAGATCTGTGATTGTTTCTATGAACTGTTTTGTAAGAGGTAGTATATTCTTTACCGTATCCTCATCATAGTCATAGAAATCGTTATAGTCTCCTTTGTTCCTTTTTTCGAATAAATCTGTATAATGTTTCGCCAACCACCGGTCAATTTTTCCAGTCTTTACAAATAACTGTCCAAATTTCTGACGTATTCCGGAATGAGTCGAAGTTGAAATTCCATGCTTGATAAGTAAAGCTCCAACCGCATAAAAGCATGCATATTACATTCTGTTAATTGCAGTATTCCAAAACCCATTTTTGATATGGGTTTCTACTTCTTGAATGGTCTCTTTTGCTCGTTGTAGCCTGTATTTCGAATAATCTTCCGATGAGTAATCGGTCATATCAATTTACCCTCATTCATAACATTATGATAAAAAGGTGTAACGCTATATTTAGTATTCCATTCATTTTCAGTATAAACCATTGGGCTGATCAATTCTCCAGTGTCGAATTCTAAATCATATAACGGATATGTAATAGATATTTCAATTTCTCTCGTTATCTCATTCTTATTCAGAAGAATGAGCAGATCCCAATCAGATTCCTTTTTTGCTGCACCTTTTGCTCTGGAACCATACAAATAGATTTTTGCAGATGGATCCTGCTCCATTACAATTCTTTTGATCTCCTTTAGTATGTATGAGGAATCATTCATCTTTCAAAGATAAGGAAATCCCGGGAGTAGCGTATTTATTCACTTTTCACTAAATCTTTTTGTCATCTTGAAATTAATAATCGTAGAAGAACGGATCACAATCTCGCCCAGAAGGTTTACCCGAACCGGGGAAGAGCCGGGACAGGTCTCTGTATTTTTCCGGCAAATATATGATCATCGGAACACGTGTACCAGTGGCATGTATCCAGTGTTTACCCCAGGGAAGCCCGTCACCATGATCTGAATAGAAGAAGACGATCGTATTGTCGGTCAGTCCATCCTGTTCCAGCTGATCCAGCAATCCCTTCACCCATTTGTCCTTCCTGTCTCCCTCGCCAGTGAGCTGAATCACTGGAATTATCCCAGGCTGATGCTGGCGTTGTAAAATTAATGGTTGGAAGTTGAAAAACGGATTTTACGGGAAACACCAGAAATGAACGAAAGGGAATTCCTGAACAAATAGCCTTTGAAAAAGAGAATTTTAATAATATTATTGCCTTTGATAAATAATACATACGATTAATTATTACCTTTGAATAATACTATACGGTATGTATTTAGAGCGAAACATTGATACGGAATTAGTTACCTGGAGAAATGAAACAGAAAGAAAACCATTGCTTGTCAGAGGGGCAAGGCAAGTTGGTAAATCTTCTTCGATAAGGAAATTAGGAGAAAGTTTTGATTCTTTTGTGGAGGTTAACTTTGAGGAACATAAAAGGGTTCATTCTCTTTTTGATGGAGACTTGACTCCGCAGATTTTGTGTGAAAATCTATCGGTAATGTTCGATACGGAAATTGCACCAGGCAAAACGCTGCTTTTCTTTGACGAAATTCAGGCTTGTATCCCAGCAATTTCATCATTGCGTTTCTTTTATGAAAAAATGCCAGAATTACATGTGGTGGCAGCTGGTTCTTTATTGGAATTTGCACTTATGGAAATTCCCTCTTTTGGAGTAGGAAGGATACGGTCAATATATATGTATCCTTTGTCTTTTGATGAATTCCTTTTGGGTACCGGACAGGTAAAACTTTTGGAATTGAAAAAGAAAGCCAATACACAAAGACCTTTGGCAATTCCCATCCATGAGAAGTTGATGGAATTGCTTAAAAAATTTCTGATTATTGGTGGAATGCCTGAGGTTGTTAAGAAGTATGTTACTCAAAATGATTTAAGAGCTTGCCAAAGGGTGCTTGAGGATTTGATTAATTCTTTACGCACGGACTTTAGTAAGTATAAATACAGGGTTCCGTCTTCCCGCATTCGAGAAGTTTTTGAATCAGTTGTTCACCAGGCGGGAGGAAAATTTGTATATAAGCAAGCATCTCAAAACCTGAATACTTTACAAATAAAGGAAGCTCTTGAATTATTAATCATGGCTGGCCTTGTAATTCCTGTGACACATACATCGGCCAATGGTATTCCATTGGGAGCAGAAGTGAATCCGAAAAAACGTAAAATGCTGTTACTGGATACGGGTATTTTCCAACGATTACTGCAGCTTGATATTTCAGAATTACTTTTCAGCAAAGAATTTTTTCTGGTGAATAAGGGAGGAATAGCAGAACAGTTTATTGGATTGGAGATACTAAAAAATGCGTCCTGTTACACTCAACCGGAATTATTTTATTGGCACCGTGAAGCACTGAATAGTAATGCTGAGGTTGACTATTTAATTCAACTAAACAACGAAATAGTACCTCTTGAAGTAAAATCAGGATTAAAAGGTTCCATGAACAGTATGTTTATCTTTTTAAAAGAAAAGAACGCGAAATTTGGATGTCGTTTATCACTGGAAAATTTCGCAAAATATGAAAATATACAAGTGTTTCCACTCTATGCTTTTGGAAATATTAAGCATTAGAATTTGAGAGATCAAATAGTTTTAACCTCAAGGAAAATGGAAATGAGAATAAATACAATTTCTTGTCAATTGCTTTACACAGCCACACTGGCCATATTAATATTCACTTCTTGTTCTACCGGGGAAGATCAGCTTCCCTCCGGGGAATTATACTCACTGTTCCGGGATCCCCCTGTCGAGGCCCGGCCCTTTGTCCGGTGGTGGTGGAACGGTGATTGCATCGAGGTAGATGAACTTGAGCGGGAGCTGGATGTAATGAAGGCTGCGGGCATAGGCGGAGTTGAGATCAATCCCATTGCAATGCCTGTGGAGGGAGAACCATTCGATTATAACTGTTACGAATGGCTGAGCCCGGAATGGAACGAGCGTGTAAAGGCAAGCATTGAAATGGCCCGGAACCGGGATATGGTAGTGGACATGATCATGGGTTCGGGCTGGCCCTTTGGGGGAGAATTCCTTAAAGAGGACCAGTTTCTGCAGGGTGTGGGTATAAGAAAAATGGAGCTTGAAGGACCCCGCAGAATGACCCTCAATATTGAGGCGGAATGGCAGCTTCCGGGCAGGGAGTTCGGAATTTATGACAACCCAGATGCACCGGATCCCGAACTCTTCTTTCTACAAATGATCCCACACGGAGCCGGGAATGAGAACAGCCTTATCGATTTGAAAGAACAGGTGGATGAGAAGGGTAATGTGGAATTCTTCATTCCTGAAGGTAAGCATGATCTCTACCTGGGTACCTTCCAGAAAGCATACCGCTCCGTGATGCACGGGGCTCCCGGATCCAGGGGACCTGTAGTAAATCATTACGACGAGGAGGATGTCAGGGCCTTTATGGACAAACTTGCCGGGGTACTTGAAGCCGTGTTGGGGGGCAAGCTGGGTGATTTTATACGTGCCCTGTTTTGTGACAGTATTGAACTTTCGGGTGCAAATATCACGGATGACTTTTTTGAAGAATTCCTTGAAAGAAGAGGATATGATCTGAAACCATATCTACCCCTGGTCTACTATCATCCCTATAAGGGGTATACCGATACCCTGCATTACTCAAAGCCCTTTAATGAGAATATTAAAAGGATCAGATATGACTTTAATGCCACCCTCGTGGAGTTGTTCCAGGAGCGCTTCATTAAGACCTTCGATGACTGGGCCAATGAACATGGTATGCAGAGTCGTTTTCAGGCCTATGGAAGTCCCTGGCTAATGGGGATGCTGGACGGATACCGAATGGTTGACATCCCGGAAAGCAATAATTGGCTATTCTCTCCCGATGCAAGGAATCATGGCTACTGGATCTGGAACAAGTATGCTTCATCGGCAGCCCATCTGTCAGGAGTGAATATTGTGAGCAGCGAGGCCATGACAAATACCCGGGGTGTATTCCGGACCACACTTAACATGATCAAGAAGAATGATGATTTCAATTTTATCTCGGGGATCAATCACTCTGTCCTTCACGGGTACAACTACTCCCCTCCCGAAGCCGGTTTTCCCGGATGGGTGAGGTATGGAGCCTACTTCAGCGACCAGAACAGCTGGTGGCCCTATTTCAGATACTGGGCAGATTACAATGCAAGGCTATCAGCCCTTTTCCAGAATTCAAATCCAGTAGTGGATGTGGGAATTATGACCCCGGAAGCCGATATCTGGGCAGAATGGGGCCTTCACAGAAATCCCTTTTACAAGAATCCTGTTTACAACCATGATCTATGGGAAGCATTCAGCAACGCTGGGGTATCGGCCGATTATATCAATGAAGGGGTGATCAGAAGGGCCATTGCAAAAGATGGAGAAATGAAAAGTGAATCCGCCTCCTATCAACTGATCATCGTACCCGCTGCCAGGTCCATTCTTCCCGAAACAGCATCAGCCATTGAAACCCTGGCCGGGGAAGGAGTCCAATTCCTCTTCCTTGACCATCTTCCTTCATCAGCCCCCTCCTACTTCGAAAAGGAGAAGGAGGACCAGGCTGTACAGGAGATGATGAGCCGCGCAAACTCCCAGGATAATGTAAGGCTTATTAAAGCCCCGGTAAAGGGTGAATCATTCGGGGAATGGACAGAAAAAGTATTGAATGAAACCGGACTGGAAACAGGTGTGGAAATTAATCCTGTAAATGAGAAACTTTTCCTGTTAAAGCACCTCAGTGGCAGCTCTGAAATCTACTTTTTCTCCAACCAGGATGAGTTAAATGGAATCGCTTGTACTGCAAAATTCGAGAGCAAAGGTAAAGCTGCCTGGTGTTGGGATCCCCATACGGGTGAGCGCTATATCTATCCTGTGAGGAAAGAGGGTACAATGGATATCCGTTTACAGCCACTTGAATCCCTTCTAATCGTCCTGGAAGAAGAGGGTGGCGGACAGGCGGAAGAGTTGATTTTTCCCGATGAATTATCAGGAATAACCATAGGTGATAAATGGAAACTCGATTTTTATCCCACCCTGGGGGAAGCTTTTGAAACATCTACAGAACAGTTGTTTGAATTCGGCAGCCATGCAGATACCAGGATTGCAACTTTTGCCGGACAGGTAGTTTACAGCACCTCCTTTTCGACCGGGCAGACCGATTGGGCATTTCTTAACCTGGGTATTGAACAAAACATTACAGAAGCCACCATCAACGGGATGGAGCTGGGAGTAAAATGGTGGGGAAGGCATTTGTACAGGATACCCGAAGGAGTTATAGAACCGGGTGAGAACCATCTTGAAATAACCTACACAACGACCCTGGCAAACTATGCAAATTCTCTGAGCAACAATCAGGCAGCAAAAAAATGGATCAAACTGGACAAACCCGATCCCATGGGACTGAAGGGAAATGCCAGATTGCTGAAAAAAAGCAGTATGTCAAAAGATTGACAATCTTGTTCAGATTATTCTGTTGATCGTGCTATTGAAAATGAAGGGAAACAATATTTTGCCTATCTTTGATAGTGTCATATGATACTATCACTATGAAACCACCATACGAAATAACAAATAAGATAATTTCTCTAATCGCTAAGGTTTCAGAAAAACTTGGAGAAGTTAAATCAGCCCATTTATACAGGCCTCCAACCGAATTAAGAAAAAAAAACAGGATCAAAACCATACAATCGTCTCTGGAGATAGAAGGAAATACATTGACTATAGAGCAAATAACTGATTTAATTGATAATAAAAGAGTTATAGGCCCTCAAAAAGACATTATCGAAGTGAAAAACGCGATTGATGTCTATTCCAAACTAAATGAATTTAATGCCTTCCAACTAAAATCCCTTTGCAAGGCCCATAGACTATTAATGAATGGTCTTCTTGAGGAGACAGGTAAACTTAGGACTAAATCAGTTGGAATAGTTAAGGGTGAGGAAATTACCCACATTGCTCCACCAGGTGAAATGGTTTCATATTTAATGAATGACCTGTTTGAATACCTTAAAAAAAGTGATGACATGCTATTGGTGAAAAGTTGTGTCTTTCACTATGAGTTTGAATTCATTCATCCTTTCTTAGATGGGAATGGCAGGATGGGAAGATTTTGGCAGACAATTATTTTAAAGGAATACTCTAAGGTTTTTGAATATTTACCAATTGAAACTTTAGTAAGGGAACGTCAACAAGCATATTATAATGTCCTTGGGAAATCAGATAATCAGGGGACTTCAACACTCTTTATTGAATTTATGTTGGAAATTATTAATGATTCATTAGAAGAGCTACTTAATAATCAGAACCTTAACCCGTCTGGTGGGGAAAGAATCCGTCTATTTATTGATAATGTCGGTAAGGATTATTTCACTCGACAGGAGTACCTGAGGCGCAATAAAGGGATTTCTCCTTCCACTGCCAGCAGAGATTTAAGAAATGCTGTTAATCAGGGCATTCTTGAAAGAACCGGGGATAAGAGACTGACTAAATACAGGTACAGATAGGAGCTGATCTGTTAGTTCGTTTAAAACTTGCTTGAAATGTAACAATTCCGGTGTTTATAATACATTTTCGCAACGATTGGAATCAAACGAGTGCCCCGTTCAGGGAGGTTTCAACTACTTTAGGGGCAAATTGGCATTGCCAAAAATTTATCCGATGAAAATCAAAATAATTGCCGCGTTTATAAGCCTGGGATGTATTTCGATTTCCTGTATGTCTCAAAGCCGTCCGAACATTATATTTATCCTGTCTGACGATATTTCGCCTAAGGAATATGCTTTATATGATGGAATAACCGCATCTCCGGTGTTGGAAAAAATGGCAGAAGAGGGCCTGTACTTCAGGACGGCATGGGCAACACCGCGATGCGTGCCAACCCGGGCCATGCTGCTGACCGGAAAGTATCCCTTCCGAACACGGGTATTTGAGAACCAGGTGAATCCCCGTGGAGCAGATGGCAAGATCGATCCCGTGGGAGAACGGTATGAAAACACACTGGGAAGCTTAATGTCAGCCAATGGATACAGAACGGCTATGATAGGGAAAATTCAGACAGGTACCGTACAGAGTTGCGGGTTCGAGCGTTGGTGCCTTGTAAACCATGAATCCAATATCTTTGATATGAGGCATTCGGACAATGATGTAGATGGGGTGCGTGTGGTGAAGGAAAATGTACACAGTACCGATTTTTTATTTGAGTACCTGCACGATTTCACAACGGAAGAAGCGGAGAAGCCCTGGTTTGTATATATGCCATTAAATCTGCCACATTGGGTTCGCAATCCCAACAATCCGAAAAAATTTTTGCCGCCCTGGGTGCCGGAATTAGATGAAAACTGGAATAAGACCGGCAAACTGGTGCAAAATGATTTTGAAGCCTGTATCCGTTATATCGACTATAAGATTGCTGCCTTCATAGAACACCTGGAAGCCACCGGACAACTTGAAAACACCGTCATTATGTATGCCGGGGACAACGGATCGGGCACATACGGAAAATCCAATCCCGACTCTGAAAAAGGCCCGAGGGTTCCCTTTATCGTATATGCACCCGGCCATCTTGATCCCATTGGTGCATGTGATGAACTTGTGGATTTTACCGATATCGTACCCACCTGTGTTGAACTTGCAGGTGGATCCTTGCCGGCTTCGGACACCTTTGACGGACACAGCTTTGCACCCCTGATCCTTGATCAGCCGTTTACAGGCAGGGAGTGGATCTTTTCGCAATGGTATGGTTGCCGATGGCTCAGAACAAAACAGTGGCTGATAGATGGCCGTGGTCGCTTTTATAACTGCGGGGATAATCGCAATGAATGGGTGCCGGGAGCCTATGAGGATGTGACGATGTCGACAGATAAAAAGGTGATTTCCGTAAGAAAAGACCTGGAGCAAATCCTGAAAACCATGCCTGCACCGGATTATGATGATCCGGAATTGGCCGACCAATGGAAAAAACAATGGATTCAAAGCAAAAAATTCGTAAAGCCCTACATTCCACCATATCTGAATAACTAGCAAGTGAATTTTTGAAAAATCCGGTAATGAAAGGATCAGTAAAACAGGAAATGATGAAAGAATTTAGTTGTGCGAATATTAAATCTTTACTCTCCATGACAGGTTTATACCTGGCCTTATTGCTCTCCATTTGCGTGGACCTTACAGGTCAGAACAACAGCGTATTCAATCTGCTTGAAGGGGATTCTTTAAATATAAGTGTTGAGGCCAGGGGTGAAATTCAATGGCAGCAATCTTCTGATAGTATTACCTGGGCAGACATTAGCGGCGAGAACAAATCCAAGCTTACACTGCTTGCTGAAAATAACACCTATTACAGGGCCCGGATCAGTGAGCCGGATTGTGAATCGATCTATTCCGATCCGAGCTTTACAAGGGTCATCCCTGTTGAAGATCGGAAGAACATTATTTTCATCCTGGTGGATGATATGGGATGGAGGGACCTGGTATGTTACGGGAGCGACTTTTATGAGACCCCAAACATCGACAAATTGGCCCGGGGAGGGATCCGGTTTACCAATGCATATTCGGCGCACCCGGTCTGCAGTCCAACCCGTTCCAGCATCGCAACCGGAAAATATCCGGCCCGATTGCATGTTACTGCCTATATACCGGGAAAGGAGAAGCCTTATGCAAAATTAAAGCATCCGGTGGACTGGACGAAATACCTTAAAATGTCCGAGACCACCTATGCAGAGGTGCTGCGCGACCACGGTTATAAAACATTTCATGCAGGTAAATGGCACCTCGGACAATTGAGTCCCATATACCATGGTTTTGATGTGATTGACAAAAATTTAGGGCATTCTGCAGGAACCGATGACCCTAAGAATGACCATAAGTATACCGAATCTGCCATGGCCTTCATCGAAGAGAACAAGGATTCCCTCTTCCTCGCCGTAATCTCTCATAATACGGTGCACGTTGTCCTGGAAACCAGGAAGGAACTGGAGGACAAATACAAGGCAAAGGAGCCCGGGAGCTTTGGCCAGGATAATGCAACGATGGCAGGGATGATCGAGTCGCTGGACCAGAGTGTGGGAATATTGATGAACAAGCTAGAAGACCTGCATTTACTGGATAAAACATATATTATTTTCCTCTCGGATAATGGGGGACTGAAAACGGCAACGAGCAACCGGCCTTTGAGGGGTAGTAAATCACAATGTTTTGAGGGAGGTATCCGGGTTCCCTTTATCGTAAAAGGCCCCAGGCTGCCCAGAAACCAACAGGTCTCCTATCCGGTGATCAGCAACGATATCTTTCCCACCATGCTTTCCATGGCAGGCATTGAGCTGATGCCGGAGGTTCATATGGACGGGATATCCCTGATGCCCCTGCTTACAGGGGAGGCGGTGGAACTGGAACGGGAGAATCTATTCTTTCATTACCCACACTACCAGAGCCTTCCACCCCATAGTGCCATTCGCTCGGGCAACTGGAAACTGATCGAACATTATGAGGACGAGAAAGTTGAGCTCTTCGACCTTAGCACTGACATAGGGGAATCCAACAACCTGGCGGGAACCCAGGTTGAGAAAAGGGATGAATTATTGCAGCTTCTTCATGATCACCTTACAGAAATAGGTGCCCAACTGCCCACCCCGAATCCGGATTACGATCCTGACAGGGTAAACGAGGGCCAGCATGGAACCATGGATCCGGAAGAATTGCTACAGCCTGAATACCTAAACTGGGATAATTAGTTATGTGGATAAAATCCATGTACACGTATACTATCTTATCCCTGGTTCTGCTCAACAGCCTTCAAAGGATTCATGCACAATCGGATATCCAGGGAGCGTCCTTTTATTACACCGACTTTAGCAATGCTGCCCTGCCTGAGGGTTGGAAGTCTTCTATGCCCGGCTACCATGCCTCTGTAAAGATACAGGCTTTTGAACTCTCGATATCAAAGAGTTCCGCCGGGGAACACTACACCTTTGGGAATCTTTTTGTAAAGGATTTTGACCTGAGATCCTACATGACCATCACATACCGTGCGACTGATACAATCCTGGCAGGACTGAGCTTATACGGACAGCATGCATCCATATCGCACCAGGAAATATTCGCTTTACCTGCAAGCGGGGAATGGGCCTCTTATACCTTCAATTTATCCTCCCTGGCCTCCGAATCCTGGGGGTATGACCTGGATAGCATTCAGTTGGTTTTTCAACCTGGTAATCCGCGGTATTCCGGCAGTTTTGAAATGAATGAGATTTTGGTTGGGGATACGGTAAACGGAAAGACCTTCATGATCAGGGCGGAGCAGTCCCCTTCCCTATCAGTGGACCTGGGCAAGGATACCACCATTCTGAAACCTGCCACCCTTCAGCTGGATGCAGGTAATCCCGGGACAATATATCTTTGGAGTACAGGAGAGACCACCCGTACCATCAACGTTGATACCACGGGTATCTACTGGGTAAGGGTCATCGGCGATCATAATTGCCTCCTGTCTGACACCATAAGCGTCATGCTGGATTTTCAGAATAACATACAGGAAACCACGGCTGAATATGGACCCCGTGTCTACCCTAATCCCAGCCATGGAACCATATGGCTGGATCTCAGGAACAAACGGGAATTGGAGAGGGTTGAACTGATTCTGCTGAGTACCACAGGAAAGTTATTTTACCATGTTATTCTGAAAAATGAGCCGGCAGGTGCCAGCAAGGAGATTGACCTGAAAGATATGCCAGCAGGCATCTATCTTCTTAAGGTGGTAGGTGATGGTGTGGCAGGTTCTCAAAATGTAATAGTTCACTTTTGACGAGTAAGAATATAACTTAAAAATGTAAATTAAAAACGAAAAAAAGTGACGTTAATTACTTATCTTCAAGTCGTTACATAGTGATGATTCGACAAAAAACTATCACTTTCAGGATGAAAAATACGAAGAAAAAATTAATTTGGATATTTAAGTATCAACTAAAAAAATATTATGAAAACAATTGGAAAAGTCAAAAACGTATTGCTGGCTGCCAGTTTATTAATCATTGCTGGAGCGCTTACATTTTTACTTACAAGTGGATCAGTATTAAGGAATAGAACTTCATACTTCATCAATGGGAAACAGAAAAAGAGAAGCATTGGTAAAGGTAAGTCCCCGCTCAGCAAGCCTTTCAAGGTTAGGTGTTTCATACAGATCCGTTGTCCCGTAC
>DRHS01000274.1 GCA_011053095.1 Bacteroides sp.
AGACAGTACCTGTACACATCCAGCCCGGACAGGCGTATGGGACTGCGGGCATCGCCCTGGGATACGGGCGGAGGAACTCGGGACCTGTCGGAAAGGATGTTGGATCGGATGCCTGGCGCCTTCTGGAAAAGGATGGGGAGAATCTCAGGTTTTACCGTACTGTTGGGGGCATGAGTCCAACAGGAGGAAAATATTCCTTTGCCCAGACACAAACCCATCACAGCATGGAAGGCCGGGCCCTGGTGCGAGAAGCGGATCTTCCCGCCTACAAGGCAGACCCTGGCGCAGGTAACGAAATGCATACTAAAGTAGCCGAGCACCTTGAAAGCCTGTATGATGAGAGGGAATTCAAGCATCACCACTGGGGTATGGCTATCGACCTGAGTACCTGTACGGGATGTGCCAATTGTGTTATTGCCTGCCAGGCCGAGAATAATATTCCGGTTGTAGGAAAGGAAGAAGTACAAAGGGTACATGAGATGCACTGGTTGAGGGTGGACAGGTATTTTACGGGCGATGAGGAGGATCCCGAAGTGGTATTCCAGCCTGTCATGTGTCAACACTGCGACAATGCACCCTGTGAGAATGTTTGTCCCGTAGCAGCCACGAACTCGAGTAGCGAGGGACTGAACCAGATGGTTTACAACCGTTGCATCGGGACACGCTATTGCAATAATAACTGTCCCTATAAGGTACGCCGGTTTAACTGGTTTAATTACACTGAGGCCGGTACGCTCAGCGGCAACCTCAGAGATAAGGCAGAAATGACTTCAGACCTTCGACGGCTTGTACTGAACCCGGATGTGACGGTTCGCTCCCAGGGAGTAATTGAAAAATGTTCCTTCTGCATTCAGAGGATCCAGGCTTCAAAATTAAAGGCCAAAGCTGAAAACCGGGGCATCAAAGATGAAGAACTTCAAACAGCATGCTCCCAATCCTGTCCCGCGAACTCCATAGTCTTCGGTGACATGAACGATCCGGGATCCGAGATAAGCAAACTGATGGCAAGTGGCAGAAGGTATAATCTCCTGGAGGAGATCTATACCAAACCATCGGTTCATTACCTGACCAAAATTAGAAATAAGAAAGTATAAGACTAAACCAATATAAGGATGATTCAATCACCACTTAGAGCCCCTTTAATTAAAGGGAAGAAAACCTACCAGAGCATTACCTCCGATATCCTTGATCCGATGATGAGTAAACCGGGCAGCCTCTGGTACATCGGGATCTTCATATCCGGCTCAGCCCTGCTCTTCGGAGCTTTTATGATCTTCTGGACCATATGGCATGGGATCGGGACCTGGGGACTGAACCGAACCGTCGGATGGGGATGGGGCATTACCAATTTTGTCTGGTGGATAGGTATCGGCCATGCCGGTACATTCATATCAGCCATCCTGCTCCTTTTCCGGCAGAAATGGAGGACCAGCATCAACCGCTCGGCCGAGGCCATGACCATATTTGCCGTAATGTGTGCGATGCTTTTCCCGATTATACACATGGGAAGACCATTGCTTGGGTTTTACATATTCCCCTATCCGAATACAAGAGGTATGTGGGTTAATTTTAACTCACCTCTGGTATGGGATGTTTTTGCAATCTCAACCTATTTCACCGTATCACTGGTGTTCTGGTATGTGGGAATGATTCCTGACATCGGGACTGTGCGGGATAAAATAAAGGCCGGGTGGAAAAAGACCGTTTACAAGGTCCTCAGTTTCGGCTGGAAAGGATCCGCCAGGCACTGGCACAGGCATGAGGTATTGTCCCTGATGCTGGCTGCCCTTGCCGCTCCCCTGGTACTTTCCGTTCATAGCATTGTCTCAATGGACTTTGCCACTTCAGTAATACCGGGCTGGCATACAACCATCTTCCCGCCCTATTTCGTTTCAGGTGCCATCTTCTCCGGATTTGCAATGGTTCTTACACTGATGATTATAACCCGCAAAGCGCTCAATCTGCAGGATTACATTACGGTCGGTCATGTTGAGTCGATGAATAAAATTATCATTGCCACGGGTTCTATTGTGGGACTGGCCTATATTACCGAGATGTTCATGTCATGGTATTCCGGGGTTGAATACGAGCATTATATGCTTATAAACAGGGCGACCGGTCCTTACTGGTGGGCATACTGGATCATGATGACCTGCAACCTCATCTCTCCACAGCTGCTCTGGATAAAGAAACTCAGAACCAATATCGTATTTACCTTCTGCCTGTCCATTGTCATCAACATAGGGATGTGGTTTGAAAGGTTTGTTATCGTTGTAACATCCCTGCACCGGGACTACCTGACATCGAGCTGGGCCATGTACAAACCAACCATTGTTGAGGTGGGATTGTTCCTCGGCACGCTGGGATTTTTCTTTACGGCCTTCTTCATATTTATAAGGGTATTTCCTGTAATAGCCATCGCTGAGGTTAAATCGGTGGTGAAAAGCTCAGGGGAAAAAGAAACAAAAAAAGATTAACGCCATGGAAAATGCAAAAACAATTACCATAGTCTTTGACGACGAACAGCCCCTGCTCCAGGCAGTAAAGAAGATCCGCGAGAGCGGGGCAAACATAATTGATGTTTTTACACCTTTCCCTGTACATGGACTCGATCCGGCTCTTTCCATGAAAAGGTCAAGGATCCCCCTTGTTGGGTTTATAGGCGGGGCAATTGGAGGCTTACTCGGTTTTGGTTTCCAGACATGGGTATTTACGGTAGATTATCCTCTGGTATTCGGAGGTAAACCATTGCTCTCCGTGCCATCTTTCATTCCGGTAACCTTCGAATGTACCATACTCTTTGCTGCACTATCAATGGCAGGCGCCTTTTTTATCAAATCAAGGTTGAAACCCGACAAGAAATTTGAACCTGTCGATCCGGATATAACGGATGATAAGTTTCTTATCCTGGTTGATGGAGAAACCTCTGCCGAAAAAATTAAAACGGTTCTTAGCGGAATCAATACCATTGAAATTAAATAAAAAGAAAATCTTCAGATATGGATGAGCAATTCAAATTTACCAATCAATACCGCAATGTTCTGGCCATTGCAGCCATAGGAGGATTGCTGGTTTTCCTTGCCTCCGTTTTTATTTTTAAACCGGATGCATCAAGGGTATGGGCAAATGTACTGCTGAACAACCAGTATTTTCTTGGCATATCACTGGGTGCTGCATTTTTCCTCGCTGTTCACAGGATCGCATGGTCCGGATGGCACACTGCCCTGCAAAGGATTCCCGAATCCCTTACTGCATTCCTGCCCGTGGCATTCATTCTTATGCTGCTGTTGTTTTTTGGCATGCACGATATCTACCACTGGTCTCATTACGAGGGATATGACCCCATACTCGAAGGGAAGGAAGCCTGGCTGAACGTTCCATTCTTTTTTATCCGTATGGTGGCTTATTTTGCCGGATGGATAGCCCTGACCAGAGGTATGAGAAAGAATACCGACATGCTGCAGGATTCTGAGGACCTGAAGTTTCATAACCGAAGGAAAGTATTTGCCGGAATATTTCTTGTCTTTTTTGGGGTAACAGTTTCTGCTTCGGCGTGGGACTGGCTCATGTCAATAGACGGGCACTGGTACAGCACCATCTATGGATGGTATGTATTTATAGGAATGTTCGTGACATCCCTTGCTTTTATGATCCTGCTTATCTGGTTCCTGAAACGGGCAGGATATCTTGAGTTCATCAGAGTCGATCATATCCATGACCTGGGGAAACTCTTATTTGCTTTCAGCGTTTTCTGGACCTATCTGTGGTTTTCGCAGTACCTTTTAATCTGGTACGGGCATATCCCTGAGGAAACGAGTTATTTCATACAAAGAAGGGAGGATTTTGAAATGTTATTCTGGCTGAACATCTGTCTGAATTTCATCATTCCGTTTTTTGGTCTGATGAGGCTGGATGCCAAGAGACAGCTCAACTGGCTTGCCGGGATTGCCGGGGTAGTAATGATAGGTCACTGGATTGATTATTTCCAGATGATCATGCCGGGTGCAGCAGGTGAACATGCAGGGATAGGAATCCCGGAAATTTCACTGACCGTTGCCTATATGGGACTATTCCTGTTTATCGTGTTAAAAGCCCTGGCCTCACGTTCTCTGATCGTAAAACATGATCCCCTTCTTGAAGAGAGTTTGCATTATGAATCTTAAAAAGGTAATTGAACCATGCATGCAATAAATATGACACTTAAAAAAACTGCACTGCTTGTGCTGGCCGGAGCTCTGGCTTTCTCATGTGACAGGCACCGCAACATGCCGGGCTGGGATTTCATGCCGGATATGATCTATTCACAGGCATTCGAGACCTACACGGAGAATCCTGTATTTGCAGACAGTATGACCCAGCGTATACCTGTCTATGGGACAATACCTCAGGACATGGCAGCATTCAGGTACGATGTATTGCCTGAAAACAGGCTGCTTGCCGGACAAACCCTGCTCAGCCCTGAACAAATGGCCATGAAACATGTATTTGAGGGCAAAAAACTGTTCACTACATTTTGTGCCAATTGTCATGGAGAATCCGGGAAGGGAGATGGGTATCTTGTCACAAGCGGAAAGTTGCCGGTCAAAGTTGGGGATCTCACCGAAGAGAGACTGGTAACTGCAGCCAGGGGTGATATGTTTCATGTAATTACCGTTGGATCCGGACTCATGGGTTCATATGGAGCCATCCTGTCGGAACGGGATCGCTGGAAGATTGTTGAATATGTCAAAGTAAAAATCCAGGGCCAGGAATTGGGTGCCCGCACCCTTGGTGGAGCCAATCCCGCGCTGTCTGAACCATATGAAGAATTTGAGGCCAGAATTGCTCGCGAATTCGCTCGAACAAGCGGTCTGGGTCCTGTTACAAGTCTTCAATTGGGCGCACTGAACCAGTCCATGGTCACGGAAGGAGCTGAACTTTTCAGGGCAAAATGCTCTTCCTGCCATAAGCCGACAAAAAAATATGTCGGTCCGGCGCCGGTGGGAATACTTGAGCGCAGAGATCCTGCATGGATTATGAATATGATCCTGAATCCCGAGGAGATGGTGTCCAGTGACCCGGTTGGCAAGGAACTGCTGAAAAGATACCTGGCACCCATGGCCAATCAGAACCTGACCGAAGACGAAGCGAGGAAAATTGTTGAGTATTTCCGGACTCTTGAAAAATAAGCCCCAGACAGTGCTTGAGTAATTTTCAGTCAAACTGGTTTTCTTTGAGAAATCTACTATATACCATTACAAT
>DRHS01000275.1 GCA_011053095.1 Bacteroides sp.
GGTCTGTGGATCGAATCGCGTTGGTGGTCGGAAGCAGAAACCTGCAGGAACCCGCAAGGAAGTACTGCCCGTGGCTTCTATGAAGCCACGGGCAGTACTTCCTTGCGGGTTCCTGCAGGTTTCTGCTTCCGACCACCAACGCGATTCGATCCACAGACCACCCCCACCTGCCCGGCGGTTGATTTGTCCTTCACAGTATTGATATACGCATTATTTATATGCCCAATACTGAGATCCGGATTAGTTTCAATGCTTAATGTCATTTATCACAGAATATCATTGTTTGTTTGTTAAAATATTTTGCCCTTAAATCCCGCCCCTGAAGCGAGCGGGTTTTACGGGCTGCTGGATAAAGACTCTTCTATCCCTAACCAATCATCTTATTGAAAATCTCCAATTGTTCCTTCATAGCAACAATTCTGTCTTCAGGCACTGTACGGGCCTCAAGCAATATCCAGCCTTCATACTTTATTCCTGTAAATAAATTCATGAGCTCCTGGTAAGGATACTCACCCACATTCAATTCACGAATATGAACAGTATCTCCGAACCATTTTTTTACGGAATTGAAATTTGCCTCAAGTCCGGGAAATAACAAATCCTGGTCATTGCAATTCCAGCACATTGTTACACTTTTTTCAGTTACCTGTTCAAAAATGGCCTTCATATTAGGTATTTCCTGTGATATTCTGCCGTGAACTTCTACCCGGACTACTTGTCCCAGGTCACCGGCATACTTGCCAACTTCATTAAGCGATGCGGCAATTTGAGCAATGGTTTTTTCCTTTGGAACATCTTCGGGAATACCATTGGGTTTTACTTTAATTCCGGTAGCCCCGATATCTTTGCACAAATCAAGATACTCTTTGGTTCCTTCAATGTTCTTCCTGACAGCGGCCTGATCTGCATTATGATATTCGTAATTTGATCCGTAACCCACACAGGTAACAGAACTGTCGGCAAAGCGCTTTTTAACATCATTACGCTGGCTGGCTGTAAGGCTTGTTTCGACCCCGTGAGCATGCTGAGTGCGCAATTCAACACCCTGTAATCCGGCTTTTTCGCAATTGGCAATTAAGCTTGGTAAATCCCAGTCTTTGCCCCACTGGTAGGTGACAAGACCAAGTTTCATTCCTGATTTTTTCATCATAGCATGTGCCGAGAATGGGTCAATCAACGACAGACCAACACCGGCAATCAGGCTTTTTTGAAGAAAACTACGACGTGAACGATTTGTATCCATGATAGTGTAAAATTTAGACTCACCGAATCTGCTTACTTTTTAGCATACTCGTCAGCCAGTTGGTTAATTTGATTATCGGTTAAATTTTCAGCCGCCACGACAAGCCTGTATTTAAAAGTAACAGTCTCCCCTTTTTTCAAGCTGAAGTTCAGTTCATTTTTGCCATCGGAAAATATTTTCTGACCAAGTGTGTTGGCAGCGAATAAACCATAATCCCGGGCATGCCAATACGTTGGATACCCAACGTTTGACGGGTGATCAATAATTACCAGGGCTACAGGTTCACCATTTATTTCACTTGACAGTTTCATCCAGCGACAACGTGTTCCCCAGACCTCTTTCCCTTCTACTCCTTCGGCACTTCTATAGTCTCCTTTCACAAAGGTATTGTCCATTTTCTCAACTCTGGTAGCATTACCATGTGAGTCCATAAGTGTGGTTGGTTTTTCAGAAGGAAGCTCCATTTCACGAGCTACACGGATGGCAAACATGCCTTCCTTATTATCGGTGAATTTAACTTCGTCTATTACAGCCTTCAGGGTAGTTGTGCGATCGATGATGCGTGAATTATCCAATGCTATGAATTCGAAACTGGTTTGCTCCTCCAGCATAATTGTGTTATCAGGAGATTTCCAATCAGAAGTGGTTACCAGTAAAGCTTTCCCTTTTCCGCTCTTTGTTTTTTCAATAGACCGATGATAAATACTGCCATACCCGTCTCTCTTTTCTGGGGAAATTGCTTCTGAATTATTCCAGAAATCAAGTCCGTTCACATCACCATAGTTCAGCCATACACCTACATGGTGGGGGTGGTCAGTACGATCTCCTTCTTTGTTGACCATGGGGTAACTGCGTGTCAGCATATTTCCTCCCGGAGACATGACCGGCCACAATACCGGTTTTTTCACATTGTCAGGATAGATGTATGAAGTAAAAAGCTTACCATCAACCAGTACATCGACCTTTTTTTCGGAATCATAGACTTTCAAATCAACCGCCTGTTTGCTGACAGACTGACTAAAAAGTAAAAAACTGCCGTTTAAAACAGTTATTAATAGTAATGTTTTGTATTTCATTTGAAGATATTGGTTTAGAGTGTTATCAATTATGTCTGGCAAGCACACAATTAATGATTATTACTAGACTTTATTTGGAACAACATAATCTTCACGATAATCTCGTGTAAGCATCTTATCTGCTTCAGCGTCGTCCACAAATGTTTCAGAATCAGGATTGAATGTCAAAACACGATCCAATCTGTAAGCAATATTACCAAGATGTGCCAATCCGGATGAGAGGTGAGCTGTTTCAACAGGACCGTTTAATATGGATTTATCATGTTTGCGAACAGCTTCAATGAAATTGGTAAAGTGTCCGTCTGTTCCACCTGCGCCTCTGTCCATACCACTACCTGATTCTCCTCCATCTTCTCCTGATTTTCCGGGTTCTCTGTTCCTTCCCAGATAGGTATTGTATTTATCATAACCATCAACAACCAGTATCCCTTTATCACCATAGAAAATATTACCTACAGTAGCGCCTTCTTCAGTGTTGGTGCACCAGGGGCGTACTTCAAATTGGATAATTTTATTTTCTTCAGGGTAGTTATAGACTGATGTCAGTACTTCAGGTACCTCTTTGCAGTCATCCCAGAGGAATTTTCCACCCATGGAGGTGATTTTTGTCGGAAGGCCAACATCCAGTCCCCACATACAAAGATCGGTTTCGTGAATTCCCTGGTTTCCAACATCCCCATTTCCATAATCCCAGTGCCAGTGCCAGTTGTAGTGTACCAGGTTCTTTGTGAACGGACGCTTGGGAGCCGGACCGGTCCACAGATCGTAATCGACACCATCAGGAACCTCAGAGACTCCCTGGTCGCCTATATCACCTCTCCAGCGGAAAACAAGTCCACGGGCCATATAAACTCTGCCGATGTAACCATCACGCATTAAATCAATTGCCTCGTTAACGGCTGGAGAACTTCTTAATTGCACCCCATGCTGAACAATACGGTCATATTTTTCGGCTGCTTCTACCATCTTACGGCCTTCCCATATATTATGAGAACCCGGTTTTTCGACATAAGCGTCTTTTCCTGCCTGGCATGCCCATATGACTGAAAGTGCATGCCAGTGGTTCGGGGATGCAATGCTCACCACGTCGATATCCTTGTCATCCATCACCCGGCGAAGATCCTGCTCAAGAGCGACATCTTTATCATACTTGTCTTTAAATTCTTTTTGACGTATTTTCAGAATGTTCATATCCGGGTCGCATAAGGTGGTGACCTGAACATTATCCTGAACCATCAGTCCCTGGACATGGCTTTTACCTCTGCCATTAAGTCCCAATACGGCAGCATTTATACGGTCATTTGCTCCAAAGGCTTTTGCCGGTATAATCGTTGGAGCAATAATTACAGCTGTTCCGGCAGCAGCGGTTTTCTTAATAAATGTTCTTCTTGATTCCATATTCAGATGTATTTAGGTTAACTATAATTCCAATTTCTGAGCTTATGAGAAAAATGTAATACAGGTCTTTACTATTTGTCAGTTTCATTGATGCAATTCCAATAACTCTCCTGTAAAATTAATTAATTTATTCACCCCCTTTTTTGGTTTCGATAATAAGTACACCATTTGCACCTCGTGAACCATAAACTGCAGAACTGCCGTCTTTAATCACACTGATACTTTTAACGTCAACAGGAGAAATAGTAAGTAAATATTCAGTATCCGTTATAACTCCATCCACTACAATTAAGGCAGCTGAACTGCCTTGAAATGACTTTTCCCCTCTGATTATTATCTCGCCATTTGTAATCTGGACTCCTGCAAACTGGCTAATAATCAGATCATACATATCTGAATACCGGGCATAGGTGGTATGATCCGGGTTTACTGTTTGTACGGCAGTGGTCTTATCCTTATCTGAGATATATCCATATCCGATTGCATTTTCCTGGTTTTGCTCACCAGGTTTTAATTTCAGATTGACGGCTACAAATTTTATATTCTCATCAACCTTAACATTTTGACCGGAAAATCCTTGTGCCCTTATTTTAAGTTTATCTTTCCCGTAACAGGTCACAGTAAACATACCTGAGGAATCCGTTATAACTGACTGTTTTGAGCTTTTTACCTGAACTTCAACACCTGTCAGGGGAACATTTTCAAAAACATGTACTACCCCCTGCACAATATGCTCTTGTGCATAACTCAGACTTGTAACAAGGATTAAAAACAAAAAAATGCCTGATTTCTTCATGGTTGTTAATTTAATTAATTCAATCACATGAGACAGGCAACAAAGATAGGAAATATGTCTTAAACTAAATTACTCATCTGATGACTTTGACGTCATCAGATGAGTAATTAATTAATTCAGCAAAATAAGATTATAAGTCACCTATCGCTTTCTGCGGATCGGTATTGGGCTTTCCAGCAGGCTGCACAACATGTACTAATGGTGTGATATTGGATTCAGAACCATCGTAACCCGTGGTCTGGTTCAACTTAGCACCAACATTACCTACAAGAAAAGGTTCGTAAACCGGCCAGAATATGTGCTTCGGATCCATTGTGTATACAACATCAGGATAGGTCGCCCAGGCAGTTCCTTCCCTGAAGAAGTCATTCTTTTCCATCACCCTGTCGTAATAGAAACTGCTGGCTGACAGGGATGTTTCAATGTCTGATCCTACTGAATAGGTCTTACCATTGTAACAGGTCTTTCCGCTTTTCGCAAGTACCACGGAGATACGAACCAGTTCGTCATGGCGGTACTCCTCTCCGTATAACTCGCGGACACGCTCATCGAGTACTGCACCGATTCCAGCCGCAGTTACATCTGCCGCGGTGTACATGACTGTTGCATTCGCACGGGTCCGGATAATGTTAATATCATCCGCGCAACCGGAGTGATTGTCCTGCCAGAACCTTGCTTCTGCTCTTATCAGGTATGCATGGGCTATCCTGTAAATATAAAGAGTCCCTTTTCCGCCATCCTGCCTTTTAATCGCGTCCTCCACGTTTGGAGTCCAGAATTTGTAAATTGGAAAACCGTACCAGCAGCGTATTGAATCTTCACAGAGCAGGACGGTCCCGTCATCAGACCAAAGCTGAAGTGGTTGCTCAAATATGGGATCATCTTTAAGATCCGGATTGTCGTAAATGGCCATATCCATGTCGAACCAGTTGCCCCTTTTGTGCCTGTAATCCTGACGGTCGTTACTGACACCGAAATTCCAGACCTCATACTGGGAATAATTGGTAGGACGGTAGAAACCCTGTCCGCGTCCCCATTTATGCATCTGCTTTGTTTTATCGTTCTGGGATATCCACAATGCTGTTTTTGCACCCAGTGGAGGCGCTTTTACACCTTTGTTGGTACTCCAGAGGTTCGGACCCCAGCCGCGGACCCTTGCGGTCCTCCTTCTGCTTCCCTCAAGGAATGGTGCATTGGTTGAAAGCCAGATACCCTCGGGATTCGTGACTCTTTGACTCGACTCATGAAGTGCATTGATGGGATCGGCAGGTTGTTCACAATCATATCCGGGAATGAGGTCCCCGTATCCATATGCATTATAGTTTCCACCTACTAACACTGTCGAAACGCTTACATCGCCGGCTTCAAACAGCCTGCATTCACCACCATTGATGACCTCGTCCATCAGTGTCTCTGCCGCTGCAAATTGTAAATCCATCATGTAGTATTTGGCGAGCAAAATTCTTGCTGCATCCAGAGGTGCCTGTCCTCCCGGCAGTTCGCTTTTGGGTTTCATATGCTGTATCGCATATTCCAGGTCTGTAATCATCTGGTCCCAGATGCCCTGCATGCCAAAGGCTTTAAAATCCTGCCTTGATTCAGTTACAACATTTAAGGGGAAAGCAATATTACCGAACTGCAGTGTCAGTTGATAATAGAAAAATGCACGCATAAAATAGGCAGATCCCAACAGGTGGTTTCTTTCCTCATCAGCATCTCCTCCTTCCCATTCAGGGATGTTGATATAGTCAACCACCGTATTAGCGCTCTTTAAGCCAAGGTAGTTCTCTTCATAAAATTCCAATGTACGCGATCCCGTATTATTAATATCGTTCGAAGGATTCATATACTGTCTCAGATTTACCATAGAAGCCTGTTTGTCCGTGGCACCAAGACAGGCAGCATCGCTCATACCTGTATTAAAATTGATTTCCGCGTAATCCCTGTGCCACTGGTCAAATACCCGCACCAAACAGGGCTCCAGAGCTGTCTGCAAGCCCGCGGCATCAATAAATGTATTCTCGGGACTAAGGAAAGACAACGGCTCTTCCTGCAGGAAGTCTTCTCCACACGACACAGTCAGTGCGAGAACGATTGCCAGGATAATTCCTTTAATGTTTTTCATATTATATTTTTTTAGATTATTATTCATATTTTTCATCATTGTATACCCCTTCCTTAGAATGAAAAGTCTATACTAAAGGTATATATTCTGGGCATCTCCCTCATGCTCTCAGGGTCTCCCTCTATCCATTTGGTAAATACAGCTGCATTTTCGATATTAAAGCCAAGACGCGCGCGGCTAATTCTAATGGGCGCCGTAATATTGGCTGGAATATTGTATCCAAAGGCGACTTGCTGGAGACGCACGTATGACCTGTTAACCCAGATATCCGTATCGGTCACCTTAATGGAATTAACTCTTGCTGCATCATCGATTTGATTATTGGGTGTCCAGTATGGCAGGTTAAACCAGTTATGGTTTTTAATGTATTGCTGACGCTCGTTATAAGGGTAGATTGATCCACCTTTGTAACCTAATTTGCCCAGCAGTACAACTCCCAGGTCAAAGCCCTTATATGAAACTTCATTCCTCCAGGTAATATACCATGGGGCGGATGATTCTCCCTGGAATACTTTATCATCTGTATTCAGCACACCATCACCGTTCTGATCAACTACCCTGAAATCGCCGGGAAATAAACCAAAAGCAGCTGCCTCAGCTTCCTGTCCAATTTTATAAACACCATCTACTTCATAATCCCAGATTACATCTTTACTCTGACCAATGAACCATCCGTTATCAAGATCATCGGGTTCCTCCAGTACAGGTGATCCGTCAGGATTCAGGATTGGAGTCCCATCTGCTTCAAAGGTTGGAACCAGTTCTCCGGTTAAAGATACAATCTCGTTTTTGTTATAATGAAGAAGCAGGCTGCTGTTAAATGTCCAATTGGAAGTTTGAACAATAGCAGCGTTTATTGACATGTCGAAACCGGTATTCTTCAATGTACCAACGTTGGTGGTAATAATTTCAAAGCCGGTAACTGTTGGCAATCTTTTATCCAGAAGCAAATCCGTAGTTTCTGCTGTATAAACATCTAAAGCACCTCTCAGCCGGCCATTCCAGAATCCGTAATCAAGTCCAAAATTAAGGGCTGCGTTTTTCTCCCAGGCAAGAGCCGGGTTAGACATCCTGTTGAGGCTGAGATACGGTGCCTGGAAATAACCGGCATCATAGTTGAGCCATTTATTATCAGACAGCTGGGCATAAGCCTGATACGAATTTAAACCACTACTGTTACCATTTATACCGTAGCTTGCACGAAGTTTCAGGAAGGAAATCCATCCCGGGGCTCCTCCCATGAAACTCTCATTAGTAATGGACCAGGCTGCAGAAACGGAAGGAAAGGTTCCGTACACATTTTCTGAACCGAAGCGGGAGTAACCATCACGTCGTACTGATGCCTGCAGGTGATAACGATTGGCAAAAACGTAACCTACACGCGCCATAAGAGCATTTCTTGTGACTACCTGATCGTCTGAATCGGTTGCGGGATTCAGGCCAAAAGACATAGCATGATATCCAAGAGCCTCTGTTGGCTGTAAATTTGAAGTTTCTGCATCTGTAAGCCAGCTCTGATTTTTCTCTGCGTTAATCAGACCGGTAAAGGTAAATCTGTGTTGGTCAAACTCCTTCTCCCAGGATAAAATATTATCAAATTGCCACTCGTTTGTCTCATTATGCCGTCTCCGAATTTCGCCTCCATGTCCCCATTGTGGATTTGCACTGTCTTCATATTCAAATCTCTTTCTGAAGTCTAATCGAGGTGTAAACCTTGTAGTAAAGGTAAAATTAAGAGGGAGTTTCAACGTTGCATACAGGGTGGGCATTATTCTGTATCTCTCATATTGCCTGGTTACATAGGACGGATTGTTAAGCGGGTTGACCTGGTTTGAGCCGGCAGCATCCGTTTTCAGAAATTCTATTTTATCGAGATTCATTTCACCTTTAACTATGCCCTCCGTTCCATTCATCCAGGGCCAGTCATAGGCTGATAATTGACGATAACTCCCGCTACTTACCGTGGACCGTCCCTCATCCTGGAAGGCGAAATTCATATTCAGACCAAGATTCAGAAAATCAGTGGCAGCAACATCAAGGTTCAAACGGGAAGTGAGGGATGTGAATGATTCTCCCACCTGAACCGATTCGTTATCGAAATATCCTAAAGACCAATAGTATTTTACTCTATCCGTACTACCCGACACGCTGATATCATAGTCCTGTCGTACTCCTGTACGAAATAGGTAATCCTGCCAGTCGTGCCCAATACCGGCATGATAATTTTCTTTTTCATTGGGCTCAAATCCGAAATTATCAAGCCAGATATCGGTGATTACAGACGGATCCGTCTCACCCGCAATTCCATTTGCGGTTAACCAGTCATTTTTACTTCCATCCGGAACATCTTCAAACTTGTCATATATCGACCATGGGTCCTGCGTCAGGCCATTAATTGATTCATTCATATCTGTCAGCCAGCCCATAACTTCATCTCCTGCTTTAAAGGTTTCAAGTCTTTTGGCTCCGGTTACAATACCATATTTTGCACTAACCCGAAAGACTGGTTTGCCTCTAACTCCTTTCTTGGTTGTAATGGCGACCACTCCGTTTGATGCACGTGAACCGTAAATTGAAGCAGCACTGGCATCCTTTAACACATCAACACTCGCAATGTCATCAGTATTAATTTCAGTCATGGATCCGTTAAATATTACTCCATCCACAACAATCAGAGGCGCATTGGCATCGTCTTCGTCATCATCGTCTGCTTTAATTGCGTTATCACCCCGAATAAAGAAGTCCGGGTTATTCTGAGCGTTTGTGCTGTATCCTACATTCATGCCGGGGACTGCATATCTTAACAATTCAGCTACAGACTGGGGCTTATACATTTCCAGATCTTCGGCCTGCACATTAATAATAGCACCGGTCAGGTCTTTCTTTTTCGCCGTACCATAACCGATAACAATTACCTCTTCCAGTCCAATAGCATCGATCGCCATTGTTACATCTATTACGGTTTGATCTCCAATTTCTACTTGCTGGGTGGTCATACCGACATATGAATACAATAATGTGGTAGCTTCTGCCGGGACATTTAATGTATATTTTCCATCCAAATCTGTGATGGCTCCGGTTGTGGTACCCTGTACAATAATTGACACTCCGGGTATTCCATCACCCGCATCATCAATTACTGTTCCTGTAACACTCCTGTCTTGCGCGTAACTCATACTTACAAACAAAATCAGGAAACAAAACAATAATGTTGATTTTAAAAACTTTAGTTTTTGTTTCATAAGAATTAGGTTTAATGATTTGCTAGTTTAATAGGTTATTTAAAATATGATTCTAATATAATCAAAGGGTTTCTTCATAGAAGTCTAAATTCATTTCATAGGCACGCAAGTTTTATTTGGTTAAACATATTTGTTAGTTGGTCATATTAATCTAATACTTTTCTGTGTTATATGTAATCAATCTAAATTAATGATTTGACAGCATTTTAATGAGGTATTTGGTGCTTTTCATAGTCTTTGCGTTCAAATCACATATATATATATTGACTGATCCAAATTTACATCAAGCACAATCCTTTTCCCGAAAGAAAAGGGTTGTGCTTAAATGCCAAACCTGAGTTCTAACCTAAAACCTGGATCTTTATTAATGTAAACCACAGTTCAATCGCTTGTTATCAGCATTATTCCTTGAATCTCCCTGGACTTGTCCATTTAAAAATATGTATCCAAAACCGATTCATCCTATCAAAAACGCTCCAATGAGTACAGTATAAACCTTCTGTATGGCTCTAATAACTCTCGGGAGTATGATCTAAAAATATTAGTTAATATCGAAATCTCCAAGTTTTTTTTGACTTCATTTGGCAAACATATTTAAATCAAATTGATTCAGGCAATAAAAGACGGAATGTGGAGCCAAAAGTCTAATGCCACAAGAGAACAGAATGGATTCACTATATGGGAGCAGGAACCAAACTAAATGACAAATCCCCCTCATTAATATAATTCATTGGTACAATGGAATAGCTTCCATCATCAGGAAATCATGATTGAGGTTTTAATCTACTGACTCTACCAACTTAAAGGCCACTACACGGTTGTCAAAGAAGGTGGGCACATACACTGTTTGTTCAGCCAGATTAAACCCTATATCAGCTGAGTTGATACCCTGGTCGGAGGTTTTCAAGAGGGAAATCTTACTGAAATCCGGCATCACCAAAAAGATCTCCCCGTCCCAGCTCGTTACCAGATAATGGCCTTCTTTACCGGTAAATTCAACACCATCCCCATGACCGATCTCCGTAGTCACAATGGTCTGAGATCCATCCGCAAAGGTAATGACTGTCAGGTCCTGGCTTGCGGATGAAGCGAGTAATACTCTGTCTTTTTCCACATACAGTCCGTTCGGGCGTTTGAAGTCCCCCTCTATCCACTGCTCAGGTTTGCCGTCCTCCATAGTCCATATCCAACCAGTTTCTGAATCGGTAAAGTAGACTTTCCCCTTCTCATCGATGTCTATATCATTTAGTTGGACTGCATCCGGAACCGGAATCTTCTTTTTGATTTCTGCCTGTTCAATATCAATCACCAGGATATGGTCAAGGTCTGCCAAATATAGCAGCCCATCATGGATCCCCATTCCTTTGGGGGCATCCAGTCCTGTGATCCAGTGCTCAGTTTTAATACTGCCATCCGGGTTCAGCAAAGCGATGAAGCCCTTGCCATCCTTCTCCCAGGGAGCCCCGTTAATACAGGAAACATAGAGATGATTACGTTCCGCATCGTAAAGAACTGATTCACACGTTCGCATCAGGGTATCACTTTTCCACAGTTCAACCAGTGACCAGGTTGGTGTAACCGGAGCCGTTGTGTTATTCTCATTTTGTGAATTTTGCTCTTTGGTCCGGCCGCTGCAACCCAGCATTGCCAGTGCAAGAAATAAGATACCTATGTTTTTCATGTCAGTAATTTTGCCTCAATTTAAGAAAATAATCTTTAAAGATTCATCCAGAACTAAGTAAAAATACTTTGTCCAACAGGGGCTTTTACTTACCCGAAAACAGGTGACGCTTATCCTACAATGAGCGTTTCCACGGTTATACAGGCATTATAACATTCATAATTTTATTAATATGTATAAGATTGAAAGAGATCCCGCGTGTTACATTTTGACATTTTCAGGATCAATTAGGGCCGATGAGATGCAGCGTTGGCATAATGCTTCCAAAACTACTCTTATTGGTGAAACAGCCCCCTCATTTGGTGTAATTATTAACATGAAGGATTTGCAACCAATTGATTCTGAAACTAAAACCATGACATATGGATAAACAGAAACAATTCTTAGTGGTGGACGATTCAAATACGGCCAGGTCCTACCTGAAGAGTGTCCTGTAGGAAGCAGGCTTTAATGTAATTGAGGCATCCGATGTGCAGGATCAAGTCAGATCAACAATTTGATTTCTTAACGGAAATCATCAATATTGGCATTGGCCGGAGTGCCAACGTCCTGAACAAAATTGTAAAAAGCAGGGTACGCTGCGTGTAGAGAGTACTCCGGTTGTCGGCAGTACTTTCATTTTTTCCTTGCCTGTATTTGATGGTGATTGACCTATGTCACAAGGACCGGTTCCGGATACAAATACAATATTGCCAAAGCATAAATTTTCACTCAAATTCCTTCGGCACCCTGGGCTATTGTTTGAAAAGTTTCCATTTCGTTCATTTCTCGATGTTTGTGGAAGCTTTTCAATCATGTCATTCGGGATTGCTTCATGCTCGTATACTTTCCATAACTAGAATTAAATTGTATCTTTGGAAGATATTCGACCATTTTAAACTCATAAACTAATCTATGTTAATCGGACGAGAAAAGGAAATTGCTGCTCTAAATGAGATGCTTATAAGCAATTCATCTGAATTAATAGCGGTGTACGGGAGGAGGAGGGTTGGAAAAACCTTTCTTATCAGGGAATGCTATAAAGAAAATACTGTCTTCGAAATAACAGGTTACTATAGAGGAAGCATGAGAGATCAGCTACGGAATTTTCACTCTCAACTAAAAAGGAACTCCACGAGAATTAACAAACATCAACTTCCCAGGGATTGGTTCACAGCCTTTGAATTGCTAGAGAGCTATTTAGATGGACTAAGAAAACCTGGTAAAAAAGTTGTTTTCATTGACGAATTCCCATGGCTGGCAACAGCTCGATCAAAGTTTCTTACTGCATTTGAGCATTTCTGGAATACATACTGTACAAAACGCAACGATCTGGTTGTCGTAATTTGTGGTTCTGCAGCATCATTTATGGTCAATCGTGTCATAAGGAATAAAGGAGGATTGCATAATAGGATAACGTGCAAGATTCCACTGAAACCATTTAATCTGAATGAAACTGAGAAGTTCCTGAAATCAAAAAAGATAGGATTAACCCATTATGATATTATTCAGCTTTACATGACCATCGGGGGAATACCATTTTACTTAAATAAAATTCGAAGAGGAGAAAGCGTAGTCCAGAATATAGATCGATTGTGTTTTGAAAATGATGGAGACCTGGTCAATGAATTCCATGAAGTTTTCACATCTCTGTTTTCAAATTCAAAAGCTCATGAAAAAATAACCAGGGTACTTGCTAAAACAAGAAAAGGAATTACACGTAATGAATTGTTAATAAAATGCAGCTTGGGGAGTGGAGGGGCCTATTCAAATACCCTTGATGAACTGATAGAATCGGGCTTTGTCCATCAATATACTTCATTCGGAAAAAAGAGCCGGGAATCACTGTACAGATTGTCGGATGAATACTCTCTGTTCTATCTGAAATTTATGGAACCTAACCTGGGACAAGGAACCGGTACCTGGGCTAGATTATCGCAAAAACAAACATATAAATCATGGACAGGATCTACTTTTGAATCAATATGCCTTAAACATATTCAGCAAATTAAGAAAGAACTGGGTGTTGACAAGATCTATAGTATCCATTCCAACTGGTGTAATGACAAAGCCCAGATTGACCTGCTGATAGACAGGGATGACAGAATTATCAACCTTTGTGAAATGAAGTTTTACAATGCTCCAATTACCATCAATAAGAAGGTATACCATGACATCCGGAATAAACTAATTCAATTCAAGGATGGCACAAAGACAAGAAAGAATGTTTTCGTGGTAACGATAACAACATTTGGGATTGTAGAAAATTCGTACAGTATTGAATTAGTAACAAACAGTTTGACAATGGATTGCTTGTTTATTCCAATTCAATAATCTGAATCTGACTCAAACTCCTTCGGCACCATCTCCCTCAATAATATAGATCAAATGAAAGATTAATTGACAAGACTATATTTGAATCAAAATTACGTATATTTGTACCATATTGGTACATATATCGTGATATGATGATAATCAGCAGCAGGGAGTTCAGGGACAAACAGAAAAAATATTTTGACCTGGTGGATCAAAATGAACAGGTAATAGTTCAGCGTGGCAAAGATAAAGCCTACGTAATTGTACCACTTAACGATGTTGATCGATTATCGGTCAATGATCACTTAATCCAAACAGTGCAGGAAGCAGAAACAGAATACTCAAAGCATAAGACTACCCAGATAGAAGATCCTGGCAATATATGGGAAAATATACTTTAGAAATTTCTTCAAAAGCCAGAATCATTTATAGGATTTACGAAGACAGAGTTATTGTTCTCATAGTCTCAGCCATAGGTCACTATGGTGACAAATAAGCCACTCACACAAATTCCTTCGGCACTCCGCAGATCATCTTAAAGGGCTTGTCGGGCGAGAGGTTCCGGTACTGGTGCTTTTCATCCGGATCGACCAGTGCACCGTCTCCCTCAATAATATAAGTCATATGCACTATAAGTATTGTGGAAGACATATGGTGATTTGCTGTTTATTTCAGATACTCAGATATGTGATTGCCACTATATTTTAGTTGCTGATTTGAATAGCATTTAGTACCTTTGTTAGAACCATCATAATTATATGACAAAAGCTGAAAAGCTTCTCAACCGATTCCTGTCTCGACCGAAGGATTTCACCTATAATGAGTTGCTCAGGCTATTGAGCAGCTCAGGTTACAAGGAACAACAGGGATCAGGATCTAGGGTTGTTTTCAGCAATGAAGGAATAAAACATAAGGCTCTAATCTAAGACTGGATAGATATAATTTGTACCTTTGTTGCCAGTATACTGACACACACTGGAATGTCAACAAAAGAACAGATAATAGAATTGTTTAAAGAATTGAATGGAAAAGATAAAAGTATATTATTAAATGAA
>DRHS01000276.1 GCA_011053095.1 Bacteroides sp.
TCCATATGGACTGCCTTCCGGGTCGTCCTTAAACACCCCATACCTTGCCGTAACCAGTTCGTATGCAGGATTATTGATCACCTGGTCGGCCCAATAGAGTGCACTGTCCGGCTTTCCTACAGTGAGGTAAGTCTCAGCAAGCAAAGTCTGCACAGCGCCTTTTGTTATCCTGCCCTGGAGCGATCCTTCTGTGGGAACATACTGCTGTGCAAATTTAAAATCTCTGATTACTTGTGCCCAGACTTCAGCAACCGGAGCACGCTCCCAGTCTGTTATAATTCCCGTTATTAAACTGGTAGTAAGCGGGACATCACTCCAGGAGTATGCCAGGCGCCTGTATGCCCATGCACGCATGGCTCTGGCTTCGGCTACAATCCTCAGTTTATTTTCTTCAGGAGTAGCAGACCCTCCGCTCCAGGATATATCGCTAGTCTCTGAAAAGGTGATAATATTGTTGGCTGAATAGACAATTTCATACAGCCATGCAAAGGTCTCTCTTAAATTTTTATCATCAGGACTGTTTGTAGGTCCCCAGTTATAATATATATCGCCACGTGTATAATTGCTGGTCATATTATCAGTCCCGTTTAAAGCATTCTCGATCTTTTCAGACTGCCACCTGGCATGCCTGCATATATTATAAAGACCATTCAGGGCAGCCTCAAATCCATCGTAGTTTTGCAACAGCAATTCACTGGAGAAAAGATGTGGTGGTTTTTCTTCTAGATATTCTTCTGAACAGCCAGCCACTAAAATAAATATCAGTGTGATTAATAATATTTTATGTGTTTTCATCATATTTAATTTTATGTGTTCCTATCAAATTGGTTAATTTAAAATGCCAGGCTCAAACCAAAAATATATTGCTTGGTTAAAGGAATCTTTTGCTGGCTCTTTACGTCTATTAATTCCGGATCCATTCCTCCCCAATCCGTAAAAGTAAACATGTTGCGCAGGGTTACATAAAACCTTACTCTGCTCAGGCCGGCTTTTCCAATCCAACTTCCCGGTAAATCATATGATAATGAAATATCCTTAATCCGTACATAGCTTGCATCCTGATATACGTGTCCTGAGTGCCCGTTCATCTGATCCGCATTAATCTCATTCTTAACCCACTCATTTGTACGGTTTTCAGGAGTCCACCATGTCTTCTTGCTGGTATTATATCTCACCTCCCTGCCCTGAACATTGTCAGCCATTAAATAATTCCGTATAGTTAAGCCGTGAACACCATGCATGAAAATGTTCAGCTTGAAATCCCCGTAAGAGAATGTGTTGTTCATTCCCCATATCATGCTGGGATCTGTCTGTCCTATTACTTCCCTGTCTTCATCGTCAAGAACTCCGTCCCCGTTTCCATCCTTAAGTTTAACAAATCCAGGTTTTGATCTGGGGTCGTAGGATGCAGCCAGATCAGCTTCCTCCTCCTGCCATACACCATCCCACACATAATCAAAATTAACCCGAACGGGCTCACCAATAATCCAATTATTGGCAAGGTCATCAACTTCGTTCCCCTCTTCATCCAACAAACCATATAATGAAACGATTTCGTTCTTATTAAAAGAAATATTACCGGTTGTGGCCCATGAAAACTTTCTTTGTACAATGTTTCTTGAGCTAAGAAACAATTCAAAACCATTGTTTTTAGTTTCTCCAATGTTCTGGGTAATTGCGGGTTGGACCCATCCACCCGGGAGGTGAGTAACCGGAGTAACCCCATGAACAGCAGAAATAGTCCTGTCAAGGAGTAAATCGCTTGTATATGTCAGATAATAGTCAATATTACCTGAAATCCTGTTTTCAAACATACCGAAGTCCAATCCCACGTTAAATGTTTGGGAAGTTTCCCATCCAAGTTCCGCGTTTCCCAATCTTGCAGGTTTATATCCAAACTGAGTGTTTATACCGGAAACTATGTTTGCCTCTATTAATCTGGAGATTGACTCGTAGGGTCCGATTGCCTGGTTTCCGTTCGATCCAATTGAAGCTCTTAACTTCATGGAACTGAACAGATCTTTTAAAGGGAAAAAATCCTCGTTAGCCAGGTTCCAGCCCAGCGCAACAGAGGGGAAAACACCCCATTTTGTGTCGGCTCCAAATCCTGAAAAGCCATCCCTGCGCACTGTGAATGTTAAAAGATACCGGCTGGCAAAGGAATAATTCAGCCGGAGCATCTGGGAGATAAGATTTGATTCGCTAAATGAAGTTGAGGGCTCCTGGATTACACCCGAGCTAACAGCATGCCAGGTAAGAAAATCATTGGGGAAAACTTCAGAGTCCAGTTCGAATCCTCTGTGCTTATTTCCCTCAAAACCATATACCCCGGTGGCAAAAATTGTATGCTTCCCAAACTCCCTGTTATAAGTAAAGATATTCTCAACAACTACGTTGGTGCCAACGCTGTTAAATAAATCTGATTTTCCTGATGGCAGTCCGCTCTCAGTATCTGTTCCCCTGTATTGTTTAGATTCAGAGGTCCGCATTCTCAGACCAGTATTGAGTCTGTATGATAATCCTTCAACCCAGGGGACAGTGATTATAGCATAATTGTTAGTTACCATCTGGTAAGAATGGTCAAGATCGGAAAACAGCAATCCCTGGAGGGGGTTGCTAACAACCTGTTGTTCCGGCCAGGGATAAATGGTTAAATTACCATCCTCATCATATGCTGTTGTAAGAGGATTTTTCTCAATACAATGTTCGAAATTTGCTTCATCCCCACTTTCATCCTCATAGGACAACTGGGTGCGTGTTCCAACTGATAACCAGTCCTTAATTTCTGTTTCAAGATTAATTCTGGTTGAAAGACGTAAATAATTATCATTTATCGCAATACCCTTGACATCTGTCAAACCTCCCCCAACATAAAATTTGGTTTTTTCGGACCCTCCGGAAAAGGAGATGTTGTGTTCCTGGCTCTGGCCCTGACGGGTTGCTAACTCAACCCAATCGACCCAGGTGCCAGCATCATGAACATCTTGTTCACTTTGTGTCATCATCGTGGGACTCCGTTCCATTTTAAAATCATAAAACTCAGGACCTGTCAATGGATTGTTCGTCTTTGCAATGTTTGTTATGCCATATTTCCCTTCGTATGAGAAGATAGTTTTACCGGCTTTACCCTCCTTCGTAGTTACAAGAATAACTCCATTCGCTCCCCTGGACCCATAAATGGCAGCAGACGAAGCATCTTTAAGAACCTCTATCGCCTGAACATCATTTGGGTTAATATCAGTGAGATTGCCTCCATAAGGTACCCCGTCAACAACAATCAATGGATCATTGTTGGCCGTAATCGAGTTGCGACCTCTTACCAGGATAGTTTGATCAGGATTGGCGCCACCAGAACCAGTATGTACCTGTACGCCGGGGATGGACCCCTGAATGGCCTGGGCAATACTCAGATTCGGTGTCATGTCCAGCCTTTCTCTGGTCAATGAGGCAACAGCTCCGGTTATATCGCTTCGTTTCTGAGTACCGTAACCGACCACAATAACCTCATCAATTCCGATGGTCTCTTCCTCCATTACAACATCAAAAACTGTTCTGTCACCTACTGCTAATTCCTGGCTCTGCATTCCTACGAAAGAAAACTGGAGAGTTTCCGCATTGTCAGGGATCGCTAAATTGAAATTACCGGCTACATCAGTAATAGTACCAACGGTAGTACCTTTAACGAGAACTGTAGCACCTATGACAGGCTCACCGTTTATATCGGTAATAGTCCCTGTAATTGTCCTTTCCTGTTGTTGATTCGATCTTTGCTGGTCATTTGATTGAGATACCTCTTTCGCTGAAACGTCATATAACGCAAGGTTTGATTTGGTATCCTGAGAGTAACCTGCTGCTGAAATAGCAAGCAATGAAAGCACCAAAATGCTTAATACTTTCATTTTTAGTAGAATTCCAACCATACTCCCTCCTGGGAAGTACAACATTTCTGAGATTCGTTTCATAGTTTTGATAGGTTTAGAATAATTACTTTATTTAATTATATAAGAAAGCCTTAATAGTATTAATTAAATATAGCCAACGTCTCTCGGATAAATTCTTGCAAATCTCTGGCATCCTAAACGAATGTCTGCAGCAGAAGAAAAAAGATATTTAAGGAAGCAAATCTTTCTTTTATTGGTTTAAGGATATTAATATCTGTAATTATTACGATTTAATTTTGATACACAATTTAGCAAATTCATAGAATTACCAAATTTTTTTAACTAAGTTTTTTGAATTTCTATGTTATTTATGACATATAAGTACCAGACTGTTACAATTTAAGTATCAGCTTGATGTTTCATAAGGTGTTTTTCATTAAAAGCTCCATTAGATCGGTTAAAATTTTTATATATTTATACAAGGAATAATTATCATGCTCATGATAACCAAGTGGAATTTATACGGGAGAGATAAGTTCATATAGCTTATGCTCAGGATTTGTGCGGAATCTGTCCTCACCTTTGCCTGGGCAATCACTGATTATAGATTTACAAATTCAAACCTTTTAAATAACAAAATATGAAATCACAATTTTACACACGACTAACAATGGTTTTTACGGCCATTTTATTTTTTACTAGTATCGCAATTGCACAGACCACAATTGAAGTTCAGATTCTTGATGGAGCTGATGACGCAGAAGAAATTAGAACTGCTATTGATCCCACGGATGTCACGGGAGATGTTTCTATAACAAGTTCTGATCTTGAATTAGCATTTGATAAAGAACCACAATTTGTGGGAATGATTTTCAGGGGTTGTGACATTCCGGTAGGTGCAATAATATCCAATGCATATGTGCAATTTACAGTTGACAAAGCTGTGGAGGGGACAACCGATCAACCAATAACTCTTGAAGTATATGGAGCTAAAGAAGCTGCAGTGGCCGGACCTTTCACTGGAGACCTTTTTTCTGTTTCAAGTCACCCGGCGACAGATGCAAAAATAGCGGAGTGGAAACCCGGGATATCTGTAGCTGAGGGAGATGCTGGCGAAAATGAGCGCACCCCTGACATAAGCGCAATAATTACCGAAATTATTTCACTTGACGGATGGGCTTCCGGAAATAATATCATGATAGTAGTCGCAGCACCTGCTGATCTAAAAGATGATGTAAACAGGGAAATGGAATCTGCCGATGGTGATGCTGCGGGTGCCCCCAAATTGGTTGTTACCTTTACTTCATGGCCAGCTGGGATTAATCCAAATGAGAAATTTTCAAAGTCGATTTACCCAAATCCGACCGAGGGAATGTTCTCCATCGAAAACCCCTCTACAGATAAATTTGGATACGAGATTTATTCTATAAACGGGAAATTGCTTGTAAGCAGAAATAATATTTCAGGTTCAACTGTTGAGGTTGATTTGTCAAGTTTTGCAAAAGGAATGTATTTCGTAGATGTAAAAACTACAGGAAGAACGGAAACACACAAGCTTATTATAAAATAAATTATCTAAAACACTTGTTGATTAAGAAAGACCCCGGAGTCCATGGACTTCGGGGTTTTTTATTATTAATGAGAAGGGAAATTATATCCAGGATTACCTCACAATTTTAAAAAAAGTAAATGAAAGCGATTACCTGTTTAGCAATTGCCATTTTTTTGAGCGCATCGGTGTATCATATTGATGCTCAAATTATCAAAGTTCCAAACGATTTTCAGACTATTGCAGAGGCTGTTAGTAATTCAACCAATGGTGATACGATCGTATTGTCTCCAGGACTGTATAAGGAACATAACATCCAGATTGATAAAGCATTGACAATTTCTTCTGAGTGGATATTAACAGGTAATTCAGAGACGATCGAATCTACAGTTATAGATGCTCAAAATGCAATACTTTTTTCTGTGACAAGTAACGATGTGGAAATAAGTGGATTGAAAATAATGGCTCTAATCTAAGACTGGATAGATATAATTTGTACCTTTGTTGCCAGTATACTGACACACACTGGAATGTCAACAAAAGAACAGATAATAGAATTGTTTAAAGAATTGAATGGAAAAGATAAAAGTATATTATTAAATGAA
>DRHS01000277.1 GCA_011053095.1 Bacteroides sp.
CCAAACCAATATTCCACCTGATTAAGCCATGAGCCATGATAAGGAGTGTAATGAAAGATTATACGTTTATCTTTTCGCATCAGCCATTTTCTGCGTTTATCCATAGTATCAAGTTCTTTTTCCGGCGGGCAATTTAGTTGTGCAACTAATTGTCTGTAAAATCATTAAACCACGGTTATTCTTTGTTCTTTGATGGAAGACAGCTCATCAGCAGGAGCGCGCTCCTGCTGATGAGCTGTCTTCTGATTTTCAAATTCACTAAGCTGCTCCATATCCAGGTATATCCTACCCGTAACCCAGTCTTCATGCCACTCCTTCAGTAACGCTGAGAATAGCCTCACACAACTGGCCGGGTTTGGAAAGATCCTGACCACCTTACTCCTTCGCTTTAATTCCTGGTTCACCCGCTCGATCATGTTGGTGGTTCGTAATCTTTTGTGATGTTCCACCGGTGCTGCATCATATACGCCCAGCGTCTCCCAGCCATGCTCCGAGATGAACTCTGCCAGGTCCGGATATTTATCCTGGTAATGGACTGAAATCTTATCAAGCCTTTTTTTGGCTTCTTTGTAGGTGTCCGAATCCCACGCATGCAATAACATATTGTAAAGATCATCCCGCTGACTCTTAGGAACCAGGTCCAACGCATTAACTGAATAATGGCGCTGGCATCGCTGCCATATTGCTCCCGGATAATGCTTTTTAATGGCCGGGTGGATCCCCGGATGAGCATCGCTGGTAAATAACCTTACACCTTCAAGACCACGTTGCTTTAATCCTCCAATAAACCGGTCCCAGGAATCGCTTGTCTCTCCCCAGGCTGTCTCTATACCCAATACATGGCGGTAACCTTCCGAGTCAATCCCAAGTGCGATAAGAACCGCTATATCGATGATCTTACCCTCAACTCTGCAACTTTCATAGCGAGCATCAATAATCATGTATCGATATTCCTTTTCAAAGGACCTTTCCCTCCAGGAATCAAGCTCCGCATCCAGAGTGGCCGAGAACCTGCTGATGGCCATAGAGGAAAATTCCCTGCCCATTAACTTTTCAGTGATCATTTTCATCTTACGGGTCGATACTCCCTGGATGTAAGCCTCTGCAAGAGCCAGGACAAGAGCTTTCTCACTGCGCTGGTAGCGTTCCAGTAGGGCAGGATAAAACTGCCCGTCACGAGTCTGTGGTACCCGCAGAGCCAGGGTACCAACACGGGTATACAGCTGCCTGGATTTATAACCGTTACGCTGGCTGCGACGTTCTTCTCCGCGCACATAACTGCCTACACCGATATGTTCATCCCGGTCCAGTTCCATCATTTGCTGTAGCCCTAAACGGACGATCTCACCCATAAGGTTCTCTCCCTGATAATTGATCAGTTCTGTTAACAGATCTTCTGAATAATTCTTCGTAATTTGTTCCTGTTCTTTTAAAGCCATGGTTGATGATTTTTTGGTTTCACATAAAATCTAATAAATCAACCGTGGCTTTTTCTATTTTCTTATCAACAAACCAATTTTACAGAAACAAAGTTACGTAACGGCGAACTATTCCGATTTATGTCATTCTGTACGTGATTATCTGTTTAAGTTCATGTGAACAGAAAGTTGATATTGCTGCTGAGGAGGCCTCAATTATAGCGGTAAATGAAAAACAGATGGCGGCTTTCGTTGCTCGTGACTATGCGGGCGAAGCAGAAGTCTGGGTACAGGAACCATACATTGTGCATTATCACGCCGCAGCGCCTGATATTGGATGGCAAACAATCGGCTCAAATTACCAAACCAGTTTTGATCCGGAAGCAGATCCAGGTCGTGTATATCATGCTATGACGGCTTCGAATTTTGACATCCGGTTAAACGGAAATATTGCATTCGTTTTCTATGACCAACATGAAGAGTTCACGGAGGAGGGGGAAAGAATCACTTATGATCATAGAGAGCTGAAATATTTTGAAAAAAAAGATGGACAATGGAAAATAATTGTCGTAATCCCCTTCAACTAAGTACTAATCGTTCCCCTTTAATTCAAAAAATTCCGTTTTGAGTTTTTCAGCAGTTTCAATTTCCTTATTGATCAGGTCATTCGATTCTGTTAAATCGTTTTCAAGATCATAAAGCTGAAAGGGTTCCTGAAAAGGGGTTCCAACAGGCTTTGTCCTCGCACCTGAACCATTTCCAAATATCATTTTCCATTTACCTTTTCGAATTGCAAACATCCCTTTTCCTCCTGAATGATGAATAACCGGAGGCCTGTTTACATTCTCCTTTTCTCCTGAAATAATTGGAAAAAAGCTATAACTATCTTCGGCATTTCCTTCAGGTTTTACACCTCCGGTTACATCAACAATGGTTTCAAATATATCGGTCAGGCAAATGGTTTCATTCACCTTTTTACCTCCGGAAAATTTTGCGGGCCATCGCACAATAAAAGGAACCCGGTGTCCTCCTTCATAAGTGTCACCCTTAATTCCCCTGAGCAGACCGTTTGCCTTATGGTTGTTTGCATTGTAAAAAGCCAGTGTTTCATCCGTTACATGATCCGGATCAGAAGTTGAGTTAATCCTGTACATTGCTGAACCATTGTCACTTGTGAAGATGACCAGGGTATTGTCATCTATATTTAACTCTTCCAGTGTTTTAAATATTTCTCCGGCAGTCCAATCCACTTGTGAAATAAAATCCCCATACGGGCCTCTCCCGGAAATGCCTCTGAACTTCTCGGTCGGAATAACCGGTTTATGCGGGGCAGTGAGTGGAAAATACAGAAAGAAAGGATTTGTCGTTTTTGATTCCTTTTCTATAAAACCTTTTGCTTCCACTAATAAATCATCCAGTACCTGATCGAATTCCAGGCTTTTTGATTTTACCCCCTCCCTCCAATAATGAGGGAACTTTGTAGTTGGGACTGAATCAAACTCAGTATCAACTACCTCATAATTCCGAACATATAAATAAGGTTCAAAATCCAGGGATGCCGGCAAAACAAAGGAATAATCAAATCCATTATTATTGGGCGAACTATGCAATGTTTTTGTCAGATCAAATTCTTTTTCAGATCCATTCTTCCCCGTGGTATTCTTCTGAAATCCCAAACCCAGATGCCACTTGCCAACGATTCCGGTCTTATAACCTTTCTCCTTCAGGTAGTCGGCAATAGTTATTCTATCTTCTTCAATCAATGGAGAACTATATCCTCTTAATACACCTCTTTTTAATGAAGTCCGCCAACAATACCTTCCTGTCAACAAACCATATCTGGTGGGTGTGCAAATAGATGAAGGTGTATGGGCATCCATAAACATTATTCCTTCTTCAGACAATTTATTCAAGTTTGGAGTAGGAATCTCCGATTCTGAGTTAAATGATTGAACGTCACCATAACCCATATCATCTGCAAGAATGATGACAATATTAGGGGAATTCATTTCTTCTGTTGAACAGGAAATGAAACTCACCAGTACAATAAATAAAATAAACGCTTTCATAATATGATTCTTTTTTACAATATGTTTGTGTTGATTTTTACTGCTACGTATTTGAAACGACCTTATCGTAATCCCATCCCTTTTCCTTACAAACAACATGAACATGCTCATCCCATGTCGGCTCAAGACGTGGTTCTGCACCAAAACAATCAACGCATAAATATTGTATTGTAACCTCACTGTCGGTTCGGATAGAATGCAAAACTTTAACAGGTATTCTTATCACATCACCGGGTTTTATTTTATGCTCTTCCTTGTTTTCGCCGATAGACAAAATACCGGTGCCATTAATCATATAAAATATTTGTTCCGTATCATCATGTTTGTGATGATGAACCGATTTTTCCGGCTCAACATAAACCATGAACACCTCAGAATTGGATGACTGAGCACGGTCAACAATAATATCATTGATATGAGTGGGAAATTCGTAACGATACAGGTTAGTTGTTTCAAAAACTATTTGCGAAACCTGCTTTTTCAAAGAATTGGAAGAGTCCCCTTTATTTAGATTCATTAGTTTGTTTGTTTTTGTAACTGGAAAACACAATTAAGAAAGCTATGAGTAATCCAATAAGGTTTATTTGTTTTATGACAACAAACATAGTTACAATTCTTTTTGCACGAAGCTATTAGATCCAATAATTGGGGGGGGGGGGGCAATTATGTATCAAATATTTACTAAATTGGTTTTGACATCCAACTAATAAATCAACCATGAAAAAAATCGTTTTTCTATTTACCCTTGTACTAATTTCTTTATCAGGTATCGGCCAGGTGGTGGATTTTTCCGGTACATGGAAAATTAACAAGGAAAAGAGTGAGTTAGGCATGGAATTCAGTATGGCCCCTAATGAATTAATCCTGGAACATGGAGAAAATTCTCTTTTGGCTGTAAGACATTCAACCTTTAACGGAGAAGATTTTACATTTACCGACAAGCTGACCCTTGACGGCAAGGAATGTGAGAATCCGGGGTGGAGAGATTCCATCAAAAAATCTACTGCAGTCTGGTCGGATGACAATAAAGTATTGACGGTTGAGTCCAAAATTCCCATGCAGGATGGGGGAGAAATGACAATAATCCAAAAATATAAGATGGAGGGGGGAAATCTAAGTATCGAAACAAGTGCATCGTCCTCATATGGAGATTTGACTGAACATTTTATTTTTGAAAAACAATAAACAGTCAATCAAAGTCTCCTTACAAGTAAATAACTATTATTGCGATCAGAAATTATCATTTCTGATCCACTGTTCTCAAGAATGTTGAATTCATATGAGCCATTCAGGATGATCGAAAATCGCTTTTGAGAATCAAGGGGTCTCTCAACAAAGTCCCATGGACCATGAATGGTTTTACCTTCCTTCTGGCATAAGAAAATCATTTCGGACAGGAAGTTAAATTTGAATCTATCTTTAATCCAGGGGTATGATTTTTTCTCATCATCATCTTGGTAAATACTGATTACTTCCCATAACCCACAGATATCTTCTATTTCAATCGTGGTTAATTCTGGAATTGTAGAGGTGTTCCTGTCCATTATGTACTCTTTCAATTGTTTTATCGGAAAAACAACAAAAGGTAGCCGGGTAAAACACAACTTTTTGACGAATGAATTGCAGACCGTACGTTAAGATAACTCTAAATTCATGTAAATGAAACGTTTGGAAATCTTTGGACACCAGGTACTAGAACACAGGGTGTATCCACATATGCTGGCATATAAAGCTTGTTGCGGTTCTTTATATGGGATAGTCCTTGTAAAACTTCAATAATTTGACAACTTCAGACTTCATTTTCACCTGGACAAATCTATTCATTTTATTATCCATTAGCTCTCCCATACCATGTAACAATCCTTTATCACTCATCCTTTCAAGGTATTCGATACAGGCTTGAAGATACTCGGTCAAGGTCAATCCCGTCCTGGATTCAACAATGCCTTTGTTGATTGGAGTTTGTCTTTGCATGAAAAACCAACAATCGAAAATATCACGGTTGGCTATTGAAGGCCTGTCGAGTAATGCACATAACTTGTGAGCAAACATATCCTCCTGAACCATCACCATTACATTGATCCCCAGTAAATTCTTAATCTCATACCTGTTTTCAAATAATCGATTTGATATCTCAACTTTCAATTTACGTTCATTTACTCCATAATCAAGAACAACAAGGGGGCCATGGAACTTTTTTGCCTCATCAAATATCTTCCCGTATTTCAGAAGGATCTGGTGGACTTTTCTATAAGCCATATCCTCCTTTTCAGCATCAAGCAGTATGAAGTCCAGATCAACTGAGAAACGTGGCAGATCATAAAAAAACATAAGGGCAGTTCCTCCTTTAAATCCCATAATATTTGCCAGATCCAAATCTGAGTATATGTCTTTCAGAATTTGAACCAGAAAAAATCTATGCCGGTTTATATCAACCATAATGCAGGATTTTTTTCACTCTTTCAGATACTGTTTTCGACTGGTAAATGGGCAGAAGATTATACACGTATTTTTTGTTCAGAGGATTCAGGTTATCGAAATAGTATTCTGTATTCAGGTACATTAGATCCAGAAACGCTCTTTCGGGAGATGCTACATTGATATGATCCGCCTGACGATTGATTCCGGCAGTATTGACAAGGATCTCTCCCTTTATTTTTCGGAACCTAAGAGAATTCCCATTTACCTCAATAGTTCTACTCAGATAACTCACTGCCGTGATGCCGGAATCATATTGAAATATTACGCCGGATTTTTGTAATACATATTCCAGGGAGATATATGAAGGTGTATAAATTATGCATACCAGCTCTTCGGGATTATAATCTGGCTTGGCATATATACCCTTACGTGGATTTAATAATTTGCCAGAAAGCACATAGTAATTTAGCTTCTTATTGAGTGATTGAAAGTTGGTCTCACCTACCAACATAGCTATATCGTTCAAACGAAAAACAGTACGCTTGTCTCTGTAGACGGACAATACAATATTCTGATTATATTTTTGTGAACTGTACATACTATAAATTCGTATGTTTAGTTCACAAATATAATGAATTATAATTTAAAATTCCCATCAGGACTGCAGGGCGTAAATATTCAAATAGCCAGAAATCTCTCCAGGAAGGAGGTGCTGTAAGGACTCAAAGCAGCTTACGCAATAAGATTAGTCAAGAGACGCTACCCACAAATTCCGGTATTGAATTACAGATCCCTCCGCCTGCAGACCAATTCCTCCTGAGGTTAATGAGCAATCTGTTGCGGTATTCTGCAAAAGACCGTTTACTCTTACTTCGATTGTACCACCGGTACAGGTTATATCATAACTGTTCCATTCACCGGCTGGTTTCTCATTTGTCGGATGGATTTTGGGAATTAGTGGCTTTAGGGTGTCGGAAGACACATAAACAGTGTCACCAATTGTTGCACTCTCTCCTACCCCATGAACAATAAAATCACCGGCATTTTCAAATTTCAATTGGGCCTGAAAATGGGCCGGCCATATCAAATCAGGACCGCTGGTGTGCAGAAAAACTCCGCTGTTTGTGGGATTGTCAGGATACCTCCATTCAATGTGCAAGTGGTAGTTAGAGAATTCTTTTACGGTTCTCAAATAACCTGCAGGTACCCCTACTGTTTCAATCATACCATCATTAACGTAAAAAAAGTCTCCAGGGCTAATTGTGGGATCATCTACATAGATTGTCCAGCCATCAAGGTTCTCCCCATTAAATAAGGATTCTTTTTTCGTAGAACAGGAGGATGCAAGCAGAATCACAAGAAGGGAAACGAATATTGTTCTCATTTCTTAGAGGTTTAATTATTCAGTATAAAGGTATATTAATTGTCAGAGGTTTCCTTTTGCTTTGAAGCAAATATTGCAGCCAGCAGGATAAGGACCATACAGAAGGCAAGCACCATCATACCCCATGACACAGAGCTGGCATCACTTACCAGTCCCATGATTAGCGGAATCAATGCGCCCCCTGAAACTGCCATCATCATTAGTCCTGATATCTCATTGGCCCTATCAGAATATTTGCCGACGGTAATGGAAAATACAAGTGGAAAAATATTTGCAACGGTAAGACCAAATAAAAAAGTACCAGTAAGTGCCATTGCCTGAGAAGAAGAAAATGAAATGGCCAACACTACAACAATTGACAAAAGAGAGGTCCATATGAGAAACTTCTTTGAAGACAACTTACTGAGAAGAATAGCTCCGGCAAAGGTACCCAGCATTCTACCGAAAAAGTAAATACTCCTGACTGATTCGGCAATTGTCTGTTCGAGACCCAACTTTTTCATAAAAAACTGTCCCGAGAAGGAATTAAAACCAACATCTACTCCCACCACCAGGAAAATCGAGAGCACCATAAATAAAACATACCTGTTACCAAGAAGTGAAAAAGCAGTTTTCAGGCTGGCAGGTTTGTCGGCGGACTTGCTCTCAGCTATGGGTGTCATGGCAAGCCATAATACGGACAACAGGGATATTACCCCAAATACCAGGAAAAGTATTTTCCAGTCACCAAACCTGGCAGCAAACAAACCGGCAAGCGGAGCACCTACCATTGAGCCGACTGCTTTGATAAATTGTGAAAAGCTGAGGGCACTGGACCTTCTTTCTCCGGGAACAGAATCCACCAGTAAGGGATTTGCGGATACCTGGACGATGGTATTGCCTATCCCAAGAAAAGCAAAGCCTAGAAGAACTGAAGGGAAGGAATAGATTACAAAGGGAATAAGCAATCCAACAGCAGTTATTACCATACCAATATTCAACATTTTACGCTTTCCTATTCTGTCCTGCAGAATGCCCACCGGAACAGACAAGGCAAAAAACCAGAAGAACGCAACCATGGGAATAAGCTGTGCAACAGAGGAAGATAATTTAAAGTCAGCCCCGACCCGGTCTACCCCTATCCCCACAAGGTCAACAAAGCTCATTACAAAGAAAGACATGAGTACCGGCAGGATCCAGGAATATTTGATTTTTGAATTATTCATGATATATTTTTTGTTGAGGTTACATTTTAGATAATAATGGTTTGACTCTTGCGAAAAATTTGTCATCAAGAAGCCTGGCACTGCCGATTATGGCGGCATCTTCCTTTAGCACTGAACGGGCTATTTCTACAGGCGCATTCATTTTAGCCAAAGAATCTTCGAAGTAGCTTCCATAATCTCCCAGGGTCTCAGAAATATTACCTCCCATTATAATTATTTCAGCCTTAAACCTGATAACCCAGGGTGCGAGAAACTCACCCAGTTGGGAGAAATACTCAATAAAAATCTGCTTTGCCCCCGGATCGGAAGCTGCAGCCATATGAATTTCCTTTGCTCCGGAAACTTCTTTGCCGGTATACTCCTTATACTGTTTAATAAACCATCTTGTTGAAAAGGTATCATCGGCAATGCCATCCTTGTATGGAAGATGCCAGACGCAGCCAAGTTCAGGGACATCCTCCCTCTCAACCACAGGTACACCATCCTCTATAAATGCCGATCCGAATCCGGTTCCAAGAGCCAATGCCATGGATCGCTTACGTCCTGCTGCTTTCCCCAGCCAGGCTTCACCCACTGCAAAAGATGTAGCATCATTCATGAAACGGAAACTAATATTTTCCCTGAGATTCAGCTTTTCCCTTAATATGCTTCCGATATCCAGACTATGCAGACTATCATATTTATCCACGCCTTCGTGCATGGCTACTCCGGTCTCATAGTTAAATGGACCCGGCATGGCAAATCCGATGCCGGCCATTTCCTCCTTACCCAGTAATGATTTACAGTCTGCAAGGGCCTTGGTCCATTTACCAATGATCTCGTCCGCCGGCGCCTTACTATTTACCTTTTCTGTACAAAAAGTGTCTTGCAGAAGTTCTGAGGTGTCCATATTTACTGCTGCACAGCTTATATGGCTACCTCCGATATCTGCTCCAATGGAATATTTCATGTGTGATCTACTGTTTATTGTTATTAATTTCTGGTTCAGACCTATCGGAAATCCATTCACCGCACCGGAATAGATTCGGTATTTGAAATTTCTTTTCTGAGAACCTGGCCGGCTTTCCCGGTAAGCCAAAGATAATGATCTGAAGGCATACCATCATTATCGACAAAATGATACCCCTCCCCGGAAGGGGGTTTGTCCATCACCTTCATAATTGATGTGCCTTCATCAATCTCGTCATACATTGCCACGTAGAGCATCTCAGCCCCTCCCATGATGGCATTGTGGACCAGGCTCCAGAAAAACTCTCCACCCAGCCTTGGGATGGCTCCATATTCAGCCGGTTTTGTTTTATCTGACCTGTTTTTTTGAAGGTTTGCCCAGCTGAATCCCGGATAAACAATGGGAACATAATCCACACCATTTTCCTTACACCATTCGATATCACCTATGATCTGATCCCTGTACCGGTTATTGTCTCCATATAGATTTGATGTGAAGCGTCCCACCATCCAGGGAAGTACAATATCGGCTGACCGTATCAGCTCATGTAGATATGGATCCGGTTTAGTATCTTTATTCAGGGTTCGAAAATATGTTGGAACTCCAAGCATTACGGAGCATCCTCCGTATTCAGGATCGTTTTTAAGGAAGTCGATCAGCTGATTTACTCCAATGTTACGAATATCATACGACCGGTCCGGAAATCCTAGTCCCCAGATAACCACCAGCGGTTTACCATTATGAAACAGATAATTTTGATCCTCTCCCTGGCTGGTAACTTTTAAATCATCCACTAGTTGTTTCCAATCTTCTATTACACTTGAACAATCCTCTCCTTCAGCTCTCAAGCCGGAAAGATCATACATTACCGCTATTGCCCGTCCGTATTTTTTTGAAGCCTTCAGGGCATTACCCAGTATGATATTGGCATCCTTATCGAGGTCTTTATTCCTTGTTACCCGGAAAAACCTTTGCATGAACACTCCATCAATTCCATATTCCTTCATCCATTTGAAATGCAGATCAATGGTGCTTTCATCCATGGAACTGAACACTTTTGCGGTATTGCCGTCAGAAAAGAGAAATGGAGTTTCATACGTCTTTTCATATTCGGAAACATCGGGCCAGAAATCAATGGTGTTGTGTTCGATGTCGAATTTCCCGTTTCGTCCAAAATGAACCCAGTCCCTCCCTGAACCATCACCAGGAGCCCGGAACCAACCCTGGTAGCCACACATTACCAGTCCCTTATAACTTAAATAATTGCTTGACATGTCATGCCGGTTCTGGGCTATTGTATTACTAAAAACCAATAAAAACAATACAGGAAGGATCAGCAAAGATTTTTTCATTTTTGTAATTTTTTTTTTATCAATTCGAATATACTATTTTTTTAGATCCGAGACCCCACTCCTTGTTTGGATATGGACCCATTATCAATTCCAGTGTACCACCACTCATTAAATCCTCATGAGTGAACCAGGGAGTATCCAGTGCCACTCCGTTTAAGGTCGCACTCTGTATGTATTTGTTCTTCTCATTACAGCCAGGAGCAGAAACTATAAATGTTTTTCCGCCAGGAAGCTGAATACTTATTTCGGAGAATAAGGGACTTCCGATGGCGTAGACCGGTATCCCTGGAGTTACAGGATAGAATCCCATGGCAGAAAAAACCACGAATGCAGACATGCCTCCACCATCCTCATCTCCCGGGATGCCGAATATATTATCCTTGAACCAGGTATTTAGCAGCATACGAATCTTCTTCTGGGTTTTCCAGGGAGAATCTGTCAGATTATAGAGGTAAGGGATGTGAAACGAGGGTTCATTTCCCATGGAGAACTGTCCCACCTGCCCTGAAAAATCCGGAAATTTAGCAAGCAGTGCATATTTCGACCTTCCCAATCCCTCTCTGTACATCTGGTCCAGTCTGTCTTCGAAAACAGATTTGCCCCCCATCAGTTCCATGAGTCCATCCATATCATGCTGAACCCCCCAGAGGTAGGTCCACCCGTTATTCTCATCATAATAATCCCTGCCTCCCTGGCCGCCACCCCATGCAGGATCAATATCGATCCATTTCCCATCTTCATCTTTAGGCATAAAGAATCCCTTCTCTTCCCACCAGAGGTTTTTGTACCAGCCGGCACGATTCATAAAAAACTCATAGTCTTCCTGATGTCCCAGTTCCTTTGCCATCTCTGCCAGCGCCCAGTCATCATAACTATGTCCCAGGGTTATTGCGACGGACTGCCTTTTTTCGAAGGGATGGACTTCTTCATACGTTTCTTCCTCTCCCGGACGCAGGGCAGGATAAAATCCATGTTCATGGTAGAAATCATCGAGTTCACACCCGGGACCGTTCCTCCAGGGCAGCATGGTGGCATTAAGTGCATTATGTTTCATTGCCTCATATGCCAGATCAGCATCGAAATTCCGTATTCCTTTTCTCCAGGCATCCAGGATGACAACACTGGAATGAAATCCGTTCATGCAGGGGTGATCCCCGTATACTCTGGGAAAGGTTGGAAGCCAGCCGCTCTGTTCATACATTCTGAGATAAGATGCAATCATATCCCCTTCCATCTCCGGGTCCAGGATGAAACGAAGCGGATGGAGGGCCAGGTAGGTATCCCATACCCAGTCATCTACATAGAAAGTCCGCTCATCCACATGCACTTTCTCATCGTATCCGCTGAAATATCTTCCGTCCTCCGTTATATCCACCATACGCTCAAATGAACGGTAAAGGGCTGTATAGAAGGTACGGCGGTACGCAGGAGTTCCTCCTTTTACCTTTATTTTATTCATTACCCGGTCCCATGATACACGAGCTTCATCCATGAATTCTTCGAATTTCCAGGCAGAAATTTCCTTTTTGAGATTCTTTCTCGCCTGTTCTTCATCTATGTAGGAAATTGCATAGCGGAACTCCACCACACCCGGTTCATTACCCTGAAAACTGATCCAGTAATTAGTCTTCCTGGTATCTGCAGGTTTGATCGAACTTTTGACGTTAAACTCCCCGTACATATAGGCCTTCATTCCCTGGAAAGATTCAACTCCGGTCAGGGAGCCGTCCTCATTCATCTTCCAGTCTCCATCTCTCATCCCATGTAGAAAAAGATGCCTGTTAGCCCCTTCAGGGTACAAAAACCTGAAATAGCCGCTTTTTTTTCCGGGTGAGAATTCCACATCCATGTCAAAATCCTCAAGCCAGACTTTATAATAATAGGGCGTGGATGTTTCAAGTTCATGATCCCAGGCTGAGACCGGTACAAGTCCCGGATCGGGATCCCCGGATACTGGTAAAACTTGCATGATAGCATTGGAACGATGGCCAGTAAGGGTCAATGGAAAATATTTTATCTGATCGTCCAGGTAGTCCTTTTTACCGGGAACCATCCGTATCATCTGATTCGGACGATGAAAGGTCGGATATGTTGGTTTCAGTAAAAAAGCCACCCCTCCAATATTCGGATCCACATAAGAAAGGTTATCAGGAATTTCCTGTTTTGAGCATGCCTGAAAAAGCATTGGAACCAACAGAAAAACGGTAATCAGCTGGTATAAAGATCTATTATTAATTTTCATTTTCAGATTTATTATTTAACTAATTCTTTAGGTACGGGCTTTGATACAATTACGGTTGTTGAGAGTGTGTCAACATGCAGGGTATTATTTCCATGGAAATAGAGAGGAACCCTGAATTTCAGATCTCTCGATTCTCCGGAAGCTAAGACCAGTTTATTCTCCCCCACGAGGTGACCTGTTCTGTAATGTGCGTTCCGGTCATAATGATAAACTACGGTATGAGCAGTACCCATTCCACCCTTATTTGTAACGGTGACCTGAACATCAACATACTCATTAAATTTCGCAGTCTCCGGAGCTTTCAATCCACTGTAAACAAAATCTGGTTTTTCCCGGGTCATTGAATGCGGTGCAGAACCTTCAGCTGTACCCCAATTATTATTAGGTGTGTTTCCCATGGTAAACACCAGGTATCCGTTACCGATTAATTCTTCATGTGTCAGCCTGGTCCGGTTGAGGGGTTCACCATTCAAACTGACTTCCTGGATATACTTGTTATCCGAGCTGTTATTATGCGATTCCATGATGAAAGTTTTCCCTCCATAATATTTCTCATCCAGGCTGATCTCTATTTTATCAAACACCGGGCTTCCGATAACATATACCTCTGATCCCGGCGCTACAGGATAGAATCCCATGGCGGAAAAGATATACCAGGCGGACATGGTGCCTGCATCCTCATCTCCTGGCAAACCCTGCTCATGATCGGCCGTAAACAGATTATCTGTGATGTACCGGACAGTTTCCTGGGTTTTCCAGGGAGCACCTGCATAATTATACAAATAGGGGTAATGAATGTCCGGCTCATTGGTTGGATCGAAATACGATTGTCCGGTTTCGAGTCCCGAAAATGCTGAGTCAAGCAGGCTGATGAATGCCTCGTTGCCTCCCATCAGGTTTATTAGTCCCTGAACATCATGCTGGACAGTCCACGAATAAGTCCATGCATTGCCTTCGCAGTAGAACTGACTGTGCTGGCCACTTATCGTAGAAACGAAAGGATTCATCGCCCATGATCCATCGCTGTTCCTGGGACGCATGAAACCCACCTCGGGATCATAAACATTTTTATAATTATATGCTCTGCTCCCAAAGTAATCAGCATCTTCAGTCTTATTTAATAATCGGGCCATCTCGGCTACGCACCAATCATTGTAGGCGAACTCAAGGGTAGCTGAAGCGGAACCGGAAATCTCGGGATAATAATCCGTATCCTTAGATCCTCCCGGCCCATATGCATTGGTAGCGGCAACCAGTGACTTCATATAACCTGCATCTTCAGGGGCAAAACCAAGAGCTTTATAATGTCTCAAGCCACGTCTTCCCCAGGGAACACCTTCTAATTTCTCCATCGCATTCTTTCTCATGGCATCATAGGCTGTAAGGGCATCAAAATCCCTTATTCCCTTAACATAGCTGTCAAGTATTACTGACACCGCATGATCACCCAGCATGCCTCCGGTATATCCTTCTGACCAGGCCCATTTGGGTAACCAGCCACCCTGCTCAGCGATCGCCAGCAAGGATTTAACCATATCACTCTGCCGCTGTGGTTGAAGCAGCGAATACAGGGGATGTGCGGTCCTGTATGTATCCCATAATGAAAACTCACCGTAGTAGGTAAAGCCATCCGCCTGGTGAATCTTGCCATCAAAGCCTTCATACCTGCCATCAGCATCCGATAGCATACAGGTTGATATCATGGTATGGTACAGGGCAGTATAAAATGTTGTTTTCTGGTCTTCAGTACCACCGCTTATTTTCACATTGCCCAAAAGAGCATTCCAACCCTCCCTGCTTTCTGCGAAGACTTTTTCAAAGTCCCAGTCCGGCATTTCCGCTTCAATGTTTGATTTTGCACCGGCAATATCAACATATGACATACCAATCTTGACATATATGGTATCATCCGCCCCAGTCTGAAAATCAAGATATGCTCCAAGGGCATCTGCCCCATCTACCGTAGCATAATCCTCACCTTGCATGATATCAATACCCTTCCAAACACCGGATGATTTAAATGGTCTGCTGAACTCAATAACAAATGCCACGTCGAAATCGGAGCCATGGTATCCATTGTATTTCCCCGTACCTTCCAGGGTAGTATTATTCACGATGCGGATCTCTCCGCCACGGTATTTATTAAAGGCATGGCTTACATCGAGCAGAATATGCGATTCATCTGATTTCGGGAAAGTAAACCGATAGAGAACAACACGATCGGTAGAAGTAATTTCGGATCGGATGTTATAATCCTCCAGCATAATGTTGTAATATCCAGGCTCAGCCACCCCCTGTGTAGCATCAAAGCCGGATCTGTACTGACCAGGATTTACATTTAGTTTACCTGTTGTTGGCATCACCCCGAGCACTCCCGATTGGGCATTTCCTCCGGTGCCACTGATGTGAAGCTGGCTGAAACCTGTGATATATTTTGCATGAAGGTAATTCCTGCGGACATCAGTATCCGGACCGGGCTTTACCATAGCAAATGGTCTGGCCGTACTAATTATAGTATGTCCCTTCCTCGCGGTGCCAATAAGCATATCAACATATTCAAGGGGAGTTTTATGATCGGTATCCGTATCACATGATGTAAAAATCAAGGATGCAAAGATGATGGTTAATAGTACCAGTCCTTTTGTTCTCATTCGTATTATTCTTCCTTTAGTGAGGCCTTAAATTGTATATACTCCTCTTGCAGGGCTTTTACGATTTCAGGATTTGATTCTGAGACATTCGTCATTTCAGCTATGTCCTTCTCAAGGTTAAAGAGAAAAATCTCCCCATCCATCTTCTCGGGTTTAATACCAGGATACTGTGCCGGTGTGGCTTGTTCATATGGTGCAATGATCGTAGTTCCATCCGGTGCCCGTTTATCCACCCAGTTTGTAAGGTCAACTGGTCTGTAAAAACCAGGCTTTTCAATATACATTTTCCATTCACCTTTCCTGATGGTTCTGATTGTTTCGCCCTTCATGGTAAAAATGGCCTGATGTTCAGACTGATTCCCTTTTAGAACCTCCAGAATCTCTTCGCCGTCAACATATAAGTTTTCAGGCATCTCAATGCCGCACATTGACAGGATGGTGGGAAACAGATCAGGGGACCAGCAGGGAGTTTTAACCACCTTTCCGGAGGGCAGGTTTTCAGGATACCTTATTATAAATGGCACC
>DRHS01000278.1 GCA_011053095.1 Bacteroides sp.
CCCAGGAACAGTTATGCAGAAAACTGACATCATTGGGGGCACAAACCCCAACTGGGAAATTTATGATAATGGAAGTGGGGGATTCACCGATTTAAAAAATGTCCAAAAAAATACGGTATTTTTAAGGTTTTCCGAGAGGTCTGTACTTTGTGAATACTCCCGGTTTCTGTATTTTTAACGATTAAAGCAGACAGTAAATTATATGGATATCCCGAACCAGCCGCTGGCAGACCGGATGAGGCCAGTAACCCTTGATGATTACATAGGACAGGAGCATCTTGTCGGCAAAGGTGCCGTTATCCGTCGAATGATTGAATCAGGATCACTGTCTTCTTTTATTCTGTGGGGACCTCCGGGTGTTGGAAAAACGACACTTGCGAGGATTCTTGCGAATCATCTGGAGAGACCTTTTTATCAACTCAGCGCAGTTCAGAGCGGCGTCAAAGATGTCCGGGAAACAATTGAAAAAGCCAGAAAGCAACAATTCTTCAACAAGCCCAATCCTATAATGTTTATTGATGAGATCCACCGTTTCAGCAAATCCCAGCAGGATTCCCTGCTCGGGGCTGTGGAGCAGGGGATCGTCATCCTTATCGGGGCAACCACAGAAAATCCTTCATTCGAGGTTATTTCCCCCCTACTCTCTCGTTGCCAGGTGTATACCCTAAATCCCTTGAGTAAGGAAGAATTGCTGGCTCTTATCAAATCTGCATTAGAGAAGGATGTTTTACTCAAGAAGGTGAAAGTGGACATAAAGGAAGATGAAGCATTGCTCAGGCTTTCCGGTGGGGATGCACGTAAAGTCCTTAATATTCTTGAATTAATTGTGAATGCAGAGATCTCCGGGAAAGAGTTGAAGAAAGGAAGTCCCAAGGTCATCATCACAAATGATTCGGTTAAAGAGAAAATACAGGAGAATATAGCCCTGTATGACAAGACCGGGGAACAGCATTACGATATAATATCTGCATTTATTAAAAGCATCCGGGGCTCTGATCCAAATGCCGCCGTATACTGGCTGGCGAGGATGATCGAAGGTGGAGAAAAACCGGAGTTTATCGCGCGTAGGCTTGTTATTCTTGCCGCAGAAGATGTTGGACTTGCCAATCCAAATGCTCTGCTGCTGGCCACGAATTGTTTTCAGGCAGTACATATGGTTGGATGGCCCGAATCAAGGATTATTCTTTCCGAGGCGGCAATTTACCTGGCAACCTCACCGAAAAGCAATGCCTCCTATTCAGCCATAAATGAAGCTCAGGCACTTGTCCAAATGTCAGGAGACCTCAGTGTCCCCCTCCATATTAGAAATGCTCCCACACGCCTCATGAAGGACCTGGGCTACGGTAAGGATTACAAGTATGCCCACAGTTATGATGGAAATTTTGTGAATGATAATTTCCTGCCGGAGGATCTTGAGGGAAAAAGGTTATATGATCCGGGTGATAATGCCAGGGAAAAGGAGATCCGCGAAAGGTTGAAGAAGTGGTGGAAAGAACGGTATGGATATTAGGAGAGCTGGACAAAAGCTGGGAAATTATTTCTATTTTTAAGGATGATTGAAAACCTGCCATTGATCAAGAATACGGATTCGGGCCAGTTCTTTCTGATCGCAGGTCCTTGTATTGTAGAAGATGAAGACCTGTGTTTTAAGGTAGCCGATACCGTTTCTAAGATCTGCGATAAGCTTAAGATCCCCTATATATTTAAAGCTTCATACCGTAAAGCCAACCGCTCAAGGGTAGATTCATTTACAGGAATAGGTGACCTGGCAGCACTTGGAATCCTTCGTAAAGTCCGTGATCACCTTAAGTTGCCTGTTGTCACCGACATCCATGCTCCGGATGAAGCAGGCATTGCCGCCGAGTATGTTGATATTTTGCAGATTCCTGCATTCCTCAGCAGGCAGACTGACCTTCTTCTGGCAGCCGCGGATACAGGGAAGTACGTAAATATTAAAAAAGGACAATTCATGGCCCCTGCTGCTATGAAATTCGCTGCAGAAAAGGTGTCAGGAAGGGGTAATTCAAATATCCTTCTTACTGACCGGGGAACCATGTTCGGGTACCAGGATTTAATTGTTGATTTCAGGGGCATTCCAGAAATGCAGGCCACAGGCTATCCCGTAGTTATAGATATCACCCACTCCCTGCAACAGCCAAACCAGAGCAGCGGGGTGAGCGGGGGACTCCCGGAAATGATAGAACTGCTTGCACGTACCGGAATAGCCGCCGGGGTTGATGGGATCTTCCTGGAAACCCATCCGGATCCTGGATCAGCCCTCTCTGATGGATCAAATATGCTTGCCCTGGATAAACTGGAATCACTTCTGAATAAACTGGTAATGCTCAGATCAACCATAAATAATTTTTAAAAATCAAATAAACTACTTAAAACCCTTATTGAAATGAAAAAGAATATATTCGCACTATTTATCATGGCAGTAATTGCCATTGGAAGCCTACCGGCCCAGGATCTGGACGAAATACTAAAAACATATTTTGAGACGATAGGACAGGAAAAACTACTGGAAGCAAATACCATCTCCTCAACAGGAAAAATGATGCAAATGGGTATGGAAATGCCCTTCAAAATGACATTCAAGCGCCCGAAAAAACTACATCTTGAGGTAGATGTACAGGGAACAAAAATGGTTCAGGGCTATGATGGGGAAAATGGATGGATGATTGCACCGTGGACCGGTTCAGCCGAACCAATTGACATTGCAGGTATCGAGCTCCAGCAGCTGGATGAAAATGCTGACATGGATGGTAAGCTGTGGAATTACAAGGAGAAGGGTTCAGAGATGGAACTTGTCGGAACGGAGGACATGGAGGGCTCCGACGTGTTTGTGCTTAAACTTACTACCAAGGATGGAAACGTCGACACCTATTATTTGGACTCAGAAAACTATGTAATCCTGAAATCCATATCAAAAATTTTTATGCAGGGTTCCGAAGTAGAGGTTGAATCCTTTATGAGTAATTTTCAGGAAGTTGACGGTTATGTAATGCCCTTTACCACCGAACAAAAATTTGGCGGCCAGGGAGGAATGACTATGAATATCGAGACTGTTGAATACAATATTAAAGTCGATGATAGCATCTTCGCTAAACCTGCCGTACCTGCAGCAGTAGAGGAATAATTCGAATTATTATATAATTGATTGATAATGAAAGCTGTAAGATTCTTGCTGACTTTATTATTCTTGTTTTTTATTGTACCCAACAGACTTGTGGTGCAGAGTAGCGTTAAGGTAACAAGTTCCACGTTTGGAACGATGCAGGCAAGAAATATCGGTCCCGCTATAATGAGTGGCCGTGTGACCTCAATTGATGCACTACAGACTGATCCCAGGCTGGTCTATATAGGAACAGCCAGCGGTGGACTGTGGAAGAGTACCAATGGAGGAGTAAAAACAAAACCCGTCTTTGATAAGCATACCATGTCAATAGGTGCGGTTTGCATCGACCAGGACCGACCGGATACTGTTTGGGTGGGTACTGGTGAATCCTGGACTCGCAATTCAGTTTCAGTCGGTACCGGGGTTTACAAGTGTACTGATGGAGGGGATATCTGGAAGTTAATGGGACTTGAGAACACTGAAAGGATCTCAAAGATTATGATACATCCTGAAAACCCAGACATTGTTTTTGTTGCCGCACTTGGACATCTCTGGGGGCCAAATGAAGAACGAGGATTGTATAAGACAACGGACGGGGGACAAACATGGAATAAGCTGCTCTATGTGGATGAGAATACAGGATGCTCCGATTTTGATATCGACCCGGGAAATCCCGATATTATATATGCAGGTATGTGGCAGTTCCGACGAACAGCATGGGATTTTTATTCCGGTGGCACCGGAAGCGGTCTGTATAAAACTACTAACGGGGGATTGACATGGTCAGAGATAACTTCTGATCTTCCACAGGGAAAAAAAGGTAGAATTGCAGTCTGCGTTTCCCAGCCTGATAATAACCAGGTTTTTACCCTGATAGAATCTGATAAAACCGCTTTATACAAATCAACGGATAAGGGTGAAAGTTGGGAAATGATTAACAACACACCCACCATCAGGGAAAGGCCCTTCTATTTTGCTCTGCTGGTTCCTGACCCTGTTGACACAAACAAATTATATAAACCAGGGAAAAATCTTTCCGTAAGTCAGGATGGTGGGAAAAAATTCAGGAATATGGGAGGAGCTATCCATCTTGACTTCCATGCCTTGTGGATAAGCGAAAAAGATCATAATTTCATGTATGCAGGTACCGATGGCGGAGCATATTCTTCCAACGATATGGGAGGTTCATGGCAGCATATGCGAAACCTGCCAGTGGCCCAGTTTTATCATATTAGTGCGGATATGCAAAAGCCCTACAATGTATACGGTGGATTGCAGGACAATGGACAATGGATGGGTCCCTCCAGAGCACCCGGCGGCATCCGTAATTCGCATTGGAATGAGGTAAATGGAATGTCAGACGGTTTCTCCGTAATCCCCGACAAGGTTAACAACAACATAGTTTACTGGCAAATGCAGGGCGGAATATTTGCTCAGACAGACCTGAATAACCGTAGTGTGAAATTTGTCGCCCCCATTGAAAATGAAACGACTGGAAAACTTCGGTTTAACTGGGATGCGGCAATTTCAATGAGTCCAACGAGCAACCGGGTATATGTAGGGGCACAGTACCTCTTTAAATCAGAAGACCGCGGTGTAACCTGGGAAAAAATTTCACCGGATCTTACAACCAATGACGCCGCAAAACAGCAACAGGCTGAATCAGGTGGTCTTACAGTCGATAATTCCACTGCTGAGAACCATACTACCATTATCTGCATTTCTGAATCTGCAATTGATGAAGATCTGATATGGGTGGGCACTGATGATGGCAATCTCCAGGTTACCCTTGACGGAGGCGGGCATTGGGAAAATACTTCAGGGAATATTCCAGGACTTCCTGCTAATACCTGGTGTTCAAGTGTATATCCCAGCCGTTTTGATAAAGGTACTGCTTATACAACATTTGACGGGCACAGAAATGACGATAAAAAACCATATGTATTTCAAACCACTGATTATGGAAATACATGGACCAGCCTGGCAACGGATGATATAACTGCATATTGTTACAAAATTATTGAAGACCCTGTCAACCCGGATCTCCTTTTTCTCGGCACCGAATTCGGACTCTTCATCTCCCTGGATGCTGGCAGCTCCTGGGCCCAGTTCAAGGGCGAGTTACCAAATGTATCTGTTATGGATATGGTAATTCATCCCAGGGAAAATGACCTGATTCTCGGTACCCATGGCAGGGGTGTTTACATCATAGATGATATAAGCCCTCTCAGGCAATTAACATCCGAGATACTGGATTCTGATTTTGCATTCCTTGATTCCAGGGCGGCGGTCCCCATGAATGTGAGTGGTCCTCAATGGCCTGGACTTGGGGATGAGTTTGTGGGAAATAATCCTACGACAGCCATACCGATTACATTTTACATGAAGAAGCGGCATATTTTCGGAAAAATGTCCATCGAGATCTTCGACAGGAATGACAAGAGGATTTCTGAACTGGCAAATGTATCAAGGAAAGGAGTTAACAGGGCCTACTGGATGCCGACAATGAAACCTGCCAGGACACCAAAAACGGATGCCATCCCATTCCAGATGATGTTTGCTTTTGGAGGACCGGAATACCTTCCGGGTATATTTAAGGTGAGGGTCACCAAGGGTAAGGATGTTTTTGAATCGGATATTGAGATTCATAAAAACCCTGATCATCCCTATACACAGGAAGATCTGGATATCCGTATGAAGACAGTCATGAAGGGTTATGGATTGATGGAGGATCTGGCATATACCGACCGAAGGATTAACGATGTCCTTGAAATAACAGATCCACTTGAAGATTCCCCGGAATTCAAATCCTCAGCCAAAAAGAAGATCACGGTTATGAATTCAGAGCTGGAATCCATTAAGGATCGTATGATGGTGCGAAAATATGGAGATGTCAGAGGTGACTCTGAATTACGTGAAGATCTTGGATTTCTCTATGGAACTGTAAGAATGTTTCCCGGCAGGCCCACCAATTCACAGATCCGGAGAATGGATGAACTTGCCCTGAAGGTAGAGGATATGGAAAAAGATGTAGATAATGTATTTGGAAAATATCTTGAAGGCATAAACACCCAACTTGAAAAAACTGGTCTGGATGCTATAAAAGTAACTACCCGGGAAGAGTTCGACGCAGAAAAATAGCAAACAAACGGATAGATTTAAATGGACAGGAGCCCGTTTTTGCGGGCTCCTGTTTTGTTTCCAGCCGGTCTGTAAGCCGGGTTCTGTATCCCGGTTGTCCCACTTGGGGCCAAATCCGGGAGCTCTATCATTTATCTACTCGACCTACCCCCCGGCATCGGGCGAGCAGCCCTTAACAGCCGGTATACATGGTCTTTCAGCCCAGAAGGCGGGCGGCAACCGGTGTCGCCACCGGAACCGGTGAGCTCTTACCTCACCTTCTCACCCTTACCCCACCCGACGAATCGGAACGGGGCGGTTATTTTCTTCCCCGCTGTCTATGCCCTCACGAACATCTCCCTCCCGGAAGTCTGGTGCTCTTTGCTGCCCGGACTTTCCTCCCCTCAACCAACGTCGCCGTAGCTCAAGGAGCGATAGAACGTCCTGCTGGATTGCTGCGAAATTACAAAAAGGTTTGGAACTATTAGTCCCAAACTAATAGTTCCAAACCTTTTTACAGCTAAATTTGTATACTAATTATGGGCGTTACAGTCAATATATCAGATTACACCTACGACCTGCCGGAAGAAAGAATTGCAAAATACCCCCTCAGCAACAGGGATAGTTCCAAACTTCTGGTATATAAGGAAGGGAGTATTTCGCAGAGGATATTCAGGGAACTACCGGAACTTCTGAAAGAGGATACACTATTGGTCTTTAACGACACAAGGGTCGTTCAGTCGCGCATGAAATTCCAGAAGCAGACAGGATCCAGGATAGAGATATTCTGCCTGGAGCCTTATGATCCGGCGGATTACAATCTGGCCTTTCAATCGGGCTCCGGCACGACCTGGAAATGCTTTGTGGGAAATGCCAAAAAATGGAAAGATGGAGTCCTCCATATGCATTTTCAGATCAGGGGTAAAGATGTTAGGCTAAGCGCCCTAAAAGCCGGTCGTGATAAAGACGCCTTCCTGATCCGTTTTGATTGGGATCCTGCTGAAGTTGCCTTCGGAGAGATACTTGAAAACGGGGGAGACACCCCTATCCCACCTTATCTGAACCGGGATGCTGAAAAGAGTGATAAAAATACATATCAAACGGTATATTCCCGCCTTGATGGATCCGTTGCCGCACCAACCGCAGGCCTTCATTTTACAGATGATTTGCTTGCAGAAATATCTGCCATGCAGATAAAGAAAACCGAGTTGACACTTCATGTTGGCGCCGGGACTTTCCAGCCTGTAATCGCAGATGAGATAGGTGATCATCCTATGCATGCCGAACATTTTTTTATCAGCCGCAGCTCAATTGAGTCTCTCTTAAACCATGAAGGAAATATCATGGCTGTCGGCACAACAAGCACCCGGGTACTTGAGTCAATATTCTGGCTCGGGATAAGACTTGGAGGCGAGGATCCGGGAGCTTCTGCACCATTATTCCTTGACCAGTGGGATGCTTATGGCATAGAGCCTGGGGACAGGAAATCAAGCCTTGAAAATCTCCTTGGTTATATGGACAGGCATGGTCTGGATTCACTGGAAGGGATCACCCGCCTTATCATAGTGCCAGGCTACAGTTTCAGAGTAGTCGACCGCCTGTTGACAAACTACCATCAGCCCCGTAGCACCCTGCTATTGCTTGTTTCGGCATTCATAGGTGAGGACTGGCGCAGGGTCTATGATTTTGCCTTAAAAAATGAATTTCGATTTCTGAGTTATGGAGACAGCTCCCTCCTTATTCCCTCAAAATAGCCTCATCAATTAAATCCAGGGTATCCGGGTTTATTACTTTCATTGTTACCTTTGTACCGTCAACACTAATCAGAACGAGTGCATTCTGGGTAGTAAATCCAGATACATACTCCGACCATGGAGTTTGCTCCTGAGCATAGTAGGGTGCACCCGCTGCTCCGTTATTGATCTGCCATATCTCCCGCTTCAAAACTGATTTCTCAGCGAAATACATTTCCGGGTATCTCTGCATCTGATCGGATATTTTTAGCCGGTTATAATTATGCTCATCCCCTGTTAATAAAGCCAGAACCTTGGTACTTTTGTTTATCATCAAATCAAGTATCTCATCCCGTCTTTCAATTATACCCTTTGCAACCGGTTTGCCAGCGACAAAAGGTCGCCAGTCATTCTTTCCGCCATACCACATATCATCCTGAACATGTCCGCCGTTAGGAAAAGCAGGTGTATGCTGTGTAACAAAAACATGGTCAATATTTGGATCCTCCTCGAACATGGCAAGAGTTTCCTCAAGCCATTTTAACTGATTGTCCATAATATACCCATGGAGTCCCCCGCTCGTAAACCGTATGAATGGCGCAGTTGAGCTATACCAGTAGTCTGAATTCAGTACAATCACCCCTACGTTGTCATACGAATAGTGAAAAACAGATTCTTTGTATGAAGGGAAATCTGTTTTCTTGGGATTGGGGTCATACCTGGATCCATCCTCACTTTCTGGTCCGTTTTCAGGCATTACAAAGTTTTCCATATAAACCGCTTCAGAAGATTCTGTATCAAACGGGAATCGGTCAATCTTCATCCTTATTGGTCTGCCATTTATGGTATCACGGAAACTGAACTCAAGGGCTTCATGGTTACCCATGCCTACATAGATAGGGAAATGATGCCAGAACGGCTCCGCAGCCCTCTTCCAGTTGGCATATTGCAATTCATGATTTTTTTTATCGGTGGAATACCCTGTGATCAGGTCACCAGTAAATTGAAAAAAGCGGGCATCCTCGTAGAGAGAGAGAGCCAGTATCTTTTTCATAATGTATACATTTACCCCACGCACATTCCTTTCTCCTCCTCCCTCACCATTTCTTGAATCACTTGCATAGGCAAATGTAAATGCTGTCCGGCTTCCCGGCATGGGAGATGTTCGAAGGCTGAATTCATTGGACAATTGTGTAAGTCCTTTTATGTAATAACTATATTTTGTATCCGGGGATAGTCCGGTTACATCAATACTATGATCGTAGACAGAACGTTTATCATTGAATTTTTTGCCATCTATAATTACAGAGGACTTTGAACTTATATTGGTTTTGAAGCTGACAGTTACTCTGTCAGGTCCAACCATATTCAGGAAAGGTCCTTCAATAATTGTAGTAGCTATCTCAAAGGGTCCGGTCCCTTTAAATCCAATTTTTCCATCGTATAAAATCTCGCCATATATGGAGATAATCCTGTATCCCATTAATCCACTTCCCCGGTCCTCCCATCCTATCATATCATACTTGCCGGACATGCCATTAAGAATATCAATATTAGCTTTCCCCTGGTGAATAGCCTCATAATTCCTGAAGTATACGGGATACGGGTAAGCTCCGTCATCATGGTGGATGAAACCGTAATACAGGAATCCTTCAAATTCCTGATTCTTCATATCAAATGCTATTCCTGTTTCGGTTCCGGAAGGATTGCCAATTAGCTGTTCCAGGGAGTACTTTGCAGGTTCGTCTACCCGGTAGGCCTTTTTACCGGGCTGATATTCCATATACAGGCGTCCACGAGCGTCTCTGTGCAGATTGCTGTAGACTTCAGGAATATTTCTCTGGGCATAGCTGCCGGATACAATCAAAAATGCAATAGGAACAATAAAAGTTAAACGGATTATCATGGTATAAATTAATTATATGAGTCCAGTCTAAAAAGGTTTCATACAAAATTAGGGACAAATTTCAGGGTTTCAAATTGTTAATAAGTGCGCCTTGTAACCACCTGAATATCAATGGCATGAAATATTATCAACAGCATCTGTAAGTCATTGAATATCAGGC
>DRHS01000279.1 GCA_011053095.1 Bacteroides sp.
AGCTAAAGATGAGAAAAGTCAATAACTTTAGAATACTGAATCAAATGCAAAAAACCATAAAAGAAGAAATTCAAAAACGAACCTCTCAGCAAGGAATTTCAACTAGAAATGGGACATGATCATGACGTTCAATAAATCAGAAGTCGAAAACACAATCAATATTAAAAGAGATGAAATTCTTCCTCAATGGAATTATTCGATATTATCATAATCAACACAAAGAATGCCAATTAATTTTTGAGCAGTGCCTAAGATGGTTGAAACTAATTCCAGCCTCGATATTTCCGCCGTTGGCAAAATCATATCCTCCCTGGAGGAACAAATGGAAAGGATGCCTGGTTTCCTGGAATTGATTGATCAATCCACCAAAATTACCAGAATCGGTATCATAAATGCTCCAGTTATACTTCTCAAAAACTCCTTCAAAACCTATTTTGAGCCTGGTATTCCTGTATCTAAAGCCTGCATGTGAGCGGACTCCGGCCTGGACAGCATCATCGTCAAGAATATTGAAAGGGCGAAGCTCATAGCCATCGAAGAAGTTCAGATATACTACAGTAGAGCTTTCCAGCCATGATGTGATTTCCCGGACATGCCGGATGCCTGTAAGGAGCTTCCTGTATTCTTCAAAACCTTTTGCGCTAAGCCAGTTGTTTGCCGCAGAGTCGGGTGCGATCTGAAAGGTCTCCTGGCTAAGCGAGCTGGGGATGTATGCCTTCAGGTCAATGTAATTCAGAAGAAGCTGTGTGCTGGACTTTTCCTGTTCAAGGCCGGCGTTAAAAAACAGGTTGTGTCGCCGGTATTCACTGTTTTGCCGCCATCCATCGGTATGTGTGAATGCATAGCCAGCTTGCAGAGACAGGTTTCCATCCCGGTATTGAATGTTGGCATCCGGCTGATAGGTCCCGAACATCCCGGTTTCCATTCCTACATGACCATGAAGTCCAGGTTTCAGGTATTTCTTCCCGTTTAGCAGGATAATTCCCCCAAGCCCGGAACCATATAATGCCGATTTTGCACCTTTCACAACTTCCACTGAATGGATCATGGAAGGGTCGATGTCTTCGATAACAGTGGTCCCATCCCCGGTGGTCAGTGGTATATCGTTATAATATGCCCGAATCCGGTTGGTACCATAGGGGGTCCGGGAACCAATTCCCCTAATAGTGACGCGGTTGGTATTCCAGGCACCCGAATGAACATACACACCGGGAACCTGGTTCAGTCCCTCCATAACGGTAGCTTTTCCTGACAGCAGAACTTCGGATCCGAGTAAGTAGGAAATGCTGGAAGGGATGCTTTGGATTTTATGGGGAAGCAGGGGACCTCGGATCAGAATTTGGTTCAGCTGGAAATAATCCGGCACTAAATATACCATCAGGCTGTCCGTATCACCGGTCAGGTATAATGTGTCAGCCTGGTATCCCAGGTGTGAAAAAACCAGGTAGCCATAGGTTGACGGGTCAAGTGAAAATTTCCCTGTTGTGGTGGTGAGGGTCTGATCCCCCTGGCCGTAGATTACCACGCCTGGAACCGGCTGCCCGGTCTCTACATCAAGCACCTTTCCTTCCAACTGTCCGAAGGAAAAATTTGAGGCAAACAAGAATATGGAAATAAAAATTAAGCGATGCAGCATATGCAGGAATTCAGATCGACTGCCTAAAGATACTCATGAAATTATTTTCCCAGGAAATTGATTCAATCACCGACTATCGGGATGGACAGGTATATTAGATTGTTACGATCAAGGGGAAGTGGTGGATGCAGGAAAACCTGAATATCGGCACCCGTATTGATGGGTCACAGGATGCTGCAGATAATGGGGTTATTGAGAAGTATTGCTACCTGGATGATCCCGATACCTGGATGATCTCAATGGTACCTCTCAGCAGGGCATACTTGTAAGTAGCGTCCTTGCTGTCGCGTTCGATGAATTCCAAATCGGAAATTTTTAGCTACTCCAATTATATAAATGTCACGTTTTTGCCGGTAAAAACGTGACATTTTGTATATTTGCTGAAAATAGCACAGCTCATGTATGTTACTGATATAGTTAGGAATAAAATAAACAGACTCAAGACAGGATATGTTTTCACCTACGAAGATTTTGATATACCGGTGAACAAAGTAGAAGCTTTAAAGAAAACACTTAGCAGATTTGTCGCCACAGGTAAAATAGTAAGACTTTCTAAGGGACAATTTTACAAACCTGAAAAAACTAAATTTGGAGTCTTACGTCCTGTGGAATACCAAATTGTAAAGGACTTGCTTGAAGAAGAGAATAAAATAATCGGTTACCTTACCGGGGTAAGTGTTTTCAATAAACTGGGTTTAACAACACAAGTATCAAATACTATTCAAATAGGAACCAACATTGAAAGAAAACCCAAAAAGCGCGGAAAATACAGCATCCGCTTTGTTCGCCAGAAAAACACCATTTCAAAGGACAATATTTATATCCTACAGATTCTTGATTCACTAAGATTTATAAAAAGAATCCCGGATGCAGATATTACAGAATCCTGCAAAAGAATATTAGTGATAATAAATGACTTTACTGAGACCGAAATACTGTCTATTGCTAAATACGCTCTCAAATATAATCCAGGTACCAGAGCTTTAACAGGTGCAATACTTGATCAAGTGTATGGTGAAAATATCACTAATTCATTATTCATTTCACTGAATCCAGCTACGGTATTTGAGTTCAATATTAGTAGTGATATTCTGGTGAATACATTTAAATGGAGAATATCATGATCCTGCATGAAAATTCAGAAACCTTTCGGGATGCTATAAGAGCGGCTAGTGACCATCTTGACATTAGGGATATTTTTGTTGAAAAAGATTATTGGGTCACGTTTATTCTAAAAAGACTTTCAAAGTCTGAATATTCAGGGAATGTCGTTTTCAAAGGAGGTACATCGTTGTCGAAGGTGCATAAACTAATTGCACGATTTTCAGAGGATGTTGATCTTGCAATACTGAAATCAGATAGTCAAACAGAAACTCAAGTGAGAGTCCTGATAAGAAGGATTGAGAAAGAAATAACCTCCGAATTCGAGGAAGTCAATTTAGAAGGAATAACAAGCAAGCAGACGAAATATAGAAAAACTGCATACAATTATGATAGACTGATCGAAACGAAAACTGAATCGGGAATCCAGGAAAAACTTATATTAGAAATTAACTCATTTGCCAATCCTGTTCCTTTCGAACGAATGCCTGTGGATTCTTTAATTGCCCAATATTTTAATGATACAAATAATAGTGTGCTGATTGATAAATACAACCTTGAACCATTTACTCTAAACGTGCTTGTACTTGAATCTACTCTTATTGAAAAGATCCTTTCATTGATCAGATTATCTTTTTATGAGGATAGTATGGATAAATTGAAAAGCAAGGTCAGGCATTTTTATGATATATACTTTTTGTCATCATCAGAAACCTGTCAGGATTTTCTAAGTACATGACAAAAATTTACAACAGTGAATAAATTTATCTATATCGTTGGAAAACAGGACATTTGATAGATGTGTTAATCCGTATTTAAATAAACTCTTAGCTCTTCTGCCATGCTTTTTGATCTTGATTGGGCAAATATC